>CAMLDZ010000064.1 GCA_946478985.1 uncultured Solimonas sp.
TCCCGCAAGCGCAATGCCATCTCGCTCAGTTGCGCCGCGGACGCCGGTGGCAGCGGCGGCGTGAGGCTGCGCGTGAGGATGCGGAAATCCGCGGTCTTGAGCTTGAGCACGACGGTGCGCGGCACACGCGCGGTGCGCCGCGCCGCGTCCCAGGTCTTGGCGGCAAGCCGCTCGATATGCGGTGTCAGCGCCTCCAGCGGCAGGTCGTCGGCGAAGGTGTCCTCGGCGGATACCGACTGCGTCGGCCGGTCCGGCGTCACCGCCTGCTCATCGATGCCGCGCGCCAGCGTCGCCAGCCGCCGGCCGTAGCGGCCGAAGCGCTGCTCGAGCGCCAGCGGTTCCAGTGCGCGCAGCTCGCCCACCGTGCGCACGCCCAGCTCCGCCAGCCGCTCGTCCATCACTTTGCCGACGCCAGGCAGCCGCGCCACCGGCAAGGGCGCCAGGAAGTCCAAGACTTCCGCTGGGCGGATCACGAACAGGCCATCGGGCTTGCGCCAGTCGGAGGCGATCTTGGCGAGGAACTTGTTGGGCGCGACGCCGGCAGAAGCCGTCAGCTGCAGTTCGCTACGGATGTCGTTGCGAATATGCTGCGCCACGGCCGTGGCGGATGGCAGCCCGAGATGATTGTGCGTGACGTCCAGATACGCTTCGTCGAGCGACAGCGGTTCGATCAGCTCGGTGTGCCGCGCCATGATCTCGCGCACCGCGCGCGAGACGGCGCGATAGCGGTTGAAGTCCGGCGCCACGAACACCGCTTCCGGACACAGGCGCTCCGCGCGCACCGCCGGCATCGCCGAGCGCACGCCAAAGCGGCGAGCCTCGTAGGAGGCCGCGCAAACCACGGAGCGCGCGCCGCGCCAGGCCACCACCACCGGCCGACCGCGCAGCTCGGGCGCATCGCGCTGCTCCACGGATGCGTAGAACGCATCCATGTCGACATGGATGATCTTGCGGGCGGCGGTGTCAGCGGCGTCGGACATGGGCGGATCGGCCCTATGATGCCGCAGCGCCGACGCTTCGATCGACGCCCCGGCGGCATTCAGGACCCATCCATCTGCAGGCCCCATCTTCACTGAATCCGCAACGCACCCAGGCATCATGCCGCTGATCACCGTTCCGCTCCGCCGCTTCTGCCCCGCCGCCTGGCTGGCGGCCCTGACGGTGCTCGGCAGTTGTGCCAGCCACAAGGCCAGGGCCGCCGCTGAAGCCGAGTCCGCCACCCCGCCGCCGGCCCAACCGGCGCCCACTCAGGCCGCCGCAGCGCCCGCCGCTGCCGGCACGCCGGCGCCCCCGCCCGGCGAGGCACCCGTGGACCAGCACCCGGCCGCACCCCCGCCCGATCTGCAGGAAAAGCCGCAGCCGCCCAATGGCCTGCCGCCGGAGGCGGATACGCCCGCCGCGCCGGAGCACGTCTTCGAGGCGGATCTGCGCGGTGATACGGGCGACGGCAAGGAGCCGATCCCCAAGGACATGCGCCAGACCAACCGCAAGATCCGCCCGAGCCATCTCTGCGATCAACGTCCCGCAGAGGGCGAAGCCACCGTCGACTACACGCGGCGGCGCGTCGAGGAAATGGTCTGCACCACCTCGCTGTGGTTCGACGGCCTGTTCGGCGACCGCTACTACGTGCATCAAGCACGGCACGTTTACGGCAGCCTGGAGCTGTCGCAGAGCTACTCGGAGTTTTACGGCGCCAAGACCCGGCTGCGCTTCGACGCGCGCATCGATCTGCCCAACCTCAACAAGCGCATGTCCGGCTTCATCGGCCGCGACAACGACGACGACTTCATCACCGACCGCTTCGACAACCAGACCTTGCGCGCGCGATTTCCGCAGGTGGACGACCGCGACGAATGGCTGGCCGGCCTCGGCTACTCGCTGCCCAACCGCAAGTCGCTGCAGACCAGCTTCCGCATCGGCGTGCGCGGCCTGGGCAGCCCGGAGGCTTTCGTGCAGAGCCGCCTGCGCTACAACGCCTACTCGGATGATGCCAATCTCCTGCACTTTCGCCTGACGCCGTTCTGGACGACGCGCCGCGGCCTGGGCATTACCGGCGGCGGCGAATACAGCCATGTGCTGTCGGACATCACGCTGCTGCGCTGGCGCAACATCGGCACGCTGGCCGAGGACCGCCAGGGCCTGGACTGGCGCTCCTCGCTGACCCTGTACCGCGGCGTACCGCGTCTCAAGAGCGGCCTGGCCTATGAACTCTTCGTCCGCGGCGAAACCGGCGATGACGTGCCCCTGCACGAGTACGGCGCGCAGACCACGTTCCGCCACCCGATCTGGAACGGCAAGCTGTTCGGCGAATGGGTGATCGGCTACGGCTTCCCGCGCGAGGACCTCGACGACGAACGCAAGGGCTCGATACTGGCCGGTGTGGCGGTGGAGATGCCCTTCGGCCTCAAGGAAGATCGCTGAACGCCCCGGCTCGCGCCGCAGGAAGCAGCGCCCAGACGAACCGGAGCCGGCATGAGCGCCGGATCCGGTCCACCGTCTGATGCGACGAAGCGCTCAGTGCTTGGTCGGCTTGTCGTCGAAGCGCGACAAGAATTTGTCCACCTGTTTCTCGGCCTCGTCGCGGGAGATGCCGTAGCGTTCCTGCACCAGACCGGAGAGGCGCTGGGCATTGCCTTCGACGCGCAGCAGATCGTCGTCGGTCAATTTGCCCCAGGCTTCCTTGGCGCGGCCTGAGATCTGCTTCCACTGACCCTTCAGGGTGTCACTGTTCATGTTCGGCCTCCGTGCCCATAGAATCGTGGCGACTTGCCACGCCACCACCTTGTCGGCGCGGCACTGAATTGGCACTGAACTTTTCGCGGCGCCGCGTGCACTGAACCAGCAAATCACGCACGCGAGCCTGCACAACAGCTTGGGGAATACGTACAGATGAATGTGAAACTGCTCGGCTGCGCGGCCGTCGCCGTGTCGGCCTGGCTGGCCGGCTGTGCCGGTACCGCCGTCGCCGTCAACCGCTGCAGCGCTGCCTGCAGCACGCACAGCGATGGCTACGAATGGGCGCAGCAGATGAACCTGGAGGACGCTCGCCAGTGCGACGGCGACTACTCCGCCGATTTCGCGCGCGGCTGTCGTGATGCGGTCAACGACTTCGCGCAGCTGCGGCCGGCGTCCAAAGGGCTGTAGGCCTCAGGCGAACACCACCACGGTCTGCCGGCTCAGCGCCGCCGGCTGGCCGTCCGGCGTCCACAGCACGGCGCTCTGGTTCATGTAGCCGTCGGCAGCGACGTCGACCGTGGCATCCATCAGCCAGTGCCGGCCCGGGTCCGGGTCATAGGCGCCGCCGAGCAGTTCCAGCGTCCAGCTCAGCGAGCTGGCTGCCGCCGGCCGCGCCAGCAGCGACAGGCCCGGGCTCGGGATCGAATCGGCCAGCGCGATGATCTGCAGCTCGCCCACCGGCGCCTCGTCGCGCAGCCGCACATGCACCTGCGTCTTGGCCTCGTGCTCGCCGGTGAACGGGAAGCCGCCGCGGGCCCAGAAGAAATCCAGATGGCGCGTGAACGCCGGCGTGACGCCCGCCACGAACGGCAGTGCGCGCGACGCCGATACCGGCACGACCTGCGACGGTGCCGGCGGCGCGATGCGGATTGCCGAGTCGCGGCCGCGTCCGAAGATGCCGAGCATGAAACAGCCGCTGGCGTCGCCATCCATCAGGCGCGCCTCGACGTGGATCGCCGACTTGCCGGTACGCAGCACACGCGTCTGGATGCGCTGCGCGCCGGGCGCCACCGGTGCGATGAAGCTGACCTGCAGGCTGCGCAGCGGCCAGTCGGCCGGTACCGCCTTGCGCATCGCCGCCACACCGATCGCCGCCTGGATGCCGCCGAACAGGGTGCGCCCCTGCGCCCAGGACTCCGGCACCTCGGCGCGCCACTGCATGCTGTCGGCGCTGTCGCCGTCGGCCTGCAGGGTCTGCAGCAGCTCGGAAAACTTCATGACCGTCGCCCCCGGCTTCAGCGCGGTGCCGGCAGATCGAGCCCGCGGCGTTCGAGCAGCGGCGCGATCGAAGGTTCGCGGCCGCGGAACGCGCGGAACAGCGTCATCGCGTCGATGCTGCCGCCCTTCGACAGCAAGCCGGCGCGGAAGCGATCGCCGTTGTCGCGCTTGAGGCCGCCCTTCTCGGCGAACCATTCCACGGTGTCGGCGTCGAGCACCTCGCTCCAGATGTAGGCGTAGTAGCCGGCGTCGTAGCCGCCGGCGAAGACATGTGCGAAGTAGCCGCTGCGATAGCGCGGCGGCACCGCCGGCAAATCGAGCCCGGCGTCCTGCAGCGCCTGCATCTCGAAGGCTGGCACGTCATCGATTGGTGGCGCGTCGGCCGGCCGCTGGTGCCAGCGCTGGTCGACGATCGCCGCCGCCAGATACTCGCTGGTGGCGAAGCCCTGATTGAACTTCTGCGTGGCCAGGAATTTGTCGACCAGTTGCTTGGGCAGCGGCGCGCCGCTCTGGTAGTGCCGCGCGTAGTGCTTGAGCACCTCCGGATCGGTGGCCCACATCTCGTTGACCTGCGAAGGGTATTCGACGAAATCGCGCGGCACATTGGTGCCGGCGAACATCGGGTAGCGCACCTGCGAGAACAGGCCGTGCAGCGCGTGGCCGAACTCGTGGAACATCGTCGTCACCTCGTCGAACGTCAGCAGTACCGGCTGGCCGTCGGCCGGCTTGGGAATGTTGAGGTTGTTGACCACCACCGGCTTGCTGCCGAACAGCGCCGACTGCGACACCAGCTCGTTCATCCAGGCGCCGCCGCGCTTGGAGTCGCGCTTGAAGAAATCGGCGAGGAACAGACCCAGCGGTGCGCCGTCGGCATTGAACACCTCGAACACGCGCACTTCGGGATGGTAGACCGGCAGATCCTTGCGTTCCTTGAAGCTGAGCCCGTACAGCCGCTGCGCGGCGTAGAACACGCCGTTCTGCAGCACGCTTTCGAGAGGCAGGTAGGGCTTCATCTCCGACTCGTCGAAGTCGTACTGCGCCTTGCGCAGCTTCTCCGCGTAGTAGGCCCAGTCCCAGGCGGCGAGCGTGAAGCCGCCGTTCTCGGCATCGATCAGCTTCTGCATCTGCGCCGCCTCGCGGCGCGCATTGGCGGCCGCTGCCGGCGCCAGCTGGGCGAGCCGCTCGTTGACGGCCGCGGCGGTTCGCGCGGTCTCGTCCTCCAGCACGTAGGCGGCGTGGTTGGGGTAGCCCAGCAGGCCGGCACGCTGGCCGCGCAGGCTGACGATGCGGGCGATCAGCGCGCGGTTGTCGAACTCGCCGCCGCGGACGCCGCGCGCCAGCGAGGCCTTCAGCAGCTTCTCGCGCAGCGCGCGATTGTGCAGGCGCGCCAGCGGCGGCTGGCCGCTGGTGTTCTGCAGGCTCAGCACGAACTTGCCATCGAGCCCGCGCGCCCTGGCGGCCTGCGCGGCCGCGTCGATCTCCTCGGCAGACAGTCCGGCCAGTTCAGCGGCGGCGTCGACGATCAGCGCCGAGGCATTGGTTTCCTTGAGCAGGTTCTGCTCGAAGCGCGTCGTCAGCTGCGACAGCTCCTCGTTGATCGCGCGCAGCTTCTGCTTCTGCGCCTCGTCGAGCCGCGCGCCGGCGCGGACGAACTGGGTGTGCGTGCGCTCCAGCAGGCGCAGAGACTCGGCGTCGAGCTCCAGCAGGCGGCGCGTGTTGTACAGCGCCTCGACGCGCGCGAACAGCCGCGCGTCGAGCAGGATCGTGTCGCGGTGCGCCGCGAGCCGGGGCGCCATCGCTTCCTGGATGCGATCCAGTTCCTCGCTGGTATCCGACGCACTCAGGTTGAAAAACACCGCGGAGACGCGCGCCAGCAACTGCCCGCTCCGTTCCAGCGCGACGATGGTGTTGTCGAAGCCCGGCGCCGACCGGGCCTGCGCGATCGCTTCGATCTCGGCGCGCTGCGCCGCCATGCCGGCTTCGAAACCCGGCATGAAGTCGGCCGTGCGAATGCGGTCGAAGGGCGGCAGCTGATAGGCCAGGGTGCTGGGCCGGGCAAAAGGGCTTTCGGTGCTCATGCGGGATTCGGATGTGGCGGAAGCGGCTGCGGACATCAGAAGGCTGCCGGCGCAGGCCAGGGTCAGGGCGGTTCTCATCGGCCCATTCTCGTCGAAAGGCGGTGGCTGAGTCTTGGCTGCCAGGACAGCGCCGGATCGCTCCGCAGCGGCCTGCGCCCCGCCACATCGCGGCCGCGAGCCGAATGCGCTCGGCCCCCGGTCTCAACCCGGAATTGCGGCGCGGAATTAAGGACTAGTTCACACCGTGTCGGGCCCAATGCCGCCGCGACTCCATCTGCCAGCTTTGCAAACCGCGCCCGATCGCGCAGCATGCCGGCGGCAAAAAATGACAAGCGACGGCACCGCATGAACGACAGCTCGGCCCCCAGCCACATCCAGCCGCTACCGGGAGACCTCAACACCCGGGCGCATACACTGGGCGGTGCTCGCAGCCTGGCCGCGCGCGCCGGGATCTGCCTGCAGAATGCGCTGGAGCGCATGGTGGCGCGTGTCTCGACGCTGCCGGATACGCCGGTCTACGACAAGCATGATTTCCCGTGGACCTCGCAGCTGGAGGTGCACTGGAAGCTGATCCGCGCCGAGCTCGAACAGGTGCTGCGCGAGCGCGACAAGCTGCCGGCGTTCCACCAGATCATGGACGAGGTGCGCACGATCACCAGCGACGACCAGTGGAAGACCTACTGGCTGATCGCCGCCGGTGTCGACTGCCGCGAAAACCAGCTGCGCTGCCCGGAGACGATGCATCAGCTTCAGCAGATTCCCGGCGTGCTGACGGCGTTCTTCAGCATCCTGGCACCCGGCAAGCAGATCCCGCCGCATCGCGGCGCCTACAACGGCATCCTGCGCTGCCATCTGGGCCTGATCGTGCCGCAACCGGCCGAGCACGTCGCGATCCGCGTCGGCAACCACATCTGCCACTGGCGCGAAGGCGAGGTGCTGATCTTCGACGACAGCTTCAATCACGAGGTCTGGAACAACACCGATGGCTGGCGCGTGGTGCTGTTCATCGACTTCGCCCGGCCCCTGCGTCAGCCCTGGCACCTGCTCAACCACGCACTGCTCGGCGTCGCCCGCTTCCTGCCGTTCCTGCGCCGCGCCAACAAGCGGCATCGCGACTGGCGCAAGACCTTCTACTCGGTCGGCAAGTAAACCCCTCAGGCCCGCGTCGTTGCGCCCGCTTCTCGCCGCCGGTGCGCGGCCAGCGCATGTGCGAAATTCCACACGGTCAACGGAATGATCAGCCGGTAGGCGCGCAGCAGCCAGCCGGGAAACCAGCGGCCGCGTTCCTCAAGCGCGACACGGCCGCGCGGGTGGTCCATGAACGCCGGGTACGGGAACGGAAAACGGTAGGCGCGGCGATCACGCCAGAACTCGATCGCCACCAGATGCTTGACGTTCTTGTAGCCGTAGTGCGCCGGCGCCACCAGCCGCAGCGGCGCGCCGTGTTCGAGTCCCAGCGGCGTGTCGTCGAGGCGGTCGGCGAGCATCACGTCGGCGCGCAGCAGATCTTCGAGCGGCAGGCAGCTGCAGTAGCCATCCTCGCCGCGGAACACCACGGTCTGTGCCTGTGGCAGCGGCCGCGCCAGCGGTTGCACGAGCTGTGTGTAGAAGTCGGCAAAGCTCACACCGCTCCAGCGCAGATCGCGCACCGACCAGGTCGTCACGCAGTGGAAATCGCTGCGCTGCTCGACGCGCGGCAGCGCCTTGAACTGTTCCTCGACCTGCAGCTCGTTCTCGACGTCGCCGCCGATGCGGAAACGCACGCGCTCCGGCGTGGCCGGAAAGCGGCGGGCGAACTTGCCCAGGCCGAAGCGCGGAAAGCGGCTCAGTTCGAATTGTCCGGGCGGCAGCGGCGTGCTCATGAACGATGGTTCCGGTTGGCGATGACGGCGAGCGCAAGGACCACGCGGTCAGGCCGCGCCAGCCCGTGAGCCAAGGCTGAGCCCAAGCAGATGCCGCGCGGCAAAGATGACGAACAGGCCGACCAGCACGCTCGCCGCCGCTGCCGGCGCGGTCTGATCGTAGCCGGCGCCGTCGCGGTACAGCGCCACCGCTGCGGGCAGGCTGACCGGTCCGTAGACGGCGATCGCCGAGAACGGCGCGGCGATGACGGTGATCCAGCGCGCCGCGCCATGCAGCCGATCGAGGCAGTACGAGGCCGCCACAGCCCAGGCGTAGACCGCCGAGATATTGGTCAGCGCCACCCACAATGGCAGGCCGGCGACGACGAAGGGGTTGTAGTCGAAGAAGAACCAGACGCCGATCCAGATCGCCAGCGCCTCGCCACCCCACAGCAGCAGAAAGATGCAGAGGAAATCGAGCCAGTAGCGCGTCGCGCTGATGCCGCGCGAGGCACGCCACATCAGGAACGCGGCGGTCGGTGCGAAGTACAGGATGTAGAAGAACAGCAGCTGCCAGGGCACGGTGACATCAAGGCCGCGCAGCAGGACATGGGCGCCGACCGCAGGATGGTGGGCCTTGACCATGAAGCAGGCGAACGGCTCCATCAGGACGGTGAAGGCGGCGGCGACCAGCATGATCAGCCAGCGGTCGTCGCGCCTGGCGGAGAACGCCTGCCACAGCGCGTACAGCGCCAGCAGGCCGACCAGTGCGCCGGTCAGGCCGGTGACGATGTCCTGCGGTAAGGCCGGCATCACCGCGTCGAACGGCCGCCCCTCCACGCCCAGGTATTCGGTTCCCATCCTTCTCCCCTGCTATTTCTATAGATACCGCCTCGGTGAGCCGGCTGTCGTCGCGCCGGACGCCCGGCCCCGCGCCGCAAGGACGCGAGGCCGGCCAGACCTCAGGTGCCGATGCGCGTGGCCGGCGCATCCCAGTGGCGTCCGCGCAAGCGCGCCACCAGATCGAGCGGATAGTTCTCCATGTTGAGGCCGTAGCCGATGCGGCCCTCGGACGTGATCCAGCGACTCATCGCCATCTGCAGCATGACGCCGGTATAGCAGGACCAGGGTGCGCCGACCATCGGGGTGCCGTACAGCGTGTGCTGCTTGCCCCGCACGTCGGTGGCGACGATGTCGATCGCCACGTTGACGGCACCGAGGCGGTTGCTGCGCATCTTCAGATCCTGCAGACCGTAGAACCGGCCGTTGTCGACCACGTAGCCGTGCGCCAGCGCTTCCTGCTGGCCGGCCGGCTTCGTCAGGTCCAGGCTGTTGATCCAGTGCAGCGCGTAGTCCTCGCCGAAGTGCGCGTTCATCCAGCCCATCGACTTCAGGCCGACTTCGCAGCGCGGTCCCCAGCTGTGGTCCATCGTCGACACGCACTGCACCGGGTAGGTCTTGCCGCGCAGCTTGAGCGTGCCGGAGACGCGGCATGTCATGTCGAAGTGATGACCGTAGGCCGCGCCCAGACCCGAGCCTTCGTGGCGTGCCTCGGCGTGATGCGGCGTGGCCTTGGGGCTGTGCTGCGGATCATGGATGTCGAAGGGCTCGGTCAGGCCTTCGATGTACAGATGCGCTTCGGTGTCGTCGAAGCCGGCGTAGTCGAGCTTGTAGTGCCGCAGGTCTTCGGCGTGGATCTTCAGCCCGTTGGGCGTCTCGAAGCGCGACAGTCGCGCCGGCGCCGGCAGCTGTTGCTGCGTGTCCAGGTAAAGCATCTCGGCGCGGTTGTCCGACAGGCAGCCGAAGATCGCCACATCGACCAGACAGACGCCGATGCTTTTGCGCGTCAGCGTGTAAAAGGTCGCGAGGATGCGCTCCTCGGGAATGAAGGCGACGAAGAAATTGGTCTCGGCATAGGTGTGATCGATACCGGCGGGCACGTGGTATTCGATGTCTTCGGGCTTGATCATGGCGGCGCTCCTGGTGAATCGCGCAAGCCTAGCCCAGCAGGCATGCGCACTCTGTCGCGCCGGCGACAATCGGCAGCGGCGCCCATCGCACCAACCGACCCTAGTCGCGATAGACCGCGACCGGCTCCTCGACGTCGATCAGGTAGCCATAGCGTTGCCGCAGCGCATCGAGCCCGAGCAGGCGGATGCCGCCATAGCTGGCTTCGATGAAGCCCTCGCGCTCCAGCTCCTTGAGCACGCGGTTGAGCGCCTGGCGGCCCACCGCCAGCCATTTGCCGAGCTCCTCCTGCGGCAGTTCCACGAAAGCCTCATCGCGGCAGGCGCTGTGCGAGTAGCCCTGCATGTACAGCATCTTGATGACGCGCTCCTTCAGCGTCAGCGTGCTGCGGTCGACGCTGAAGTGGTAGAGGATGCTGAAGCGCTGACTGAGCACGCGCAGCAGTTCTTCGGCGATGCGCGGATGATGCCGCATCAGCTCCAGCAAGGCGGAACGGCTGACCGAGCGCAGGCGCACCGGCGTCAGCGCGATCACGTCGGCATTGGCGGACAGCCCGGAAAAGATCTCCGACAGCGCCACCCAGCCGCCGCCGCGGATCAGCGCGATGACGGTCTCGCGGCCATCGTGCGCGGTCGACGACACCTTCACGTGGCCGCTGAGGATCTGGTGCAGGTGGTCGACCGGGCCGCGCTGCGACATCACGTGGCCGCCCTTGGCGAGCTCACGGAAGCGGCTCACCGCATCGATCGCCGCGCGCGCCTCGGATGGCAACGCGTCGAAGAAATTGTGCGGCTCGGTGAGCGGGATCATGGCCGCAGCATTGTAGTTTGCCGGCGTACCGCCTCGCGCTCAGGCTGCCGGGCAGCGCGGCGCACCGCCACCGCGCGCGGCGGCGATCAGCGCGCCGATCTGGCCGGCCACCTTGTCGAGCGCCTGCTGCGCGCTGATCACCAGCGCCTCGTAGCCGGGGCCGGCATCGGCATGCGCGCTGCTGGCGCAGGTCCAGCGCTGCGCGCCGGCGCCGCCCTCGTTGACGATCACCGTCCACACCGCTTCGAGGTCGGTACCGCGCGCCAGCCAGGTATCGAAGCGCTGCACGTCGACCAGGATGCGATAGACCGGCGTATCCGGCGGCGGCGCCACGCGCGAGATGTCGCGCACGCCGAGCTGGCGCGTCAGCTCGGCCACAAGCGCACTGCGCACCTCGTCGGGCAGAGGGGCGATCCAGCGCCGCGTCTCGACCAGCGCCACCGCGCCGTCGCCCTGGCGGATCACCAGTTCGGGCTGATCGACCTGCAGCGGCAGGCGCACCGACTGCACGTCGATCGCGAAACTGGCGGTACCGGCGGTGCTGGGCGCGGTCGGCCGCACCAGCGTGTAGAAGTGGGTGGCGTCGCCGCCGCAGCCGGCGAGCAGCAGCATCGCGGCGATCGCCGTAGCGGCGCACAGGCGTCCGATCATGCTCATGGGGCTTTCTCCGTGGCACCGTCATCGCGCGGCTCGGCGGCGTCCGGGGTACCGAAGATCAATGCCTCCGGGTGCCGTTTCAAGTAGTCGGTCAGCTCGCGCATCGAACGCGACATGCGCTCGACCGCTTCCAGCGTCACCTGCGCGTTGCGCTGCAGCGGCGCTCCATCGCCGACCAGGTTGCGGTTGGCATTGTCGACTGCCTCGCGGGCGTTCTTGAGCAGGCCGCGCGCTTCCGGCGCCAGCTCACCGTCGAGCTGCTTGAGCAGGCTGTCGGCATTCTGCAGCGTGCTGTCGAGATGCCGGCCGATGTCGCCGAACGGAATCTCGTCGATCTTGGCGACGATACTGGCGATCTGCTGCTGGATCTCCTCGATGCCGCCGGCGGCGGTCGCCAGCTCGAATGGCTCGGCATCGGTCGCCAGCTTGACCGGCTTGGCCTTCTTGTCGAAATCGAGCGCGACGTAGAGCTGGCCGGTCAGCAGATTGCCCGGCCGCAGCTGCGCACGCAGACCCGCCGCGCTGAGCCGTGCGAAGAACTCGCGGCCGGCACGCGCCGGATCACCGCTGCGCTCGATCTGGCGCCGGAACATCGGGCCGAGCCGCTCCGGATAGATGCGCGCGTCGACCACGGCATAAAGCTTGCGCTCGTGGCGATCGAATTCCAGCGAAGTCGCCGACACCACGCCGAGCGTGACGCCGCGGAAATCGACCGGCGAGCCCAGCGTCAGGCCGCGCATCGACTGGTTGAAGCGCATGCGCACGTCCATGGCGACGCCATCGGCCGGCGCCAGCGCGGCATTACGGTCGTTGAAGAGGTTGAACTGGGCGTTCTCGTCGGCGATCTCGCCAACCGGTTCCTCGCCCGGCGCCTCGAAGGCAACACCGCCGGCCACCACCGTCGCCAGCGACTCGGTATCGAGCTTGAAGCCGGAGGCGTTGACGGTGATATCGACACCGCTGGCGTTCCAGAAACGCGTGTTCTGCGTGACGTAGCGGTCGTATGGCGCGTCGACGAAGACTTCCAGCAGCACGCCGCGGCCATCGTCGCGCAACTGGTGACCGACGACGCGGCCGACCTGGGTGCGCCGGTAATAGACCGGCGAGCCGATGTCGAGCGAGCCCAGGTCGTCCGACTTCAGCACGTAGCGACGGCCCTTCTGGTCGCTGGTCACCGCCGGCGGCACTTCCAGGCCGTCGAACTCGCGCCGCTCCTCGGTCGACTGGCCGACGTCGACGCCGATGTAGGCGCCCGACAGCAAGGTGTTGAGGCCGGAGACGCCACCCATGCCGACGCGCGGCCGTACCACCCAGAACCGCGTGTCCTCGGCGGCGAGGCTGGCCGCGTCGCTGGTCAGTTCGATCTTGACGACGACCGTCTGGCGGTCGTCGCTGAGGCGGATGCGCCGCACCTGGCCGACCACCACGTCCTTGTAGCGGACTTCGGTCTTGCCGGCTTCCAGGCCCTCGGCAGTGCGGAAACGCACCGAGATCTCCGGACCCGACGACAGCAAGGCGCGCACGCCCAGCACGATGCCGGCGAGCGCGGCGATGATCGGCACCAGCCAGATCAGCGACAGCGTCCAGCGCCGCTGCTGGCGCACGTCCGGCGTCGGCAGCGCGCTGTCGTCGCGCTCAGGTGGGGAGTCGGTCATCGGCGGGATCCTTGTCCGGTTGCGGGTCCGGTTGCGGCGGGTCCGGCTCGTCCCAGATCGAGCGCGGATCAAAGCTCATCGACGCCAGCATGGTCAGCACGACCACGGCGCCGAAAGCGATCGCGCCGGGTCCGGCGCGCACCTCGGCGACGGTCTGGAAATGTACCAGCGCGACCAGCAGCGCGACGACGAAGACATCGAGCATCGACCACTGGCCGACGAACTCGATGACGCGGTACAGCCGCGCCCGCTCGCGCTGCCGCCAGCGCGTGGGGCGGCGGGTGCTGAGCAGCAGTACCAGCAGGGCGCCGATCTTCAACAGCGGCACTACGACGCTGGCGACAAAGACGATGATCGCCAGATCCCAGGAGCCGCCACGCCACAACACGCCGACGCCGCCGATGATGGTATCGGCGTGGTCGTAGAGCAGCGTGGTGGTCTGCATGATCGGCAGCAGATTGGCCGGGATGTAGAGGATCGCCGCGGCGATCAGGAACGCCCAGGTGCGCCGCACGCTGTCCGGCTTGCGTGTATGCAGTGGCGCGTCGCAGCGCGGGCAATGCAGCACCTCGTGCACCGGCTGCGCCGGCGCGCGGCAGACCAGGCCGCAGGATGCGCAGGGCAGCAGGCCCATCTGCAGGGCACTGCGCACCGGCGCCGGTTCAGCGGCCATCGTTCACCTCGGCGGCGACGTCCCACAGCGCGTGCAGGTCGAAGGCGTTGATCGCCGTCAGCATCAGGGTCAGCACGCCGAAGGCGAAGATGCCGACTTCGAGCTGGATCGAGGCCATGCCGGCGATCTTGACCACCGACACCAGGATGCCGAGCACGAAGACCTCGACCATGCTCCACGGCCGCATCAGCCGCAGCGCATGCATCGCATCGATGAAGCCGGCCGGCACGCGGCGGCGCAGCAGCGCGCCGAGCACGTAGGCGAACAGCAGGATCTGCGCGAGCGGAAAGAAGAACACCGTCAGCGCCGCCAGCACCGAGATCGGTCCGACGCCGGTGTCCCAGGTGGCCCGGATCGCACCCCACAGCGTGGTGTGGCTGGGCACGCCCTTGAGTTCCATCGTCACGATCGGATAGCAGTTGGCGATCACGAAGACGATGCCGCTGGCCAGCGTCAGCGCCAGCATCCACTGCAGATCGGACGGCCGGTTGCGGTACAGCTCGCCGCCGCAGCGCGTGCATTGCGCGATCTCGCCACGGCGCAGCGCGCGCCGCGCATGGACCGCATCGCAATGCTCACACACCGCGAACCTGCTGCTGCGCATGCCGATCGCCCCGTACCCTGGTTTCCCTGGCGCGAGTCTAGCCGCAGCGGCGGGCTGGCCGCTGAATCGATCGTGCGGCGGACGACGGCTCAGCCGTCGGCGCGGTTGCGCATCCAGTCGGCCAGCGGCGCCAGCGCGCCAAGCAGTTCGCGGGCCGGCGCCTCGTCCAGGCCGATCGCGACGGCGGCATCGGCCATGCAGGCCAGCCATTGATCGCGCTCGACGCTGGTGACGGTGAAGGGCATGTGCCGCGCACGCAGGCGCGGATGGCCGAAGCGCCCGGTGTAGTGCTGTTCGCCGCCGGTCCAGCCGCAGAGGAACCAGAACAGCTTGTCGCGCGAGCCGTCCAGCGACGGCGGATGCTGCGCGCGCAGCTCCGCATAGGCCGGGTCCTGATCCATGCGGTCGTAGAAGGCATCGACCAGGCGACGGATCGTCGTCTCGTCGGCACCCAGACGGTTGTAGAGGCTGTCGATCATCAGCCTATGATCGCATGCAGCAACGGCGCTCCGGCATGACCGCGGTCAAGGCGCCGCCAGCAGCGCGGTGATCTCGCTGCGCAGCGTCGCCGCGCTCTGCCCCGGCGCGAAACCACGGTGCCGATGCGCCAGCCTGCCGTCGCGACCGACGATGAACAGCGCCGGGATCTCGCGCACGCCGTAGGCCTCGCCGACCTGCTGCTCGGCATCGCGCGTCAGCGTGATCTGCACGCGGTCGAGCTTGCGCAGCGCCGCGCGGTACGGGAACAGGTCCTCGTGCCAGTTGACGCCGACCACCGCCAGCCGCTCGCGACCGATACGCCGCTGCAGGTCTTCCAGCGCCGCCATCTCGTCGAGGCAGGGCGCGCACCACGACGCCCAGAAACTGACGACCACGACGCGGCCGTCGAAATCCGCCAGCCGCACGGGCCGGCCCTCGCGATCGCGGCCCAGGGCGTCCGGCGGTGGCGAGCCGATGAGCGGCTGCGCGCCCGACGGCGCCGCCATCAGCAGGGCGGCCGACAGCAGCAGCAGGGCGATTGACCTCACGCCCGGCACCCTCCGGCCCGACGCGGACGCCACCGATTGCGTAAAATCCGCGGCCGCCGATGTTTGCCGCCAGGCAGGATGAGTTTTCCGTGTCGATTGCCGAAGCCACCGCCGCCGTTCCCGCCAGCAACAGCGCGGGTCTGAGCGCTGCCCAGATCGAGGCGCTCAACGCGCGCTACGCCCCGCTCGACTTCGAGCAGCGCATCCGCCAGCTGTACGTGGATTTCGACGTCGACAAGGTGCTGGTGACCTCGTCGTTCGCCGCCACCTCCGCCTACTTCCTGCATTTGATCTCGCGGCTGCAGCCGCAACAGAAGTTCGCGTTCATCGATACCGGCTTCCATTTTCCGGAAACCCTCGCCTATCGCGACTATCTGATCAAGCTCTTCGACCTCAAGGTCTTCAGCGTCTCCGCCGAAAGCTGGAAGCACGAGTTCACGGTCAGCGACAAGACCTA
>CAMLDZ010000065.1 GCA_946478985.1 uncultured Solimonas sp.
AGAACTCGCTCGTGTACGTCCAGTACACCGCGCTCGTCCTTCCTTGCGCTGCGCCAAAACGGTCTCCGTCGCAGCGGCGGCCATAGCGTTAACAGGCCCTAGAACTCGGGCGACAGCGCCGGTGCGCGGAGCTCGGGAGGATATGCCGGCGCCGCGTGCCCGGCGGCCAGAAGTGCACCGGGCCGGTCCTGGATTTCGTACTTGGCGAGCTTGCGGTACAGCGTCATCCGCGACCAGCGCAGCTGCTCCGCGACCCGGCTCTTGTTCCAGTTGAGGCGGTTGAGCGTGGCCAGCAGCAGTTCGCGCTCGTCGCGCGGCGCCGGCGCGGTCTGGACACTATGGCCACCGCGCAGGCCGGCCGGCAGATCGTCCAGCGTCAGCCGCGGGCCGCGCGCGCAGATCAGCATCGCTTCCAGCACGTTCTTCAGCTCGCGAATGTTGCCGGGCCAGTCGTGCGCGAGCAGCCGCCGCAGCACCGCCGGCTCGAAGTCGCGCGCGCTATCGCCGCGCGGGCCGAACTGGGCGAGGTAGTGGCGAAGCAGCGGCTCGATGTCGTCACGACGTTCGCGCAGCGGCGGCAGGTCGATACGCGCGACGTTGAGGCGGAAGAACAGATCCTTGCGGAACAGGCCCTGCTCGACCCGGTGTTCGAGCGCCTGGTTGGTGGCGGCAACCACGCGCACATCGAAGCGCGTGGCGCTGCGCGAGCCCAGCCGGTGGAACTCGCGCGATTCCAGCGCACGCAGCAGCTTGGCCTGACCAGCCAGGCTCATGTCGCCGATCTCGTCGAGGAACAGCGTGCCGCCGTCGGCCAGCTTGAGCTTGCCCGGATAAGCGCTGACGGCGCCGGTGAAGGCACCCTTCTCGTAACCGAACAGCTCGCTTTCGAGCAGGCTGTCCGGCAGCGCCGCGCAGTTGATCGGCAGCAGCGGCGCCGCGGCGCGCGCGCTGTGGCGATGCAGTTGCTCGGCGATGCGCTCCTTGCCGGTGCCGGTCTCGCCGATCACCAGCACCGTGCAGTCGGCGGCGGCAATCCGTTCGAGCCGCTCGCGCACCGCCTGCATCGCAGCGCTGACGGCGATCATGCCGCCGGCATCGCAGCGTGGCACGCTCGCGCGCTGCAGGTAGGGCTGCAGCCGGGCACGCCACTCCTGACTGTCGGCATTGGCATACAGATAGTCGCGGTAGCCGGCACGTATCGCGGCGATGGCGCGCGTTTCACCGCCGTGCGCGGTCGCCAGCAGCGCCGGCAGCGGCGCCAGCTGCGCCGGCAGCGCGGCCACCGTGACGTCATCCATTGCACAGTCGCAGACGATCGCAAGCCGATAGCCAGCGGCAACCAGCGTGGCTGCATCGACCGCTTGCGGCTGCAACACATCCAGTTGCCAGCCGCGCTGCGCGGCCCAGATCGCGGCGCGCGCCGGGGCCTCGCCGCTGCCGGAGACGAACAGGATTCGCGCCGCACCGGGCGTCGCGCTTGCTGCGGTTTCGCGTTGCTCCTGCATATGGTTCTCCCCTTGCCGATCGCGCCGGGTGGGCAGCGCTGCACGACGGGGCTCAACGCTAGCGACTGTGGATCTCCGTTTCGTTGCAGCGCATCACAGTTTGTCGCGAACGACATACACTGCCGGCGATCCACCGACAGTCTTGTATGAAAATCGCCACCTGGAACGTCAATTCGCTGAAAGTGCGCCTGCCGCATCTGCTCGACTGGCTCGCCGTGCAGCAGCCGGACGTCGTCGCACTGCAGGAAACCAAGATGGTCAACGAGGCGTTTCCGCACGAGGCGCTCGCCGCGGCCGGCTATCAGGCCGTGCACAACGGCCAGAAGACCTACAACGGCGTTGCGCTGCTGGCGCGGACCCCGCCGCAGGACGTCGCACTCGATATCCCGGGCCTGGAGGACGAACAGAAGCGCGTGATCGCCGGCACCGTCGGCGGCGTGCGCATCGTCAACGTCTATGTCGTCAACGGCCAGGCCGTCGGCAGCGACAAGTACGCCTACAAGCTGCGCTGGCTCGCAGCGCTGCATGGCTATCTGCAGCAGGAGCTGCAGCGCTATCCGCTGCTCGCGGTCGGCGGCGATTTCAACATCGCGCCGGCGGCCGAGGACACGCACGATCCGGCGATCTGGGAAGGCCAGATCCTTTGCTCGGAGCTGGAACGCAGTGGCCTGCAGAAACTCTGCGGCCTGGGCCTGTCCGACGCGTTCCGGCTGTTCCCGCAGGCTCCGGAAGCGTTCACCTGGTGGGATTACCGGCAGGCGGCGTTTCGCCGCAACATGGGCCTGCGCATCGACCACTGGCTGCTGTCGGCGCCGCTGGCCGCCAAGGCGCGCTCGGCGGTCGTCGACCTGGCGCCGCGCCGCCTCGAACGGCCGTCCGACCATGCGCCGCTGGTGGTCGAACTGGAACTGTGAGCGCCGCTGCGGAGGATTCTGAGAAACCGGTCCCGGTTGTCGTGCCTGCAACGCCCTAGACTGGTTTTCACTCGACCCGTCCGGAGGGTCTGGCCAGGATTCTCATGCAGCGCCGCAGTCACTACGACGTCACCAATACCATCCGCGTCTCGCATCCGCAGGACGTCGCCGCCGAGTTGAAGCGGCTGTTTGCCTCCCTCTATCCACAGCAGCCGTTGGACGCTCTCGACCGTGCGGTCGAGCTGTTCAGCCGGCTCTATGCCGGCTATCTGCCGGGCTACGCAGGCTGCGATACCTGGTATCACGATGCCCAGCACAGCCTCGACTGCACGCTGGCGCTGGCGCGGCTGATCGACGGCCATGAGCGCAGCGTGCCGGCGCGCGAGCGGCTCGGACCGCGACGCGCGCTGCTGGGCATCGTCGTCGCGCTGTTCCATGACGCCGGCTATGTCCGCCGTCTGAGCGATACCGCTGCCAACGGCGCCGCATACACGCTGACGCACGTCGCCCGCGGCGGCGAGTTCCTTAGCCGCTTCCTGCCAGCGCTGGGTCTGGGCAGCGAGGTGGCGCTGGCCACGCAGCTGATCCATTTCACCGGCTATGAAATGACGCTCGACGCGATCCGCGTGCGCGGCACTCGCGAGCGCCGGCTCGGCTTCATGCTCGGCACCGCCGATCTGATGTCGCAGACGGCCGATCGCTGCTATCTGGAAAAGTGCCGCGATTTCCTGTTTCGCGAGTTCGAGCTGTGCGGGCTCGCCGGCGAGCGCCGGCCCGGCGGTCCGCGGCCGCGCTACCGCACGCCGCAGCAGCTGCTGGAACGCACCGTAGCCTTCAACCGGCGCCTGTGGGCGCAACGCATCGACGGCTATTTCGGCAGCGTGCACCGCTACTTCGACGTGCACTTCGGCGGCCAGGACCCCTACAAGCAGGCGATTGCCGCCAATCTCGCGCGAATCACCCTGTTGCGTCGCCTGCACCAGCTGCAGCGACTGCAGCACCGGCCGGTGGCGATCAACCGGCTGCGCCTGCCGCCGATTCTCGCCGCTGCCTAACATCCGCGCGTCGGCTGCGGTGCGCGGACCGTACACCCGTGGCGGCAGCGGTCGCGGGGTCTGGTGGTGTGCTGTCTTGACACTGAATGTTACTGATCGGTAACTTACGGCAGCGTTACTTACCGGTAACAGTGCCTGCACGGGTCGGCGTACCAGCACCGGTACGCCGCTCCACCCCACCGATCAGAGAACAACAAATGAGCGATATCCTGCACTCCCCCGTCAGTCTCGGCGCCCTCAAGCTGCGCAACCGCCTGGTGATGTCGCCGATGACGCGCGCCCGCGCCGAACCGGGGCACGTACCGGGCGCGCTGATGACCGAGTACTACCGCCAGCGCGCCGATGCCGGCCTGATCATCACCGAATGCTCGATGGTGGACCCCGCGGCGTCCGCCTTCATCAACGATCCCGGCATCTACAACGATGCGCAGATCGCCGGCTGGAAGCAGGTCACCGACGCCGTGCACGCGGCCGGCGGCCGGATCGCGATGCAGATCTGGCATCCGGGCCGCGCCACGCATCCGTTCATCAACGACGGCGCCGAGCCGGTGTCGTCGACCGACCGCGCGATCCGCGACGATGGCATCAACACACCGCAGGGCGTGGTGCCGCAGGTGGCGCCGCGACGGCTGCACGCCGACGAGATCCCCGCGTATGTCGCGCAGTTCCGTCAGGCCGCGCTCAACGCACGCGCCGCCGGCTTCGATGCGGTCCAGATCCACGGTGCGCACGGCTATCTGATCGACCAGTTCCTGCGCGACAGCGTCAACGACCGCGACGACGCGTACGGCGGCAGCATCGAGAAGCGCGCGCGCTTCCTGCTCGAAATCCTCGATGCCACCATCGACGCGATCGGCGCCGACCGTGTCGGCCTGCGCATCTCGCCGCTGGTGGCCTACAACGACATCGCCGATTCGCAGCCGGCGGCGCTGGTGAGCTATGTCGCCGAGCAGTTCGCCCGGCGCGGCGGGGCCTTCTTCGAGCTGCGCCACAACCAGCACGACCTGCCGGAAGAGCGCGAGCTGGCGAACATCGCCCGCGAGAAGCTGGGCGGCGTCCCGCTGCTGCTCAACGGCGGTTTCGACGCGGCCGGCGGCGAGGCGGCGCTGCGCGAGCAGCGTGCCGACGCGATCGTCTACGGCAAGCCGTACATCGCCAATCCCGATCTGGCGACACGCTACGAACAGGGTAGCGAGCTGAACCCGGTCGACTTCTCGACGCTGTACACGCCAGGGCCCAGGGGCTACACCGACTATCCGGCGCTGGCCTGAGCCGAGGGGTCAGCACGATGATCGATCTCTACTGGTGGGCCACTCCCAACGGCCACAAGATCACCGTCTTTCTCGAGGAGACCGGACTGGCCTACCGCCTGCACCCGGTCAACATCGGCCGTGGCGAGCAGTTCAGGCCGGAGTTCCTGGCGATCGCGCCGAACAACCGCATCCCGGCGATCGTCGACCACGCGCCCGCCGATGGCGGCGCGCCGCTATCGCTGTTCGAGTCCGGCGCGATCCTGCTGTATCTGGCCGACAAGAGCGGCCGGCTGATTTCGCCGGAGCTGCGCGGCCGCGCCGAGACGCTGCAGTGGCTGTTCTGGCAGGTCGGCGGGCTCGGGCCGATGGCCGGCCAGAACCATCACTTCCGCAACTACGCGCCAGAGAAGCTGCCGTACGCGATCGAGCGCTACGTCAAGGAAACCGGGCGGCTGTATGGCGTGCTCAACCAGCGCCTGGCCGATCGCGAATACCTCGCCGGCAGCGACTACAGCATCGCCGACGTCGCCTCGTATCCGTGGATCGTGCCGCACGAGGGGCAAGGCCAGAACCTGGCCGATTTCCCGCACCTCAAGCGCTGGTTCGAGGCGATCGCGCAGCGGCCGGCGGTACAGCGCGCCTATGCGCTGGTCGAGCAGGCCCACACGACGACGATGGACGAGCAAGCGCGGCGCGTGCTGTTCGGGCAGACGGCGCCGCGCTGAGCCGACAGCCCTCACCCCAGCCCCTCTCCCGCAAGCGGGAGAGGGGCTTACAGCGCGAACAGGAGAAATCCGCTCTGCCGTTTACGGGCGCGGTATCAGGGGCGAGGGTTGCCGCAGACGCTGCAGTTGCGCTTGGAGTCGGCGAAGCCGACGCCGCGCGGATCGGCGGCGGCAGCGATGTGATCGCTGGCCAGATCCCAGCTGACCAGCTGCAGATTGCCCCAGCGGCTGGCCTGCGGCTGCAGCGTGTGACCGAGTGCGGCAAGCCCCTTGGCCTGCGCGGCGCCGAGCGCGTCCGGCTCGGCCTGCACGAGGTCCGGCAGGTACTGGTGATGGAGGCGCGGCAGCGCGACGATCGCCTTCGGGTCGAGGCCGCGTATCCAGCCCTGGATGCCGATCGCGACCATCGTCGGAATGCGGCTGCCGCCCGGCGTGCCGATCACCAGCAGGCCGCGCGGCCCTTCCACGAAGGTCGGCGTCATCGATGACAGCGGCCGCTTGCGCGGCGCGATCGCGTTGGCGCTGGAGCCGACCAGGCCGTAGGCATTGCTGGCGGTGGTCGAGGCGGCGAAGTCATCCATCTCGTCGTTGAGAAACACGCCGGTGCCGGGCGCCAGATACGCCGAGCCGAACGGCAGGTTGATCGACAGCGTGGCGGCGACGCGGTTGCCGTCGCGGTCGACCACCGACAAATGCGTGGTGTGATGGCCCTCGCCGATCAGCGGCACCGGCTTCAGGCTCGCGCTCGGCGTCGCACGCTGCGGATCGACGCTCTGCGCCAGCGCGCGCGCGTGGCTGCGCGAAGCCAGCTCGACCGTCGGCACGCGCACGAAATCCGGATCGCCGAGATACTGCGCGCGCTCGTGATAGGCGCGGCGCAGCGCCTCGATCCACAGATGCGTGGAGGCGGCGCTGCCGTCGTCCTGCCAGCCGAGCACTTCGAGTTGCTGGAACAGCTGCGCCAGCGCGATGCCCCCCGCCGACGGCGGCGGCGCGGTGGTGATGCGGTAGCCGCGGAAATCGAAGACCAGCGGCGTGCGCTCGACCACCTCGTAGCGGCGCAGGTCTTCTTCGGTCCAGATGCCACCGGCAGCCTTGACCGAGCGCAGCAGCTGCGCGGCGATCGGGCCTTCGTAGAAGCCGGCACGGCCGCGCGCCGCCAGTTCGGCGAGCGTCGCCGCCAGCTCCGGCTGGCGCAGCAGGGCGCCACTCTGCAAGGGCTGGCCGCTGGGCATCAGCAAATCCCTGGCAGCCGGCGACAGCTTGGGCGCCGTCTCGACGATCGCCCTGGCGAGCTTCTCATCGACCGCGAAGCCTTCGCGCGCATAGCGGATCGCCGGCGCCAGCGCCGCTGAAAGTGGTTTGACGCCGTAGCGTTTGGCGATGTGATCGAGCGCCGCCGGCTCGCCGGGGATCGCCGCCGCCAGCGCGCCGTAGCGTGAGCGCGCATCGATGGCCTTGCCCTGCGCGTCCTGGTACATCGTCGCGCGCGCCGCCATCGGCGCGACTTCGCGGCCGTCGACGAAGACGTCGAGCCGGTCGGCCTCGCGGTGCAGCAGCCAGAAACCGCCGCCGCCGATGCCGGAGCCGGTCGGCTCGACCACCGCCAGCGCCGCGCTGGCGGCGACCGCCGCGTCGAAGGCGTTGCCGCCGGACGCCATCATCTCCATGCAGGCCTGCGTCGCCAGCGGATGCGCCGTCGCGCAGGCGTAGCCCGGTGGCTTTTGCTCGCCCGCTGCGGCAAAGCCGAACGGCGCCGCGACCCAAAGCGCCAGCGCAACAAGGACAGGACGAAAACCGTTCATGCGTGTGCTCCGGCGTGCGGCTGCAGCGGTCTCAGACACCGCCGCTGAGCCGCTTGTATTTGGCCAGCAACTGTTCCGGCGTCTCGGCGTGGTCCGGGTCCAGCGGAATGCAGGCGACCGGACAGACCTGCTGGCACTGCGGCTTGTCGAAGTGGCCGACGCATTCGGTACAGCGCTCGGGATCGATCTCGTAGATCTCGATGCCCTGGTAGATCGCCTCGTTCGGGCACGCAGGCTCGCAGACGTCGCAGTTGATGCAGTCGAGCGTGATCTTCAGGGCCATGCGCGCATTTTAGCGCCGCAAGCCCGGCCGCGGCCGCGCTACTTGCGCGTCGGCCTGCCGAAGCGCTCGCGCAGGATGGGGATGATCTCTTCCGGCACCAGTTTCTCCACCGGCGCGCCCAGGCCGGCCAGCTCGCGCACCAGCGACGACGACAGGTGTGCGTACTCCGGCGAGGGATTCATGATCACCGTGTCCAGCTGCGGATACAGGTCGCGGTTCATCACCGCCATCTGCTTCTCGTAATCGAAGTCACCGGTCGAGCGCACACCGCGCACCAGCACCGTCACCTTGTGCTCGCGCGCGAAGTCGACGACCAGGCCCGAGAAGCCCTGCACCTCGACGTTCTTGAGCTTCTTGACCACCTTGCTGATCAGCGCGACGCGCTCGTCCAGCGTGAACTTGGGGTTCTTGGCAACGTTGCTGCCGACCGCGACGATCAGCTGCGGAAACATCTTGGCCGCGCGCTTGATGATGTCGTAATGGCCGAAGGTCAGCGGATCGAAAGTGCCGCTGTAGGCTGCAATGACCGTCATGCGTGTTCCCCGTCTGCGCCGGCCCCTGCGGACCGATCCTTAAGCCGCGTTCGCGGGCGTTTGATAGGTAGCGAGGCCGAAGCATACCTGACCGGCCTGCTTGTCCCGCAGCAGCGCAAAGCCCGGAGGCAGCGTCGGCGCGCCGCGTGGCGGCCATTCCAGATAGATGCGGTTATGCGCGCTCAGCAACGGCGGCAGCAACGGCAGCGCGCGCTCCAGCAGGCCTTTGCCGTAGGGCGGATCGAGGAACACCACATCAAACGGCGCCGCCAACTGCGGGATCGCGGCGAAGGCATCGCGCTGCAGCACCTCGGCGTCTTCGGCTTTCAGCTTCTGCAGCGCCTGGCGGATCAGCGCGGCCGAGCGCGCGTCGCTCTCGACGAATCGGCAAGAGGCCGCGCCGCGCGACAGCGCCTCGATGCCGAGCGCACCGGAACCGGCGAACAGGTCCAGGCAGCGCGCGCCGGAGATCAGCGGGGCCAGCCAGTCGAACAGGGTCTGCCGCACGCGATCCGGCGTCGGCCGCACGCCGTTGGCGGCGTCGAAATCGATCAGGCGCGAGCGCCACTGCCCGCCGATCACGCGCAGGCGTCCCTCAGGGCGAAAAGTCATCGGCTCGCGCGACTCAGACCTGCGTGCCGCCGATGGTGATCGCGTCCAGCTTCAGCGTCGGCTGGCCGACGCCGACCGGCACGCTCTGGCCGTCCTTGCCGCAGACGCCGACGCCGGTGTCGAGCTTGAGATCGTTGCCGACCATCGACACCCGCGACAGCGCTTCCGGGCCGTTGCCGATCAGCGTCGCGCCCTTCACCGGCCGGGTGATCCTGCCGTTCTCGATCAGGTAGGCCTCGGAGGCCGAGAACACGAAGTTGCCGGAGGTGATGTCGACCTGACCGCCGCCGAAGTTGACGGCGTACAGGCCCTTCTCGACCGAGGCGATGATGTCGCCCGGCTCGCTCTGGCCGGGCAGCATGTAGGTGTTGGTCATGCGCGGCATCGGCAGCATCGAGTAGCTTTCGCGGCGGCCATTGCCGGTCGGCGCCACGCCCATCAGCCGTGCGTTGAGCTTGTCCTGCAGGTAGCCGCGCAGCACGCCGTTCTCGATCAGCGTGGTGCACTGCGTCGGCGTGCCTTCGTCGTCGACGCTCAGCGAACCGCGACGGTCCTGCAGGGTGCCGTCGTCGACGATGGTGCACAGCTGCGACACCACCTTCTCGCCGACGCGGCCGGAGAAAGCGGAGCTGCCCTTGCGGTTGAAGTCGCCTTCCAGGCCGTGGCCGACCGCCTCGTGCAGCAGCACGCCGGGCCAGCCCGGGCCGAGCACCACCGGCAGCTGGCCGGCCGGGGCCGGTACCGCTTCCAGAAGGATCTGCGCCATCCGCACCGCCTCTTTGGCGTAGCGCTCCGGCATGTCGCCGGCAAAGACTTCCGAGTACACCGCGCGACCGCCGCCGCCGGCGTGCGCCTGCTCGCGGCGGCCGAGGTGCTCGATGATCACCGACACATCCATCCGCACCAGCGGCCGCACGTCGGCGCTCCAGGTGCCGTCGCTGCAGGCGACCAGCACGGTCTCGTAGCTGCCGGACAGCGAGCACATGACATTGATGACGCGCGAGTCGGCGGCCCGCGCGGCCGCGTCGGCGCGGTGCAGCAGCTCCAGCTTCTTGTCGGTGGGCCAGCTGGCCAGCGGATCGACCGGCGCGTACAAGGGCTTGACCACGCGCGGCGCGAACGCCTGCACCGCGCCGACCTGACCCTGACGGACGATCGCGCCCGCCGTCTTCGCCGCATCGCGCAGCGCGCCGACGGCGATGTCGTCTGAATACGCCAGGCCCTGCTTGTCGCCGGCGACGGCGCGCACGCCGACGCCCTGCTCGACATGATGCGAGCCCGACTTGATCAGGCTGTCCTCCATCGACCAGGCCTCGGTCACCGCGTGCTGGAAATACAGATCGGCGGCATCGACGCCCGGCTTCATCAGCCGCGACAGCAGATCGGCGACGCCGCGTTCGTCGAGCTCGGCGGGATCGAGGAAGGTTTGGCGGGCCAGCGCGAAGGAGTCGGTCATGTATGCAAGATGGGGACAAAAAGAAGGCGCGCAAGCAGGCCTGCGCGCCTTCACCATACCCTGCCCGCCGCCGCGCGGATAGCCGCGCCTCGTGCGGTGGCCGCGGTCAGCGCAGGCCGGCTCGCCGCTACCGCGTCGTCATCGGCCACCGGGCGCGGATGCCGCCGCCACGGCCGGCAGCGAGCGGGCGGCGCGCCGCGTGCAAGCGCCGCGCGCCCTGCGGGACGCTGCCCGGCACGGCCGTATGGCCGCCCCGGGCACCTAGAAATGAGTACTGAGCCGCCGGTGCGAAAGCGCCGGGAAACTGCTGCGCAGCTCGGCCTGACGTGCCGCGTCGCGCCGTGCCAGCACCACCGCGGGGGCACCGTCGGCGCGGCTGAGCACCTCGCCCCAGGGCTCGACGATCAGGCTGTGGCCATACGTGGCCCGGCCGCCCGGGTGCGTGCCGCACTGGCCGGGCGCGATCACATAGGCCAGGTTCTCGACGGCGCGGGCGCGCAGCAGCAGTTCCCAGTGCGCCTCGCCGGTGCGCACCGTGAACGCCGACGGCACCACCAGCAGCTCGGCGCCGGCCTGCACCAGCGCGCGGTACAGCTCGGGAAAGCGCAGGTCGTAGCAGACCGACAGGCCGAGCCGGCCGACCGGGGTATCGACCACCCGCGGCGGCGCCAGTCCGGGGGCGATGCTGTTCGATTCGCGGTAGCGCTCGCCGTCGCTGCCCGGCACGTCGATGTCGAACAGGTGCAGCTTGTCGTAGCGCGCCACGCGCGCGCCGTCGCTGTCGTAGACGCAGCAGGCGGCGAACACGCGCTGCGGCTCGTGGCTGTCAGCAGCCGCCGCGATCGGCAGCGTGCCGGCGACGATCCACAGGTCCAGCTCGCGCGCCAGCCGCGCCAGCCGATCCTGGATCGGGCCGCTGCCGTCGACCTCGGCGTGCGCCAGCTTGTCGCGGTCGCGGGCGCCCATGAAGGCGAAGTTCTCCGGCAGCACCGCCAACCGCGCGCCGTCGGCGGCCGCCTCGCGCAGCAGCGCGGCGGCGGCCTCGAGATTGGCCTCGACCTCGGCACCGCTGTTCATCTGGATCGCCGCGAACGTGCTCATCGTTTCTTCTCCGGTGCGGGCTGCCTGGGTGCGCTGCGCGCCTCGACGCGCTCGACCTTGGGATTGTCCCAGCTGCCGGACACCGCGTAGGTGAGCTGCGTGAGCTGGTCGAGCGGGCGGTCGAACACCTCCTGCGCGAGCAGCACCAGCGCGCCGATCGCCGGGCCGCCGAGCACGGTCGCGCCGATCGTCAGGCCCGACGATACGCCGGGATAGACGGTCACGCGCTGGTCGTAGTCGCGCGCCGCCAGGCCGATGCGGCCGCGCAGCTCCATGCGCAGCGACGGACTCCTGACCTCCAGATCGTCGGTCACCGCGGCGCCGCCGCCGAGATCGAAATGGCCGCGCACGCTGTCGAAGCCCAGGCCCTCGTCGACGACATCGCTGAAGTTCAGCGTCAGCCGCCGCGGCAGCGCGTAGAAATTGATCAGGCCCAGCACGCGGCTGGCGCCCGGCTTGACCGCGCGCAGCTGGCCGTCCTGGGCATCCAGATCGACGCGGCCGGAGGCGACCTGCCAGACCAGGCCGGTCGGCGACGGCGCCCACTTGAGCTCGCCATGCGATTCGAACTTCTGCGCGCCGAGATTGGGCGCGTAGTCGAGCGCCTTGAGCACCGCCTCGAAATCGCGGCTTCTGAGCTGGTAGCGCAACTCCGCCGACGAGCGCCCGTCGAGACGCCGCCAGGCGCCGCTGGCAGTGAAGTCGACGATGCCGCCGCCGACCGTCAGTTGCTCGATTTTCTGGCCGCCGTTGATGCGCGCACTGCGCAGCTCCAGGCGGCCGAGATCGGCGTTGTTGCCGCTGATGCGGTTGGCGATGATGTCGAACTCCGGCCAGCTCGCCGGGTTCAGCGGCGGCTCGCGCAGTTCCTGCGCGGCGGCGGCGGCTTCGGCCGAGGCATCGGGCAGCTCGCCGGGCGGCGCCTTGGGTATCGAGCTGACATGGTCGAGCCGTGCCTGCAGCCGGCCCGGGGCCGGGCCGCTGAAATCGAGCGTGCCGCCGGCACCCTCGCCGCTGAGGTCGACGTGCCAGCCATTGCTGCGCGGCTGGTAGCGCAACCGCGTGGCGCCGATCAGCTGGTGCCGCCAGCGCAGGTGCTCGGCCTCCAGATCGACGCTGTCGATGCGCAAGCCGCCGTTGCCGGCCGCGGTGCCGCCGCTCTGGCCGCTGAGCAGGCCGATCCACGCGGCGATATCGAGCGTGTCGGCATGCCCGTCGACCAGATAGCTGCCGCGCACCGCGCGTGGCGCAGCGCCGACGCCGAAGCGCGCGTGCAAGCCCTGCAGCTGCAGGCCGCCGTTGCCGGCGGCGGCGCTGTCGGCCGGCTTGTCGGCTGCTGCAAAGGCCAGATCGGCGCCGAGACGCTGCGCATAGGTGAGGTCCACGCGCAGCGGCGCCGCCGCGTCGTTGCCGATGCGCACGCCGATCGGCGCGGCGGCCTCGGCGCTCTTGCCCAGCGGCTCCGGCAGATCCACCGCGGTGCCGCGCAGATCGCTGGACAGCATCAGCGCGCTGCCCTGGTCCTGGATCGGCAGCTCGGCGCGCCAGCGCGATTCGCCCTGCATCGCCGCGCGCACCACCGCCGGAATGAACTGGCTGGCGCCGACGCCGTCGGCGTTCGGCGCGAACGGGAAGTCGGCGACGATGACGCCGTGCGTGCCGGCGCGCGGGACGATGCGCACCGCCAGCGGCAGATCCTCGAAGCGCGCGCTGATCGAATCGCCGCTGACGCCCTGTGTGTCGAAGTGGATCTCGCCGAAGATGCCGCCGATCGGCTGTTCGAGCTTGCTGTAGAACATCTGCACGTCGCTGAGCGCGATGCTGCCGTCGACGCCGGTGTCGTGGAGGTGATGCACCGGCAAGTCCAGGCGCAGATCCAGCTGTGCGTCGCCGGACGCGCGCGTCTGCTCCAGCAGCGCCGACAGCCGCTTGCGCAGCGGCGTCTGGTCCAGATAGTCGTAGAAGCGTGCGATGTCGCCGCTGGCGCTGGCCTCGATCTGCAGCAGGCCCTCGTTGAAGTCGTCGAAACGCGCGCTCGCGCGATCGATCTTGGCGCCGCCGATGCGCGCGCTCTGCGCGTCGATCTTCAAGCCGTTGCCGGCGAAGCGCAGGTGCGCGGCGGCGTTGTCGATCGCCGGCCAGTCCGGCGCGAACGCCAGGTTGACGCCGGCGGCGTCGAGGTCGAGCTGCCAGTTGCCGGTGGGGCGCTTGTGGAATGGAAAGTCGGTGATCGGCCCGTGGATCGCCAGCTGGCCACGCGTGACGCGGCCGCGGACCAGCGCGCGCGTCAGCCAGTCGTGCAGCGGCTGCGGCCAGTGCGTCGGAATGTACGGCTTGATGGCATTGACGTCGTCGCCGGTAAAGCGTGCCTGCAGGTCGACCAGCGGCGGCCGGTCGCGGTCGTCGTAGACATCGATGCCCAGTTTGCCGCTGCCCTGTGTGCTGGCGATCTTCCAGCCGAACTCCGGCACGCTGATGCGCCAGCTGTCGGCGGTGCGGCGCCACTGCGCCTGCAGGCGCAGGGCATCGAACGCCGCCGGCTGGGCCAGCGCCGACGGCAGCATCAGCTGAAACGGCACATCGCCGACGCGCAGCTCGCCGCCGCTCTCGGTCGCCGACAACTCGCCGGACAGCTGCGCGAAGCCCAGGTGCGCATCGGCTGCCAGCGCCAGCTGTTCGAGCCGGGCGGTGGCCGAGAAACGCGGCGCGGCGTCGCCGTTGCGGCGCAGCCGCACGACCAGGTTGCGCAGCCCGCCGGACGCGCGCGCCAGCGGCGTGAGCGCCGCCGGTGCCTGGCGCCAGATGCCGAGCCAGGGCGCGAGCCGGCCCAGCCGCAGCTCGTCGGCATCGACGTCCAGTTCCTGGCTGCTGCCGTTGCGGCGCCAGTGCAGCTGGCCGCGCGCCTGGCGCTCGCCGCCGATGCTCAGCTCGGCCAGCTCGATCGCCCACCCCTGGGCTTCGCCGCGCAAGGCGGCGCGCAGCCGCGCGCTGGCGGCGCGCTCGGCCTTGCCGCCGCGCGCCAGCAGCAGGGCATCGGACTCGAACTCGAGTTCGGCGCTGCGCAGGGCGCCGGCCTCGACGCGGCCGGCGACCGCCAGATCGACGTTCTCGGCGCCGATCTGCACGCCCGCCTGCAGCAATGGCGCGAGCCAGCCCTGCGGGCGCAGGCTGGCGAACTCCAGCTCGAAATCGCCGCGCCAGCCGGCCGGCTCGGCCAGGCGGCCGTCGAAGTCGCCGGAGACCTCGACCGTACTGCCGTGCGTGACCGGCAGCAGCAGCCGGCCGTCGAATTCGAAGTCGTCGTCGCTCTGGTCGACATCCAGCGTTGCCACGCGCAGCTGCCGCGGCAGGCCCGCGAAGCGCGCGCTGCCACCGGGCGCGCTGCGGATCTCGATGGTGCAGTTGCGCAGGCGCAAGTGGCGAAAGCGGGCGAGATCCCGGGACCAGTCCTGGCGGGAGGTTGCCGGATCAGCCGGCGTGAAGCCGGCGATGCTCCACTTGCCGGCCGCGTCCTGCTCGACCAGCAAGGACACGCCGGCAAGCTCCAGGCGATCCGGAAAGACATCGCCGGTCAGCAGGCGGAAAACGCTGAAGCCCAGGCTCAGCCGGTCCAGCGACAGGCTCTCGTTGCCGTCTTCGGAGAACAGGGTGATGTCGTCGAGATCCAGCCGCGGCTCGATGCCGCGCCAGCCCAGGTTGACGCCGCCGATCTGCACCGGCCGGTTGGCGACGCGGGTGATCCACGCCGACAGATCGGCGCGATAGCTCGGCAAGGTCAGCACCGCCAGCTGGAACAGGCCGCTGATGACCGCGCCGAGAATGATCACGGCAGCCAGAAGGGAGACCGCCCGGGTCCACCAGCGGCGTTTCACACGTTCCATGAGCGATCCGACAGCGGCGGGGCGAGTCTTGCGGCAAAACGGCGGCTATTGTCGCGTGACTCGCCGCACAGGGCTACTGCAACGGCTGAACGCCGGATGAGCTGCATCACGCTTCGAGGCGCAGCGCCTACAGCGGCACGACGTCGAAGTTTTCCTGGGCGTACTCGGCCTCGCCCTGCAGACGGATCGGCCGGTTGAGATGCGCCTCCAGCGCGGCCAGGCCCAGCGATTGCTCGTCGACCAGCTTCTGCACCACGTGCGGCGCCGCCAGCACCAGGAAGCCCTTGGCCTCGAACTGCCGCGCCGCGCGCTGCACCTCGCGGGCGATCTCGTGGCAGACCGTCTCGACGGTCTTGATGGTGCCGCGGCCGCTGCAGGCCGGACAGGGCTCGCAGAGAATGTGGCCAAGCGACTCGCGGGTGCGCTTGCGCGTCATCTCGATCAGCCCCAGCGGCGAGAACGGATGCACCTGCGAACGCGCGTGATCGCCGGCCAGCGCCCGCTCCAGCGCGCGCAGCACCTGCGCACGGTGGTCCTCGGAGACCATGTCGATGAAGTCGATGATGATGATGCCGCCGAGGTTGCGCAGGCGCAGC
>CAMLDZ010000066.1 GCA_946478985.1 uncultured Solimonas sp.
AACAGGCCCTAAGCCGGCCTCTCGAATCAAAAAGGCCCCGCGATGCGGGGCCTTTTTTCTGGCTGCGTCCGGCTTACTCGTCGAGGAAGCTGCGCAGATAGTTGGCGCGGCTGGGGTGGCGCAGCTTGCGCAGCGCCTTGGCCTCGATCTGACGGATGCGCTCGCGGGTGACATCGAACTGCTTGCCGACCTCCTCCAGCGTGTGGTCGGTATTCATGTCGATGCCGAAGCGCATGCGCAGCACCTTGGCTTCCCTCGGCGTCAGGCTGGCGAGGATCTGGTGCGTGGCTTCCGCCAGGGACTGCGAGGTTGCCGCTTCCTGCGGCGATACCGCGGCGGTGTCCTCGATGAAGTCGCCGAGGTGGGAATCCTCGTCGTCGCCGATCGGCGTCTCCATCGAGATCGGTTCCTTGGCGATCTTGAGCACCTTGCGGATCTTGTCCTCGGGCATCTCCATCTTCTTCGCCAGCTCTTCCGGTGTCGGCTCGCGGCCCATCTCCTGCAGCATCTGCCGCGAGATGCGGTTGAGCTTGTTGATGGTTTCGATCATGTGCACCGGGATGCGGATGGTGCGCGCCTGATCGGCGATCGAGCGGGTGATCGCCTGGCGGATCCACCAGGTCGCGTAGGTCGAGAACTTGTAGCCGCGGCGGTATTCGAACTTGTCGACCGCCTTCATCAGGCCGATGTTGCCTTCCTGGATGAGGTCGAGGAACTGCAGGCCGCGGTTGGTGTACTTCTTGGCGATCGAAATCACCAGGCGCAGGTTGGCCTCGACCATTTCCTTCTTGGCGCGGCGGGCCTTGGCCTCGCCGACGTTCATGCGGCGATTGATGTCCTTGATCTCGGTCAGCGAGATCAGATTGTCGCCTTCCATCTTGCGCAGCTGCTCCTGCAGGCCAAAGATCTCTTCCTGGCGTGCATTGAGCTCCGACGAATACTTGCGCTTGGCGCGGATCAGCTTGTGGATCCAGTCCGGGCTGGTGGCGCCGCTGGCCTCGCGGTAGACCTTGAGGAACTCCTCGCGGCCCATGCCGGCGTCGGACACGCAGATGCGCATGATGTGCTTCTCCGTCGTGCGGATCAGCTCGATCTTGCCGCGCAGGTTCTGCGTGATCTCGTCGACGATCTTCGGCGACAGCTTGAAGGTCATGATGTGCGTGGCCACCGCCTCGCGCTTGGCCTGCGTCTTGGGATGCGCGGCGCCCTGCCTGAGCAGCGAATCCCAGGCCTTGTCGTACAGGGCCTGCAGCTCAGCGAACTTCTCGGCAGTGAGGACCGGATCGGGGCCGGTGTCGACCGCTTCCTCCTCGTCGCCGTCGCCGTCGCTTTCTTCCTCTTCCTCTTCCTCTTCGACTTCCTCGACGATCTCGGGCGGCGCCGGCGTTTCCTCGGCGTTGGGGTCGAAGAAGCCGGTGACGATGTCGGCCAGGCGCTTCTTGCCGGCCTTGGCGTTCTCGTACGACTCCAGCAGGATCGCCACCGTCTCCGGGTACTGCGCCATCGCGAACATGGCCTCGTTCAGGCCTTCCTCGATGCGCTTGGCGATGCGGATCTCGCCCTCGCGGTCGAGCAGCTCGACGCTGCCCATCTCGCGCATGTACATGCGCACCGGATCGGTGGTGCGGCCGAACTGGTCGTCGAGGGCGGCGATCGCTGCCGCTGCTTCCTCGGCGGCGTCTTCCTCTTCCTCGTTGGTCGCGACGACGGCCGGTTCCGAGAACAGCTGCTGGTCTTCTTCCGGCGCATCCTCATGAACGGCGATACCCATCGCCTGGATCATGCTGATGATGTCCTCGATCTGCTCGGTATCGACGATCTCGGGCAGGTGGTCGGCGACTTCGGCGAAGGTCAGGTAGCCCTTTTCCTTGCCGAGCGCTATCAGGATCTTGATCTGCGACTGCTTCTGCGCCTGTTTTTCGGCGGAGAGCTTGTCGGCTTTCTCGGAGCTGGTATTGGCCATGCGGTACTCGATCCAAAGCGGCGCCAGGGACTCTGGCGGGGTGCAGCGTTAAAGCGCGGAACTGCGCATTATACAGAAACCACGCTCATCGCTTCGGCGATGAGCGCTCACTGCGGCGGCGCGTCAGCGCCTGGAATTCGCGCATTTCGGGGTCGGTCAGCGTCCGTGACGCCGCCTCCGAGAGCAGATGCGCGCTGCGCTGGTCGAGCGCACGTTCGGTCATGCCTTTTATGACGTCGAAAAACTCGGTTTCAATGCTGGCGTCGCTGAGCTTTGCCGACAGGGTGGCGCCGAGCATCGGGTCATTGAGGTCGGAGGACAGCACGCGGCGCACGGCGTCCGCCTTCTTGCCGTCGCCCAGCGCCAGCAGCAGCTGCGATGCAGTGGCGCCGTGGTGGGCCTGGAAGAAGTCGATCACCTCCATCAGCAGCGGCAGTCCCGGCAGCTCGGCCTGTGCCAGCAATTCGGGATTGCCAATCTGCTCGGCCAGGTCCGGGCGCTCCAGCAGTAGTTGCAGGGCGCGGCGCACCGGGCGGGCGGCGCCAAGCACGGCTGTCTCGCCGGGCGCGGCGGCCTCGGCCGCCGTTGCCGCCGCCGGTTTGCCGCCGCCGAGCATGGCATCGACCTCGCCACGTGGCAGCCGGGCGCGGCGCGCCAGCTCGTCGATCAGCAGGCTGCGCAGTGCGCCGGCCGGCAGTTTCTCGAGATGCGGCCGTGCCAATGCCACCAGCCGCGCCCGGCCTTCGACGCTGCCCAGTGCCAGTCCCGCCGCCAGCGAATCGAGAAGGAACTGCGACAGCGGCATCGCTGCATCGATCTGCGCGCGAAACGCTTCGGCGCCGCTTTGCTGCACCCAGGTATCCGGGTCATGGCCGTCGGGCATGAACATGAACACGCATTCGCGGCCGTCGTGCATTTCCGGCAGTGCCTGCTCCAGGGCGCGCCACGCGGCCGCTCGGCCGGCGCGGTCGCCGTCGAAGCAGAACACCACCTTGGCGGTCGACTTGAACAGCAGCTGCAGATGCTCGCGCGTGGTCGCGGTACCCAGCGTCGCCACTGCCTGGCTGATGCCATGCTGCGCCAGCATCACCACGTCCATGTAGCCCTCGACCACCAGCAGCCAGGGCAGGGCGCTGGTCGTCGCGGTGCGCGCCTCGTAGAGGCCGTAGAGATTGCGTCCTTTGTGGAACAGCGCCGTCTCCGGCGAGTTCAGGTACTTGGCCGGGTCGTTGGCCAGGGTGCGGCCGCCGAAGCCGATGACGCGGCCGCGCGTGTCCCGGATCGGGAACATCACGCGGTTGCGGAAGCGGTCATAGGCATTGCTTGAACTCGCCTTTTCAGGCGAGCGGGCCTTGCTGCCCTCGCGTTCGATCAGCAGGCCGGCGTCCAGCGCGTGTCGCGTGTCCTTGAGGAACTGCGTCAGCGCGTCCCAGCTCTCCGGTGCGTAGCCGATGCCGAATCGCCGCGCAGTCTCGCCGCTGACGCCGCGCTTCTTCAGGTATGCGATCGCCTCGGGCGCCTGCTTGAGCCGCTCGGTGAAGAAGCGTTGAGCGGCGGCCAGCGCGTCCAGCGGGCCGTCGAGTACCACGCGCGGCTCGTTGCCGCCCTCGCGCGGCACTTCGACGCCGGCGCGCTTGGCCAGCTCCTCGACCGCCTCGACGAAGCTCAGCCGGTCGTACTCCATGAGGAACGAGATCGCCGTGCCGTTCTTGCCGGAGCTGAAGTCGAAGAACATCTGCTTCTGCGGCGAGACGAAGAACGACGGCGATTTCTCGCTGGTGAACGGCGACAGCCCCTTGTATTCGCGGCCGGCCCGCTTGAGCTCGACGCGCGCGCCGATCAGCTCGACGATATCGGTTCGCGCGAGCAGATCGTGGATGAAGGAGTCGGGAATCCGGGCCATATGTCGTCCTGACAAGCCGCCGCCATCGCTGGCGGCGACTTTCAAAACAAGCAAGAGAGTAGGCCCGACTCTAGCCCAGTTTGGCCTTGATCAAGCCCGACAGCTTGCCCATATCGGTCTTGCCCTGAACCTTGGGCTTGATCCAGCCCATGACCTTGCCGATGTCCTTGCCGCCGGCAGCGCCGGTTTCGGCGATCGCCTGGCCGATCAGCGCGTCGACTTCCGCCTCGCTCAGCTGCTGCGGCAGATAGCCGATCAGGATCTGGATCTCGGAGGCTTCCTTGTCGGCGAGATCCGGGCGATTGCCGCTGCGAAACTGGCTTTCGGAGTCGCGGCGCTGCTTGATCATCTTCTCGACCGCGGTCAGCACGACCGCGTCGGTGAGCTCGGTCGACTCGACGACCTCGCGCTGCTTGAGTTCGGCCTGCAGCATGCGCAGGACCGTCAACTTGTCCTTCTCGCCGGCCCTCATGGCGGCCTTGACGTCTTCAGTGATGCGGGTCTTCAGATCGGACATGCGCGGGCTCCAGGATGCGACACAAACAACGAAACCCCGGTTTTGAGGCCGGGGTCGCGGGTACTGCGTACCGTCAACCGCTGTTTAGAACAGGCGGATGCGGCGATTCGATTCGCGCTGCACTTTCTTGGCCTGGCGCTTGACCGCAGCGGCGCGCATGCGCTTGCGTTCCTGGCTCGGCTTCTCGAAGTACTCATGCTTGCGCAGGTCGGTCAGGACACCGGCTTTTTCGCAGGTGCGCTTGAAACGGCGCAGGGCCACTTCGAAAGGCTCGTTGTCGCGGACGCGGACAGAAGGCATTCAGATCACTCTTCGTTTCGTTTGAGACAAATTTGGCCACGGAGGCCAATAAGGGGGCGGGATTCTAGCCTGCACTTTCGCCGCATGCAATCACGCCTCGCTTTGCACCGTACAATGCGCGCCATGTCCGCCGTTGCCTCGCCGAGCGACCGTCCGATTCTCGGCATCGAAACCTCCTGTGACGAAACCGCCTGCGCCGTCTACGACGGCCGCGCCGGCTTGCGCGCACATCTGCTGCACAGCCAGATCCGTCTGCATGCCGAGTACGGCGGCGTGGTGCCGGAGCTGGCCTCGCGCGATCACGTTGCGCGCATCCACGGCCTGGTGCGCGGCGTGCTGGCTGAAGCGGGGGTGCGCGCCGATGAACTCGGCGGCATTGCCTACACCGCCGGGCCGGGCCTGATCGGCGCGCTGATGGTCGGCGCCTCGGTCGCCGCCGGGCTCGCCACCGCGCTGCAGCTGCCGCTGATCGCGGTCCATCACATGGAGGCGCATCTGCTGGCGCCGATGCTGGAAACGCCGGCGCCATCGTTCCCGTTCGTGGCCCTGCTGGTGTCCGGCGGCCATACGCTGCTGGTCGCGGTGCGCGGCGTCGGCCAGTACGAGCTGCTCGGCGAGAGTCTGGACGACGCCGTCGGCGAGGCTTTCGACAAAACCGCCAAGATGCTCGGCCTGCCATACCCGGGCGGGCCGGAGCTGGCCAGGCTGGCCGAGACCGGCACGGCGACGCGTTTCAAGTTTCCGCGGCCGATGACCGATCGCCCAGGCCTCGATTTCAGCTTCAGCGGTTTGAAGACGGCGGTGCTGACGGCCCTGCCGCGCGACGCCGACGATGCGACCCGCGCCGACCTCGCGGCCTCGTTCCAGGAAGCCGTGACCGACACGCTGCAGATCAAGTGCCACCGCGCACTCGATGCCACCGGCTTCAAGCGGCTGGTGGTGGCCGGCGGCGTCGGCGCCAATCGCCGGCTGCGCGACAAGCTCGGCGCGCTGGCCCGCCGGCAGGACTTCGAACTGTTCTTCCCGCGCCAGGCGTTCTGCACCGACAATGGCGCGATGATCGCGTACGCCGGCTGGGCGCGCCGCGCGCAGGGCCGCGACCCGGCCGGCGCGCTGTTCACCACGCCGCGCTGGCCGCTGACCGATCTCACCCCGCCCGAAGCGAGCGCATAAAGACGTATGGACAAGGTTTTCATCCGCGGTCTCGAAGTCGAGACGATCATCGGCATCCACGGCTGGGAGCGCACCTTGCTGCGGCCGCTGATCTTCGATCTGGAAATGGGTGTCGATACGCGCGAGGCCGCCGCCAGCGATCACGTCCGCGACGCGGTTGATTACGCCGCCGTGTCCGACGTCGTGCGCAAGATCGCCGAAACCCTGCAGCCGGCGCTGCTGGAGACGCTGGCCGAGAAGATTGCCCGCGAACTGTTCGACGGCTTTCCGATTGCCACGTTGAAGCTGGCGATCGACAAGCCCGGCGCGGTTGCCGGCGTCAAGGCCGTGGGCGTGGCGATCGACCGCCGCCGCGAGGATTACGCGGTCTGCGGGCGCTGAGGCTCAGCCGCTCCTGCGCTTGTCGGCACTCAGCAGGGCAGCGGTGAAATCCGCCAGGCTGTCATAGACCTCGACGCCGTCCAGTTCGTCGCGGTGCTTCTGTTCGGTCTTGCGGCCGTTGCCGGTGCGCACCAGCACCGGCCGTGCGCCGGCCGCGCGCGCGGCCTGCAGGTCACGCCATGAATCGCCGAGCATCGGCACGCCCTCCAGCGTGACGCCGAGCCGCCGCGCCAGATCCAGCAGCATGCCGGGGCCGGGCTTGCGCTGCGGCGTGGGCGCATCCGGGTGGTCCGGCGCGAAGAAGATGCCGTCGACGCGACCGCCGAGTTCGGCCAGCTGCTTGTGCAGGCGTGCGTTGATCGCCGCGAAGGCGTCGTAGTCGAACAGCTGCTGGCCGAGGCCGGACTGGTTGGTGGCGATGAACACGCGCCAGCCGCTGTGGCCGAGCCGCGCGATCGCTTCGAGGCTGCCGGCGATCGGCTGCCATTGCGCCGGCGACCTGATGTAGTCCGGCGAGTCCTCGTTGATCACCCCGTCGCGATCGAGAATGACGACTTTCATGCGTCTGCATCCTGGCTGGTATCGGCGGCCGCACCGCGAGTGTCGTGAAGTTTACCGGGGTGCGGGGCGGCGGCATCTGCAGAACTGTCATCAGATTCCAAAGCCAGTGTCACATCGGCCGGCTTGAATAGACCGGATGTCTATTCACGTTGCACACACAGGCCACCATGTCCCAATTCCGCCGTACTCGCCTGGCCGCCATCTGCGCGGCGCTTTCGTATTCATTCGCCGCCGCGGCGCAGGAGCAGGATCCCGAGCAGCAGATCGCTGCGGCGGTGGCAGCCCCCGCCCCGGAGCCTGCTGACGGCATCGAGGACGTGATCGTCACCGCGCAGAAGCGCGAGACGAATCTGCAGGCCACGCCGATCTCCATCTCCGTGCTGGATAGCGACGCCCTGGCCGATCGCCACGTGATCTCGCTGGCGGACCTGGGCGACGGTGCGATTCCTTCGCTGCGCGTGGCACCGTTCTTCGCGCGCAGTTCGGCGCTGGCGATCGGCATGCGCGGCATCGGCGCGATGAGCGATGCCAACCAGCCGGCGCGAGACCAGGGCGTCGGCGTCTACGTCGATGGCGTCTATCTGGGCCGCGCCCAGGGCCTGGGTACGGCGCTCTACGACGTCGAACGCATCGAAGTGCTCAAGGGCCCGCAGGGCACGCTGTTCGGCCGCAACACCGAAGGCGGCGCCATCAGCATCGTCACCAAGAAGCCCAGCGGCGAGTTCCATCTCAACAGCAGCTTTGGCCTCGGCAACTACGGCGGTGCGCACAGCGACGTGCATCTGGACCTGCCGCGCTTTCATGACATCAACGTCAAGATCGACGGCCTGATGGCACGCCGCGACGGCACTGTCGAGAACCCGCTGCAAGGCCAGCCGGATTTCAATTCCTACGACAAGCGCGGCCTGCGCGCCGCGGCGCTGTGGAAACCGCTCGATGGTTTCGAGGCGACCTACGCCTATGACGTCTCCCGCGATGCGACCACGCCGTACTACGTGCAGTCGCTGGAGGCCGGCAGCGTGCCGCGTGCGCCGCTGATGAGTCTGCAGCCCGAGCGCGCCGAGACCGCGAACATCGGCTCGCCGCTGGAGCCCAGCGTCGGCGAGACCGACGGGCACCTGCTGACGCTGGCGTGGAGCCTGGCCGAGCACCTCGAGATCAAGTCGATCGGCGCTTATCGCTCGCTCAAGCAATCGCAGTTCGACAACGGCGCGGTCAACCTGTCGGCCTTCGCGCCCAACGGCCTGTTCAGCCGCTACAGCCTCGCCCAGGTCGACCAGCACCAGTACAGCGAGGAGCTGCAACTGATCGGCAGCAGCGCGCAGCTGCAGTACGTCGTCGGCGCCTTCCTGTTCCACGAGAAGGTCGGCGACAACGCGCAGAGCCCGCAGACGCTGCGGTGGAACGACGACGGCACCGCGTACACGGTCGTCAGTCTTCCGCCGCTCGACCAGATCCGCGTCGATCGCGCCAGCCGGGTCAAGACCGACAGCCTCGGCCTGTTCGGCCAGGCCACCTGGACGCCGGCGATGCTCGATTCGCGCCTGCATCTGACGGCGGGCGGTCGCTGGTCTAAGGACGAGAAGAAAGGCGTGCTGACCACGGTCAACGGCGCGGAGCCGACGGTATGCGAGGCCGGGGGCGCCTGCGTCACCGGGCCGGTGTCGTTCGACGATTCATGGAATCGCTTCGACCCGATGATCAATCTCGCCTACGACCTCAGCGACTCGGCGCTTGTCTACGGCAAATGGAGCACCGGCTACAAGGCCGGCGGCGCCAACTCGCGTTCGCTGACCTATCGCAGCTTCGATCCGGAAGAAGTTTCGGCTTTCGAACTGGGGACCAAGACGCAGTTCTGGGACAACCGTGCCCGCTTCAATCTGGCGCTCTATACCGCCAGCCTCAAGGACATGCAGGTCGATTTCAGCGCCGACCTGATTCCGCCCAACACGCGCACCACGCTGGAAACCGTCAACGCGCAGGGCAAGGGCAAGTCCAAGGGCGTGGAGGCCGATTTCATGCTGATGCCGCTGCGCGGCCTGACGCTGACGCTCGGCTACGCCTACACCGACGTCAGCCAGGAGCAGGCGAGCAATCCGTTCGCGGCCGGCAATCCGCTGGTGCCGGTGCTGCCGCTCTACACGCCGGAGAACGCCGGCAGCGTCGCCGTCGACTACGTCGTGCCGCTGGCGAGCGTGATCCTCAAGGCGCATCTGGACGGCAACTGGGCGGACGGCTACTACACCAGCACCACCGATCCGACGCTCAGCGACGACTCGTTCATCGTCAACGGCCGCCTCGCGCTGGGCGAGATCAGCCTGGGCCAGACCGGCGGCACCGCGGAGTTCGCGCTGTGGTCGCGCAACCTGCTCGACGAGGAGCACGCCTTCCTCAAGAACCACTCCGCGGCGCTGGGCACCTACGCGATCTTCAACGAGCCGCGCACCTTCGGTGCCGACGCGATCATCCGCTTCTAACCGACATTGACCGAGCCTCGCCATGAACCGACACTTATACCTCGTCGCGGCTGCCTCGCTGGTGCTGGGCCTGCCGTCGCTGGCCCACGCCAGGATCAGCGCCGCGCAGGTCGAGCGCAGCGATGCCGGCACGCTCGACATCCGCTGGAGCGCCGATCATCCCGTCGATGTCTATGAATCCGGCAGCCCGCAGGCGGCGATCGGCAAGGCGAAGCTGCTGGCGCGCGCCGACGACGACGGACACTACTCGCTGCCGGTCACCGACCGTGCGCGCCATTACTTCCTGCTGGTCGACGGCAAGGATCGCCAGCAAGTGGAAGTGGCCGAGCGCGAAGTTCGGCTCGAACAAAGCTCCAATTTCCGCGACCTGGGCGGCTATTCCGCCGCCGGCGGCAAGCACGTGCGCTGGGGCCTGATCTACCGCTCCGGCGGCCAGCCCTTGCTGACGCCGGCCGACGTCGAGGCGGTGCGGGCGCTGGGCATTGCGCAGCTGATCGATCTGCGGTCGAGCGAGGAGCGGGTGATGGCGCCGACGCGCATCACCGGCGTGCCATACACCGCGGTCGGCTACTCGATGGCCGACCTGTTGCGCGCCGCCGGCATCGGCACGGGCGCGCAGGTCCGCAATGGCGCCGACATCTACCGCAATTTCCCCGAGATGCTGGCGCCGCAGATCCGCCTGGTCTTCGATGCGCTGCTCAACAAGCAGCAGCCGATCGTCTACAACTGCTCGGCGGGGCAGGATCGCACCGGTTTCGTCAGCGCGGTGGTCCTGACGGCGCTGGGCGTCGATCGCGATACCGTCACCGCCGACTACTTGCTGTCGACGAAGCTGCGCCGTCCGCAGTTCGAAATGCCGCAGCTCGACCCGGCAGTGTGGGGCAAGGATCCGGCCGGCCAGATGTTTCTCAAGATGCAGCAATCAGCCGAGTGGAAGACTCCGCAGCCGCTGCAGGACGCGCAGGGGCCGTTCCTGCGCGGCGCTTTCGCGGCGATCGACGAGAAATGGGGCTCGGTGGACGGCTATCTGCAGAAGGAGATCGGCCTGACGGCGGTGGATCTGGCGACGTTGAAGCGGGTTTATCTGCAGTAGCGCGCCCTCATCCGCCCCTGCGGGGCAGCTTCTCCCGCAAGCGGGAGAAGGGAACAGCACTAACTCCCCTCTCCCGCATCGCGGGAGAGGGGTGGGGGTGAGGGTCAGCCCGGCAGTTGCGAAAGATCCGCCACCGAGCGGCAGGCGATGTCGAACTTGCGCAGCAGGGCGAGGCGGTTGGCGCGCACCGCGGCATCGTCGGCGTTGACCATCACGCCGTCGAAGAAGGCATCGACCGGCGCACGCAGCGAGGCAAGGTTGAGCAGCTGCTGCGTGTAGTCGGCGCCGGCGTTCTGCGCTTCGACTTCTTCCAGCTTGGCAAACAGTGATTTCTCGGCGGCGTGCTCGAAGCGCGCCGGGTCGACCGTGCTGTTGACCTCACCGGCCTGCTTGAGGATGTTGCGGACACGCTTGTTGGCGGCGGCCAGATTCGGCGCTGCCTCGTTGGCGACGAAGCCATGCACGGCGTGCAGGCGCTGCCGGAAATCCAGCGGCGCGGTGATGCCGAGCGCGCGCACTGCTTCGAACATCTCGACCGTGATCGCGCGGCCATCCAAGGGCTGGCCGACCAGGTAGGCACGCAGGCGCTCCAGCGCAAACTCCACCAGCTCGTTGAGCGTGGCCGCCTCGCGCTTGCCGGCCGGCTGTGCGTCGAGCGCGGCTCCCAGCAGTGCGCGCAGATCGAGCGGCAGTTCAGCTTCGAGGCAGATACGCAGCACGCCCAGCGCGGCGCGGCGCAGCGCGTACGGATCCTTGCTGGCGCTCGGCTTGGCGCCGATCGCGAAGATGCCGGCGAGCGTGTCGAGCTTGTCGGCGAGCGCGACGATTTGGCCTTCACGAGTCGACGGAATCGGCGTGCCCTGCTGCGTCGGCAGGTAGTGCTCGCGGATCGCGGTGGCGACGGCAGCGCTCTCGCCGGACCTCGCCGCGTAGTAGCCGCCCATCAAGCCTTGCAGTTCCGGGAACTCGTAGACCATCTTGGTGACGAGGTCGTTCTTGGCCAGCGTGGCGGCGCGCACGGCCGCCGTCACCTCGCTGCCGAGCTGCGCGGCGATGTGGCCGGCCAGCTGCGCGACGCGCCCGACCTTGGCGCCGGTGCTGCCCAGATCCTTCTGAAAGGTCACGCTGGCGAGCTTGTCGCCATACGCCGCCAGCGGCTGCCTGAGATCCTGCTGCCAGAAGAACATCGCGTCGGTCAGGCGCGGGCGCACCACGCGCTCGTTGCCGGTGATGACCTGTGCGACATCGCGCGACTCGATGTTGGCGACGGTGATGAAGGCATGCGTCAGCTGCGTCAGCGCCGCGTCCTTGAACACGGTGAAGTAGCGCTGGTTGGTTTCGACGGTGGCGACGATCACTTCCGGCGGCAGTTCCAGGAAGCGCGCTTCGAAGTGTCCGGTGATCGCGACCGGCCATTCGACCAAGGCGGTGACTTCGTCAAGCAGATCGTCGGTGATGCGCGCATGGCCGCCGGCGGCCTGAGCCTGTGTTTCGATCTGGCGCCTGATCTCGGCCTTGCGCGTCGCGACCTCGGCCCAGACATGGGCGTTCTTCAGCGCGGCGATGTAATCGCCCGGCGCGGCCAGCGTGATCGCCGCCGGCGCGTGGAAGCGGTGGCCGTAGGTGCTGCGGCCGCTATCGAGGCCGAAGCGGCGCAGCGGCACCACCTCGCTGCCGAACAGGCAGCAGATCCACTGCAGCGGGCGCACGAAAGTTTCGTCGCTGCTGCCCCAACGCATGCGCTTGGGCACCAGCTCGTCCATCTGTTTGAGCGTTTCCTCGAAGATTTCCCCGATCAGCTCGGCGCTCGGTTTGCCCGGCTGCTGCTTGCTGAAATGCAGCTTGCCGTCCTTCTCGCCGATCGCGGAAAACTCGACGCCGCAGGACTTGGCAAAGCCCAGCGCCGCCGGCGTCGGCTGGCCGTCCTTGAAGGCGGCGGCCAGCGCCGGCCCCAGGCGTTCGAGGGTCTGGTCCGGCTGGCGCTCGGCAACGGCGTCGATCGTCACCGCCAGACGGCGCGGCGTTGCGTAGGTGCGCAGGCCGTCGACGCTGACGCCGCGCTTGGTCAGACCTTCGCCGATGCCGCGGCTCAGTGCCTCGGCGAGCGGCACGACGTAGCGGGCCGGCAGATCTTCGGTTCCGAGTTCAAGCAGCAAGGCGCGGGACATGGGCGTGGGCGGCAAAAAAGAGCGCGCAATTCTCCGGGATCGCTGCTGAATTCGCCAATTTGAGCCACAGGGGGCGGGCACGCAGAACGGCGAATGTCACAGCCTGTTCATCTGGATTAACTATCAACTCAGAACAAACAATCAATTTCCGTAATGAATGCGGGCCGCTTAAGGTACGGCCATCGCCCAGCCGTGGAACCTTCCGATGTCGACACTGAGCCGTCTTGCCGCGCCGTCTGCGCGCGGCGCCATCGCCATCCGGCGAGATCTGTCGCCACGCCTGCTCACCGCGCCGCTATTCGTGGCCCTGGCGTTGTCGGCCGTGGGCAATCTGCTGACCAGCCCTGATGCCCGCGAGCGCTTCGCGGCATTTGCCGTCTCTCACTAAATCAGGCAGACCTCTGCCTGCACGCCGCAAACGGTCCAAAGGAGAAACCCCATGTCCACCGAGAAAAAATGCCCGTTCCACCACGCCGCCGGCGGCACCGCCAATCGCGACTGGTGGCCGAACCAGCTGCGTCTGGATCTGCTGCACCAGCACTCCGCCAAATCCGATCCGATGGGCGCGGATTTCGATTACGCCGAGGCGTTCAAGAGCCTCGATCTGGCCGCACTGAAAAAAGACCTGACGGCGCTGATGACGGACTCGCAGGACTGGTGGCCGGCTGACTTCGGCCATTACGGCCCGCTGTTCATCCGCATGGCCTGGCACAGCGCCGGCACCTACCGCATCGCCGACGGCCGCGGCGGCGGCGGGCGCGGCCAGCAGCGCTTTGCGCCGCTCAACAGCTGGCCGGACAACGTCAGCCTCGACAAGGCGCGCCGTCTGCTGTGGCCGATCAAGCAGAAGTACGGCAAGCAGATTTCCTGGGCGGACCTGATGATCCTCGCCGGCAACGTCGCGCTGGAATCGATGGGCTTCAAGACCTTCGGCTTCGCCGGCGGCCGGGCCGACGTCTGGGAGCCGGATCAGGACGTCTACTGGGGCCGCGAGACCACCTGGCTGGGCGGCGACGTGCGCTACGGCAAGCACGCCGGCGGCAGCGGTACGCTGGTCGCCGAGGACGAGCTGCACGGCAGCGAGAAGGACCGCACCGAGCCGGCCGGACGCAATCTGGAGAACCCGCTGGCGGCGGTGCAGATGGGCCTGATCTACGTCAACCCGGAAGGCCCGGAAGGCAAGCCGGACCCGGTTGCCGCTGCGCACGACATCCGCGAAACCTTCGCGCGGATGGCGATGAACGACGAGGAAACGGTCGCGCTGATCGCCGGCGGCCACACCTTTGGAAAAACGCATGGCGCCGGCGATGCCAAGCACGTCGGTGCGGAGCCGGAAGGCGCCGATCTGGCGGCGCAGGGCTTCGGCTGGGCGAGCACGTTCGGCAGCGGCAAGGGCGCCGATACCATCACCAGCGGTCTGGAAGTCACCTGGACGACGACGCCGACCAAGTGGAGCGGCAACTTCTTCTGGAACCTGTTCGGCTACGAATGGGAGCTGAGCAAGAGCCCGGCCGGCGCGCACCAGTGGGTCGCCAAGGGCGCCGGCGCGACGATTCCGCACGCCTACGATCCCGCGAAGAAACTCGTGCCGACGATGCTGACGACCGATCTCTCGCTGCGCTTCGACCCGGCCTACGAGAAGATCTCGCGCCGCTTCATGGAGAACCCGGACCAGTTCGCCGACGCTTTCGCGCGCGCCTGGTTCAAGCTGACGCATCGCGACATGGGCCCGCGCGCCCGCTACCTCGGTCCGGAAGTGCCGGCCGAGGAACTGATCTGGCAGGACCCGGTGCCGGCGGTCGACCACCCGCTGGTCGACGCGCAGGACCTCGCCGCGCTCAAGGCCAAGGTGCTGGCGTCGGGCCTGAGCGTGGCCGAGCTGGTCTCGACCGCCTGGGCTTCGGCCTCGACCTTCCGCGGCTCCGACAAGCGTGGCGGCGCCAACGGTGCGCGCATCCGCCTGGCGCCGCAGAAGGACTGGACCGTCAACCAGCCAGAGCAGCTAGCCAAGGTACTGCAGGTGCTCGAAGGCATCCAGCGCGACTTCAACGCCGCGCAGGCCGGCGGCAAGAAGGTGTCGCTCGCCGATCTGATCGTGCTGGCCGGTGGCGCGGCCGTGGAGCAGGCGGCGGCCAAGGCCGGCCACCCGCTCACCGTGCCGTTCGCGCCGGGTCGCACCGATGCGACGCAGGAGCAGACCGATGTCGAATCGTTCGCGGTGCTGGAGCCGCTCGCCGACGGTTTCCGCAACTGGCAGAAGACGCGCTACGCGATTCCCGCCGAGCACCTGCTGATCGATCGCGCGCAGCTGCTGACGCTGACGGCGCCGGAGCTGACGGTGCTGGTCGGTGGCCTGCGCGTGCTCGGCGCCAACGCCGGCGACTCCGCGCTCGGTGTGTTCACCACGCGGCCGGGCACGCTGAGCAATGATTTCTTCGTCAACCTGCTCGACATGAACACCGAATGGAAGGCGGTGTCGGAGTCGCAGGATCTGTTCGAGGGCCGCGAGCGCAAGACCGGCAAGCTCAAGTGGAGCGGCAGCCGCGTCGACCTGGTATTCGGTTCCAACGCCCAGTTGCGGGCGCTGGCCGAGGTCTACGGCAGCGCCGACGCGCAGGAGAAGTTCATCGGCGACTTCGTCGCCGCCTGGAGCAAGGTGATGAATCTGGATCGCTTCGATCTGCGCTGAGCCGCCGCCTTCGCTCGTCCATCACAGCAGGAGCCACATCATGTCCGTAGAAGTGCTTTACACCGCCCACGCGGTCGCCTCCGGCGGCCGCAACGGCCATACCGAAACGCGCGATGGCTTGGTCAAGGCCGAGCTGTCCGTGCCCAAGGCGATGGGCGGGCCCGGCAAGCCGGGTACGACCACGCCGGAAGACCTGTTCGCCGCCGGTTACGCGGCCTGCTTTTCCGGCGCGGTCGATTACATGGCGACGCAGCTCAAGCTCAAGCCGACTTCGCTGGAAGTCGAGGCGGCGGTCGGCATCGGCAAGCACGACGGCGGCTTCGGCCTGCAGGTCGAGCTGACCGTCTGGGTCAGCGGCCTGCCCGACGAGGACGCGCAGAAGATCGTCGAGGCCGGCCACCAGTTCTGCCCGTACTCCAAGGCCACGCGCGGCAACATCGAGGTCAAGCTGAAGAC
>CAMLDZ010000067.1 GCA_946478985.1 uncultured Solimonas sp.
TGCCGGCCGTCATCCGCGACGATCTGAGCGATTCGGAAGCCTTCGTCGTCGGCCTCATCGAGAACCTGCAGCGGGAGTCGCTGTCGCCCATCGAGACCGCCGCAGGTCTCAAGCGGCTCGGCGAATTGTTCGAACTGACGCATGGCGAGATCGGCGAGCGCATCGGCAAATCGCGCGCCTATGTCACCAATTACCTGCGCCTGCTCAACCTGGCGCCGGACGTCGCGCGGCTGGTCAATGAAGGTCATATCCAGCTGGGCCACGCCAAGGTCCTGGCAGGTGTGGCGATGGATCGACAGCTGCACTGGGCCGATCAGATCGTCCGCCACAGGCTGAGCGTGCGTGCGCTCGAACAGCGCCTCAACGCGGCACGCGACGCCAAGCTGGTATTCAAGCCGGGCAAGCCGGCCGACTGGCAGCGCCTGGAGCGCGATCTGGCCGACCATCTGGCCTGTCCGGTCTCGGTGAGTGCCGACAAGGCCGGCAAGGGTGAACTGCGCGTGCGGTTCCACACGCTCGACGAGCTGGATGGCGTGCTGGCGCGGATCGGCTATGTCGCCAAATGACTTATCGACAGCCCGCGGGGGTAAGCCTGTGGATAAGCCGGTGATGAACGTCCACAGCGCCCGCCACCACAGGCTTTGCTCCGGATCTGACCAAAAAATTGCCGACTGACCGCGCCGCCGCTCCACGGGTCGCCCAGCTCGACTTCGAGCTGTTCCGCGAAGACTTCGATCTGGTCGAGCGGGTCAGCGCGCGTGCCCGCCATATCCGCATCGAGATCCGGCCGGGTCGCCGCGTCGTGCTGGTCTATCCGCGCTGGGTGCCGCGCAGCGAGGCGCTGGGCTTTCTGCGCGAGCGTGACGGCTGGGTGCGCGACAAGCTGGCCGAGCTGGAGCGGCTGCCGGCCGCGCATTCGCCGCCGACCGCCGCCTGGGATGGCAGCGATCGCGTGCCGTTGCGCGGCGTGACGCTGCCGGTGGTGGTGGAGCCGGCGCGGTTGCGCCGGGCCGCCGTGCGCTTCGAGACCCAGCGCATCGTCCTGCTGGTGCCGCCGGAGCAACGCGCGCAACCGGCGCGGCTGGCGGCGAGCCTGCGTGCGGCGCTGATCCACCAGGCGCGGCTCGACGCGCTGCGCCTGCTCGACGCCGAGGCGCCGCGGCTGGGCGTGCGCTACTCGGCACTGAAGATCCACGATCCGCAGACCCTGTGGGGCAGCTGCAATCCGGGGGCGGTGATCTGCCTGTCGTGGCGGCTGCTGCTGGCGCCGCCCGAGGTGTTGCGCTACGTCGTCGTCCACGAGCTGTGCCATCTGGTCCATCTCGACCATTCGCCGCGATTCTGGGCGCTGGTCGCCCGGCAGATGCCGGATTACGCCATGCACAAGCAATGGCTGCGCGAACAGGGCCACCAGCTGCATCAGGTTCTGCCGCGTCCGCGGGCGGCCTGAGGGGCCGAGGCCGGATCGCCCGCGCCGCGGCGGCGCTTGAGCCGCACCCCGGCTCGGGCTATCGTCGAGCGGACCGCTGGCGATATCCGACCAGGGCGAGGAGAGCGCAATGGCGACACTGGAAACGGTGACGGTCCGCGATTACATGAGCACGCGACTGATGACCTTCACGCCGGAAATGGAGGTGATGAACGCCGTCCACCAGCTGGTCAAGAGCGGTCACTCGGGCGCGCCGGTGGTCGACGCCGAAGGCAAGCTGGTCGGCATGCTGTCCGAGCGTGACTGCATGTCGATCGCAATGGTGGCGGCACAGGACACTTGCGTGGCGGGTCCGGTCAGCCGCTACATGAGCAGCAAGGTCGAGACCGTCAGCTCGGAGATGAGCCTGACGCAGCTGGCCACCCTGTTCATCAACAACAGCCACTTCCGCCGCTATCCGGTCGTCGACGGCGGCAAACTGGTCGGCCAGATTTCCCGCTCGGACGTATTGCGCGCGATCAGCCACTGCTGCTGAACCCGCCGGGCCCGCGCATGAAAAGGCCCTCCACGGAGGAGGGCCTCCAGCTGCGACCGCTGGTGACCACGCGGCGTCTTATTGCGCCTCGACCTTGGCCTCTGCTTCGACGCTGACCTTGGCCGGCTTGACCAGGCCGCCGACGGCATTGCCGACGGCGCCGGTGGTGGCGCCCACGGCATTGCCGGTGGCGCTGACCGCGGACTTGGTGCCGTCCTTGATCTTGCCGCCGGTGGTCTTGGCGGCATCGCGCGTCTTGTGGCCGGCGTGCACGGCGGCGTCGTGCGCCTCGTGGCCGACATGCACCGCGGCATCCTTGGTCTTGCCGGCGGCGGATACCGCGCCGTCCTTGACCTTGCCACCGACTTCGGCCGCGGCCGCGGCGCCGACCTTGGCCTTGTCAGCCACCGCGCCGGCCGCCGCCTTGGCGCCTTCCTTGACCTCCATGCCGGTGCTCTTGGCCGCATCGACGATACCCGGGCCCGCCGGCTGTTCGGCGGGCGCGCTGGTGCCGGCACCGACGCTGACACCGACATTGGCTTTGGCTTCGGCCGCCAGGGCAGCCGGACCGGCGCTGAGCAGGCCCGCGGTGGCGATAAGCAGCAGTACGTTCTTCATGGGGGGTTCCTCGTGAGTGATACAGCGTTCGCTTGTTCTGGTGTCGCCGCCGGCTGACCGGCGACGGCGCTCAAGCTGCCTGAAATCGCGACGCCGTGCCAGCGCCGCCGAGCCTCGGCCGCTGGCGGACCGGCAAGCCTGCGTTGCGCGGATATCGCCACCGGGCGCGGGGAGATAACTGCAAAATGATGGCGGCTATCGGCAGCAGTCACGCCTCCCGTATTAAGAATAGCGTTCTTAGTTCTTTTACTCCTCTGGTCCGGCCTCTTACATTGCCGCTCGGCAAGGTACGGCGATCAGGCCGCTTTTTCGATTTGGAGTGATCGATGTCCGAATATTTTTCGAGGGCCACGGTGTTGTCGCTGGAAGGCGAGCACGCGCAGCCGATGTCGATCCGCGCCAAGGCCCTGGTCTTCAACGATCCGGCCTCGATCGAGCTGCTACGGTATCTGGAGCGTCTGGCGCCGAGCGAGGCGCCGGTAGTGATCATCGGCGAGACCGGCACCGGCAAGGAGCTGGTGGCGCGGCACATCCACCAGTTGAGCGGTCGCAAGGGGCCTTTCGTCGCGGTCAACTGCGGCGCGATCAACGAGCAGCTGGCCGAAAGCGAGTTGTTCGGCCATGAGCCTGGATCGTTCACGGGCGCGGTCGGCCGCCGTGAAGGCTGGTTCGAGGCCGCCAATGGCGGCACCCTGTTCCTCGACGAGATCGGCGACCTGCCGCTGCCGCAGCAGGTCAAGCTGCTGCGCGTGCTGCAGGAGCGCGAGATTGTCCGTGTCGGTTCGCGCAAGTCGATTCCGGTCGATATCCGGCTGGTCGCGGCGACCAACGTCGACCTCAACGAGGCGGTCAGCGCCGGCCGTTTCCGGCTGGACCTGCTGTACCGGCTCAATATCGCGCAGGTCCGTCTGGCACCATTGCGCGAGCGTATTGGCGACATCCTGCCGCTGGCCAATCACTTCCTGAAGCAATACACGCTGAAACTGGGCCTGCCGTCGCAGATCCTCAGCGATCGCGTGCGCCAGGAGCTGGAGCGCTATCACTGGCCCGGCAACATCCGCGAACTGGAGAACGTCATCCACTTCGCGCTGCTGGTGGCGCCGCACAGTCTTATCCAGCCGGAACACCTGAAGCTGTCCGGCGCGCCGCCTTCGGCGCCCTCGACGCAGGGGCCCGCACCTGAACTCGATCCGCGCGAGGCCATCGCGCTGGCGCTGCGACAGTTGTTCGACGAAGGCGGCGAAGGCTTGTTCGACAGTGTCGAGAAGCTGGTCGTCGATGAGGCGTTCAAGCATTCGCGCTACAACCAGGTCCGCGCCGCCGCCTTGCTGGGTATCTCGCGCAATGTGCTGCGAACGCTGTTGAAGAAATACCACTATCTGGCCGGACGCACGGTCGCAGAGCTGCCCTCCGGGGCGCTGGAAGAGCGCGCCTGGCGCGCCGCCGGCTGAGCGATCGCTGCTGCGGGCGCAACAGTGCCGCTGCTGATTGATCAGCAACGGCACGAGTTTTATCGGCCCGCGAAATCCCTTCTTTGCAGATGCGCCACCGTGCGCCGGCGCCGCCGGCGCTGCGCTGCCTGGCGTTTATTTCCAATGATGAAAAGCGGGCCGCAACAAGCGCTTGGCATTGCGTCGCCGGCTTGCTGCGGGTATCGACGGTGGCTCGGCGTTGCAGGATCGGGCGGCCATGGACGCCGCTGTCGGCGCCCATCGCCGCAACGGTGTCGGCGAGAGAAGTGTTGAACTTTGAACAGCTACCCGAGCGGTGCTGTTTGCCAAGCAACAGATTGTTGAATTTTCCTTTCTGACAGGCCGGTCATCTACGCATTTTTGGCTTTGATGCGTTTGTAGAAAAACGTTCTGTTTCATTGTCTTGCGCATGGGAAATGACTTTTGTCGTGAAGCGCCGAAAGACTGGCCTGATCGTTGCAATTTCTCCTCGCTCGAATGCTCCGGCCTGAGCTTGGCCGGGCATCGTCAGGATGCGGTGCTTGTGGTTGGGAACATTCAGGAGTTGGGAGCCAGTCAATGAGAAAGAGCGCGTGCTTCGCCGTTTTGTGGGGATTGTCGGCGGCCGTGTCGATGGCGGTGGCGGCGGAAGGCGCCCCCGATACGGTGGCGGCCAAGGGTGCGCCGGCGGCGCGCACTTCGCTGATCAAGCCGGCGAAGCTGTGGTCGTACGAGCAGGTCAAGCCGCAGGCGGTTCCGGCGGTGCACAACCAGAAATGGCTGCGCTCGCCGATCGACGCCTTCGTCCTCGCCAAGCTCGAGGAAAAGGGCCTCAAGCCTTCCAGGGACGCTGAGCGCGCTGCGTTCATTCGCCGTGCCACGCTGGACACCTGGGGCGTCATCCCGACCCCGGAAGAGGTGCAGGCCTTCGTCAGCGACCGCTCGCCGGACGCCTACGAAAAGCTGGCCGACCGCCTGCTGGCCTCGCCGCGCTTCGGCGAGCGCCAGGCCCGCCGCTGGCTGGATCTGGCGCGTTACGCCGACAGCACCGGCTTCCAGAACGACGACACGCGTCCGAACATGTGGCGTTATCGCGACTACGTGATCGAGTCGTTCAACCAGAACAAGCCGTACGACCGCTTCATCAAGGAGCAGCTGGCCGGCGATGAGCTATACCCGGGCGATCAGAACGCACTGGTGGCGACCGGCTTCATGGCCGGCTTCCCGGACAACCACAACTCGCGCGACCTGGTGCAGCGCAAGTACCAGATCACCACCGACATCACCGACACCGTCGGCAGTGTGTTCCTGGCGCAGACGGTCGAGTGCGCGCGTTGCCACGATCACAAGATCGACAAGATCTCCGCGAAGGAATACTTCCAGCTGCAGGCGTTCTTCGCCAATCTCAACGCGGTCGACAACGTGCCGGCCAAGCTCGGCCCGCAGGAACGCGCCTACCGCGAGCAGCAGGCCAAGTGGGAGGCGGCAACCCAGGAGATCCGCGCCAGGCGTGCGGCACTGCTGCAGCCGGTCTATGAGGCGGGGCTCAAGTACCACAAGGAGCGCTATCTCACCGACAGCCGTGAGTCGATCTTCAAGCCCAAGGAGCAGTGGAACGCGCACGACCGCTGGATCAACCACCGCCTGGCCAACGTCACCGACGAAGCCAGCATCGCCAACTATCTGGAAGAAGCCGGTAGCAACAAGGACAACGCCGTCTACGATCCCAAGCTCGAAGCGAGCTGGAAGGAGTACAAGAAGCTCGGCGAGGAACTGAAGAAGTTCGACAAGCTGAAGCCGACCAAGGGCTCCGACCAGATTTCGGCGATGACCGAGCTGGGTTACGCCGATGCTCCGGCAACCTTCCTGTACTTTGGCGGCAACCACGAGCGTCCGCTGGAAGAAGTGCAGCCGGGCTTTCCGTCGGCGATCACCAGCGACAAGCCGGTGATCGTGCCGACCGCGACCTCGTCGGGCCGTCGTACCGCGCTGGCCAACTGGATCGCCAGCCCGACCAACCCGCTGACGGCCCGCGTCTACGTCAACCGCGTGTGGAGCCAGTACTTCGGCTACGGTCTGGTCAAGACCGTCAGCGACTTCGGCAAGGCCGGCGACAAGCCGACCCATCCGGAGCTGCTCGACTACCTGGCCGGCGAGTTCGCCAAGGGCTGGGACGTCAAGAAGCTGCACCGCTCGATCCTGCTGTCGTCGGTCTACCGGCAGGCCTCCGACTACCGCGAGGAAGTCGCCAAGGCCGATCCGGAAAACAAGCTGCTGGCCGTCTATCCGCGCAAGCGCATGGAGGCCGAGCAGATCCGCGACTCGCTGCTGGTCGCCTCCGGCCAGCTGGTTGACGAGGTCGGCGGTCCAAGCGTATTCGCGCCGGTGCCGGCGGGCGTCAACGGCGGCCAGTTCTGGAAGACCTCCGAGGACAAGAACGACTGGAACCGTCGCAGCCTCTACATCTTCACGCGGCGCAGCCTGGCCTATCCGCTGCTGCAGACCTTCGACGGTGCCTCGCCGCAACAGGCGCACGCCAAGCGCGACGTGACGACGACGCCGCTGCAGGCGCTGACGCTGGTCAACAACGACCAGGTGTTCCAGTGGTCGCAGGCGCTGGCCGGCCGCGTGATCCGCGAGGCCGGTGGTGACCCGGCCAAGGAGATCGACCGTCTCTACCAGATCCTGCTCGCCCGCGCGCCGGACAAGCAGGAGAAGAAGGCGCTGCTGGCCTTCCTCGACGAGCACCAGAAGGTGATCGCGCAGAAGGCCGCCGACGGACAACTGTCACTGGCGCTGCCGCTGGGCCTCGACAAGGCACCGATTGATCCGCTGCGCGCTGCGGCCTTCGTCGACCTTGTCCATACCGTCGCCAATTCAAACGATTTCAGCTATCGCTTCTGATTTCAGAGCGACCATCGAACAAGAATCTAGGGAAGCATCCATGAGCAAGCACAATCGCCGCGATTTCCTCGCACACGCCGCCTACGGTGCCGGTGGTCTGGCCCTGAGCGGCCTCGTTCCGGGCCTGGGTTTCATCAACGCCGCCTCGGCCGCCGAACTGGTCGATCCGCTGGCGCCCAAGCAGCCGCACTTTCCGGCCAAGGCCAAGTCGATCATCTGGCTGCACATGAACGGCGCGCCGAGCACGCTGGATCTTTACGACTACAAGCCGGACCTGATCAAGCTCAACGGCAAGGAAGTGCCGGAGTCCTTCCTCAAGGGCATCAAGACCAGCACGCAGGGCGGCGTCGGCAAGATCTTCGCATCCAACCGCACGTGGAAGCAGCACGGCGAGAGCGGCGCCTGGTTCTCTGACCTGCTGCCGAACCTCGCCAGGCAGGCCGATGACATCGCCTTCATCAAGTCGAGCACGACGATCGGCGCCACGCACGACATCTCGATCCTCAAGCTCAACACCGGTGATCTCAATCCGGGTCGTCCGACGCTGGGCGCCTGGGTGCAGTACGCACTCGGTACCGCCAATCCGGACCTGCCGGCTTACGTGGTGCTGTATGGCGGCGACCGCGAGCCCAGCGGCGGTTCAGTCAACTGGGCCTCGGGCTTCCTGCCGGCGATCTATCAGGGCACGGCGTTCCGTCCGGGTCCTTCGCCGATCCTCAACCTGAAAAATCCGGAGCTGGTCGCCGCCGCGCAACAGCGTGACAACCTCGATCTGCTCCGCCGTCTTAACCAGCACCGCGCCAAGCAGTATCCGATCGACACTGAATTGCAGGCGCGCCTGAACTCCTACGAGCTGGCCTACCGCATGCAGTCGGCGGCGCCGGAGGCAGTCGATCTGGACAAGGAATCGGAAGCCACGCGCGAGGCCTATGGCCTCAACAACGAGGTGACGCGCGACTACGGCACGCAGATGCTGCGGGCGCGGCGTCTGGTCGAGCGCGGTGTGCGCTTCGTCCAGGTCATCAATGGCCCGGTCAAGATCGCCGGCGACGACCGCAGCAACTGGGATGCGCATGAAAACCTCGAAGCCAACCACGCCGCCAATGCGCGCGCGGTCGACCAGCCGATCGCGGCGCTGCTGGCCGACCTCAAGCAGCGTGGCCTGCTCGACTCGACGCTGGTGGTCTGGGCCTCCGAATTCGGTCGCACCTCGTACGGTCAGAGCGGCAACGGCCGTGACCACAATCCCTGGGGCTACACGCAGTGGATCGCCGGCGGCGGCGCCAAGGCCGGCTACACCTTCGGTCAGACCGACGAGATCGGCCTGAAGTCGGTCGGCAAGACCGTCGACACCTATGACCTGCACGCCACCGTGCTGCAGCTGATGGGTCTGGATCACTTGAAGACCACGTATCTGAACAACGGCCGCTCCGAGCGCCCGACGGTGGTCTACGGCGAGGTGATCAAGGAATTGATCGCCTGAGGATGCGGACATTCTCCTGAGGTCTGTGTCTGCCCGGGCGAGGTATGCCCGGGCTTTCTTTCCTCAGGGCTTTCCCGGTTCGTGGCGCCGTGCCTTTGCTGGTGGCGCGGTCTCGATGCGGTTCAAACGGTTCCAAGGTTGCGGACGATGCGCAAGCGGTTGGCGGTGGCGGCACTCCTGGCGGTTCTGGCAAGCGGCACGGCGCTGGCCGCAGCGGCGATCAATCTCGACGACTTCGACGGCGACGTCATGCAGGCGATGGACGATGCCTTCAAGGATCTCGACCCGGTGATCGGCGCCAGGGACATCAAGGCGGCCGAGCATGATGTCGCGGTGCTGCTGGAGGGCTACCAGTTCACCGAGGACTACTTCGTGCAGAAGGGCGGTCCGGACGACGCCATCCAGTGGTCGCGCGAAGGCAGGCAGCTGGTGCAGCAGGTGTCCGAGGCGCTGGCGCGCGGCGATCTGGAAGCGGCGTCCACTACCGCGCGGGCCACGCAGAAGAACTGCAAGGTCTGCCACGACGCGTACAAGACCCGGCAGTAGGCCGGGGCCCGCATTTTTCAGGGACCAGAATTTTTCAGGGATCAGATGCTCATGAAACTTCGTCTTTGCGCCGCGCTGCTCGCCGGCCTGCTCGTGCTGCCGGTCCATGCCGCGCTCAACAGCGGCGATGCCGCGCCGGATTTCCGCGCCCAGGCTTCGCTGGCCGGCAAGAGCTTCGAGTTCTCGCTGAAGGACGCGCTGAAGAAGGGGCCGGTGGTGGTCTACTTCTATCCGTCGGCCTACACCAAGGGTTGCAACCTGCAGGCGCACAGCTTCGCGGTCAACAGCGACAAGTTCGCGGCGGCCGGCGCGACCATCATCGGCGTCTCGCTCGACAGCATCGAGCGGCTCAACGAGTTTTCGGCCGATCCGGCGTATTGCGCCAGCAAGTTCCCGGTGGCCTCGGACGCCGACGGCAAGATCGCCCTGTCCTACTCGCTCAAAGTGCGTGAGGCCGCGGCCGGTCGCAAGGACACGCGCGGCGTCGACATCGACCACGGCTTTGCCGAGCGCGTCACCTTCGTGATCACGCCGGACGGCAGGATCGCCAGGACCATCGATGGCGTCGCTGCTGACCAGAACGTGCAGCAGGCGCTGCAGTTCGTGCAGCAGCTGGCGGTCAAGTAGCGCTCGCCAGAGGTCGTCGACGGTCCATGGTTCTTCGTGATTGGAGCCGCGCCCTGCTGTTGTCGCTGGTGGCCTTCTGCTTCGCGGTGCCGGCGGTGCACGCCGCGTCGCTCAGCGATGAAGAGCTGGCGGAACGCGTCGGCGACGGCGATCCCGCCGCCGGCGAGCAGAAGGCCAAGGCCTGCCTGAGCTGCCACGGCGCGCTGAGCAACAGCAGCGAGCCGGCGGTGCCCAAGCTCGCCGGCCAGTTCGCCAGTTACCAGCTCAAGCAGTTCCGCAACTTCCAGTTCGCGCAGCGCAAGCATTACGACGGTGCCACCGACAAGGCGCTGGGCAGCAGTGATCTGGCCGATATCGCCGCGTACTTTGCGCTGCAGGATCTCAGCGCCGGGGCCGGCGCGCCGGACGCGGCGGCCGAACGCCTGTTCGCTACTGGCGATGCGGCGCGGCTGATTCCGCCGTGCCAGAGCTGCCACGGTCCGGTGGGCCGCGGTCTGGCGGCGGGCAGCGATGCCAACCCGTCGATCGGCAGCCAGCATCGCGACTACCTGCGCCAGCAGCTGCTGGCCTGGCGCAGCGGTGCGCGCAGCGGCAGCACGGCGATGACGCTGGCCACCAAGCCGCTCAGCGACGCCGAGATCGACGCGCTGGCCGGCTATCTGGCCGGACTGCAATAGCGCCCACGAGGTAAATCCCCGGCGGGCCAACGCCGCCGGGCAAGTTCGATTGAAGGAGCAGACAGATGTTCAGTGGTATCGCCTTCGGCAGTTCATGGCGCGGCCCGCTGCTGGCGGGCCTGGTGTTGGCGGCGCTCAGCGGCGCGGCCAGCGCGCAGCTCAACTTTGAAGAACCGGTGACGCCGGCGATCGACGGTGTCACCGCGGGCGGTGTCACCATCCGCCTCATCAAGGACGGCTTCAGTGGCACCGAAGGTCCGCTCGGCCTCCCTGATGGCAGCCTGCTGTTCACCGAGACGCAGGCCAATCGCATCACGCGCATTGCGCCGGACGACAAGGTTTCGGTCTATCTCGCCAACAGCAACGGTGCCAACGGCCTGGCGCTGTCGGCCGGTGGCGAGCTGTACGCGGTGCAGACGCTGAAGCCGCGCGTCGGCATCCTCGATCCCAAGGACAAGATCAGGACGCTGGCCGAAAGTTACGAAGGCAGGCCGCTGTTGCGGCCCAATGATCTGGTGCTCGACCGCAAGGGCGGCGTCTATTTCACCGATCCCGGTGCCAATCCGAAACCGGGCGAAGCGCCGCCAGCCGCGGCGGTCTACTACCTCAGGCCGGATGGCAGCCTGCTGCGCGTGGCCAGTGACATCGCACGCCCCAATGGCATCACGCTGAGCCCGGACGAGAAGACCCTCTATATCGCCAACACCTTCGGGGAGTCTGTGCTGGCCTACGAGGTCGCCGACGATGGCTCGATCAGCAAGCGTCGCGACTTCGCCAGGCTGGAGGGCTGGCAGAAGACCGACACCGGCGGCAGCAGCGGTGCCGACGGTCTGGCGGTCGACGCGCAGGGCCGACTCTACGTCGCCAGCAACGCCGGCATCGAGGTGTTCGGTGCCGACGGCGAGGCGCTGGGCATCATCGCGCTGCCCAAGCAGCCGCAGAATCTCGCCTTCGCCGGTCCGGACAAGAAGACGCTGTATGTCGTCGGCCGGGGTGCCGCATACCGCTTCGCGGTACTGACGCCCGGCGTGGCGATGCGCGCCAAGTGATTTTTCGTAGCATCTCCAGCAGCACAGCCGCACAAAGCCAACCGACCTACAACCTGGAATAGCCATGAAGCTCTCAGCCAAAACCATCGCCGTCGTCACGCTCGGTCTCACCGTCCTCGCCACCGCGCTGCCGTCCACTGCGCAGATCGCGCCCAAGCCGGAGAATCTCGTGAAGTGGCGGCAGTCCGCCTATCAGTTCGTGGCCTGGAATTCGGGGCGCATCAAGGCCGTGCTGGCCGGCGACTACAACAAGGATGAGGTGATCGCCGCCGCCAATGCGATCGCCGGCGCCGCCAACTCCGGCCTGCCGAAACTGTTTGCGCCGGGCACCGAAGCCACCAAGGGCTGGCACGACACCAATGCCAAGCCCGATGCGTTCAAGGACACCGCGCGCTTCGCCAAGCTGGACGCCGACTTCGCCAAGGAGGCCAACGAACTGGCGCGTCTCGCCAACACGGGCGACGCCGCCGCGGTGAAGGCGCAGTACGCCAAACTCAACGGCACCTGCAAGGCTTGCCACGACGCCTTCAAGGCGGACTGACCCGGCGTGCTGCAAAAACCCTGCCGCGTCTTCGCGCGGCGGGGTTTTTTTGCGGCTGCTGATTCGGCAGCAGCGCTGCTGGATCGGCAACAGTCCGCTTGCGCTTCGCAGCAAGGCGCCGCCGCGGCCGGGCCGTGCATCGCCGCGCGCCGGATCGCGAAAACCCAGATGGCAGCAAGGTTTGCGCGCCGCGGACAGGGCCGCTTCGCGCCTCGCCGCGCGACGGTACAGGCTTTGCAATGTGACCCCTCCACTTGTTCTCCACGCCCTCAGGGAGGGGCTATGAACAACATCACCATCGGATCAATCGCGGCCGTCTCCATCGCACTGGCCGCAGCGGGCTGCTCCAAGAAGCCGGACGCGCTGCAGGCGGCGGCGCAGGCGCTCGACGTGGCCAACACGCAGTCGATCGAATACAGCGGCTCCGGCAGCTGGTACCAGTTCGGCCAGGCGCCGGCACCGTCGCTGCCGTGGCCGCAGTTCGAGCTGAGCCAGTACATCGCCGATGTCGATTTCGACAAGGCCAGCGCACAGGTGCAGATCACCCGCAAGCAAGTGGTGGAAGCCAACCGCGCACGACCGGTGCCCGTCGAGCAGAAGCCGCAGCAGTTCATCAGTGGCGACGTGGCGTGGAACCTCGCGGTGCCGAACAACTCGGCGCCCGGAACCGCGCCGGCGCCTGCCGCGCAGCCGGCGGCGGTCGAAGAGCGCAAGGCCGAGATCTGGGCGACGCCGCATGGCTTCCTCAAGGCCGCGATCGCCAACAAGGCGAGCAGCAAGGCGGTCGACGGCGCCACGGAAGTGTCGTTCACCGTTGCCGGCAAGTACCGCTATGTCGGCACCATCAACGCCAGCAACGAGCTGGAGCGCGTGCAGACCTGGATCGACAATCCGATCCTCGGCGATACGCTGGTGGAGACGCGCTACAGCGACTACACCGATTTCGGCGGTGTGAAGTTCCCGGCGCACATCGTGCGCACGCAGGGCGGCCATCCGGTGCTCGACCTCACGGTCCGGCAAGCCAAGCTCAACCCGGCGGTCGAGATCAGCGTGCCGGCGGAAGTGGCGCAGGCCAAGCCGGCCGAGGTCAAGGACACCGAGATCGCCCGAGGCGTGCATTACCTCACCGGTGGCAGCCATCACAGCGTCGCCATCGAGCAGGACGACCACATCATCGTCGTCGAGGCGCCGCTGGACGAGGCGCGCTCGCTGGCCGTCATTGCCAAGCTCAAGGAAGTGATCCCCGACAAGCCGATCAAGTACCTGGTCAACACGCACCAGCACTTCGATCATTCCGGCGGCCTGCGCGCCTACGTCGACGAAGGCGCGACGATCATCACGCACGAAGCCAACAAGTCGTTCTACGAGCAGGCCTGGGCCGCGCCGCGCACGATCCGCGCCGACAGGCTCGCCGAGTCGAAGAAGACGGCCAGCTTCGAGACCTTCCGCGGCAGGCACGAACTCAGCGACGGCAAGCGCACGGTGGAGATCCACGAGATCGCCGGCAACACCCACAACGACGCTTTCGCGCTGGTCTACCTGCCGGCCGAGAAGATCCTGATCGAGGCCGACGCCTACACGCCAGCCGCACCGGGCACGCCGCCGCCGGCCAACGTCAATCCGTATTCGGCCAACCTGTACGACAACGTGCAGAAGCTGAAGCTGGACGTGCAGAAGATCGCCGCGCTGCACGGCCCGGGCCTGGTCGCGCTGGCGGATCTGCAGACCGCCGTGGGGCAGTCGAAGTAAGTTGCCAGTATGGTAGGCGGGCGCGGCGGACGGCCGGCGCGCCCGCCAGTTTTTCTCGATGGAGTGTTTGCAATGAGTTCAGTGGATCTGTCCGACGCGCGGACCGACGAGCCGCTTCAGGTCAGCGCCGAAAAAGCCACCCGCCGCGTCTGGGATCTGCCGGTGCGCCTCTTTCACTGGGCGCTGGTGCTGTCGTTCATCGGCGCCTATGTCAGCAACCGCGCCGGTGTCGAGTACTTCACCTACCACCTCTGGTTCGGCTACGCCGTGGTCGTGCTGGTCACGTTCCGCATCGCCTGGGGTCTGTTGGGCACGCGTCACGCGCGCTTCCGGAATTTCGTACCCGGTCCGGTCGGCGTCGTCCGCTACCTGGCCGGCATCGTCCGTCGCCGGCCCGCGCACTACGCCGGCCACAACCCGCTCGGCGCGCTGATGGTGCTGGCGCTGCTGGCCTCGCTGCTGGTGCAGGCGGTCGCTGGCCTTTTTGCTAACGACGAGATCATCAACACCGGTCCGCTGATCGGCTACGTCAGCGAGGATTTCAGCCTGTGGCTGACCTCGCTGCATCGCCAGTTGTTCTACTGGATCGCCGCCGCGGTCGGCCTGCATATCGTCGGCGTGCTGGTGCACGTGATCTTCAAGCGCGAGCCGCTGATCCGCGCCATGTTCACCGGCCGCAAGCCGGCCACGCTGGTCGAGCGCGACCAGGAGATCGCCTCGTCGCGGCTGTGGCTGGCGGCGGGACTGCTCGCCGCGCTGGTGGCCGCGCTGGCCTGGACCGTCAGGCACGCGCCCGCAGCATTCTGAACCTCCATGCCGGTGTCTGCGCAGTTCTGATTCCGTAGCGCTCTGTCCTGCACAGGCGATCAAGGCCTGGCGCTGGCCGGCGTCGAGCTCGCCGGTCCGATGCCCCAGACCTGGATCACCGTTTCCTCGTTCTTGGCGCCGTCGTAGTGAATCTGGCCGCCCTTGTGGATCACGTAGCTGCCGGCCGGTGCCGGCACCGTGCGGTCCGGATCGAAGCTGTCGCCGGTGCCGATCCACCAGGTGCCGGAAATCACCGTGAAGAAGCGGTCGTTGGGGTGGAAGTGCGGGCGGCTGAAATTGCCGGGCAGCCACTTGATGCGCATCACGTACGGCCCTGGCTTTTCCGGGTCGCCGAACAGAACGGCGCGCTCGCTGCTGCCCTCGGCATTGCGGACCCACTGCATGTCCTTCGGCTCCTTGATCTCGACCGCGCGCGGATCGAGTTCCGCAGCATGGCCGCGAGGAGCGAAGACGCTGGCCAGCATGGCGGCAGCGACGGCGAGGTGCTTAAAGCGCTGCATGTCGATTCGCTCCTGCGGGACGGACGTGCCGCTGCAACGGCAAGCTTCACGCCAGACCGACACGCGGCCGCCGGGCCGCCGCGACCGGTGATGAAAGCGCTTGATCGTTCGGCATATTCGCGTGGTGCTGGCCAGTGCGCGCGCAGGCGCCGCTCATGCGGCAGCAGTGCTGCTGAGATTTGAACAGCCTGCCGCAATCTGCTGATTTC
>CAMLDZ010000068.1 GCA_946478985.1 uncultured Solimonas sp.
AAGAGCCGATCGCCTTGACGCTGCAGGCGCGCGCCGACGATCGCAGGATGACGCGATGGCTGGTGGCCGGACAGCTCAGCCCGCGTTTCGCGCTGCAGGCAGCGGCAGCCGGCGCGCCGGCCGCTGTCGCCGGCACCGACGAAACGCGCGCCGCCTGGGCCGCGGCCTGGCAATACCTGCGCTTCGGCTTCGCGCACATCCTGCCGCTGGGCGTCGATCACCTGCTGTTCGTGGTCGGCCTGTACCTGGGCACACGGCATCTGCGCACGCTGCTGCTCGGCGTCACCAGCTTCACGCTCGCGCATTCGGTGACGCTGATCCTGTCGAGCTTCGGCGCGGTGCGTGTGCCGGTGGCGATCGTCGAGCCGGCGATCGCCTTGTCGATCGCCTGGATCGCTGTCGAGAACCTGCTGTTCAGGGAGGCCCGGCGCTGGCGCGCCGCGATCGTCTTCGCGTTCGGCCTGCTGCACGGCCTGGGCTTCGCCGCGGCGCTGCGCGAGCTGGGGCTGCCGCCGACACATTTCGTCGGCGCGCTGCTCAGCTTCAACGTCGGGGTCGAGTTCGGCCAGCTCGCCGTCATCGCGCTGGCGCTGCTGCTCACCGGAGCGTTCCGGCAGCGGCCGTGGTACCGCCAGCGCGTCGTCGTGCCGGCTTCGCTGGCGATCGCCGCAGTGGCGCTGTGGTGGACGTGGCAGCGTATCGCCGGCTGAAAGCGGCATCCGCGCGCCGCCGCTATAGGCCTTGCGCGGCCAACAGCTCCATCAGCTTGCGGCGCGCGCGGTATTGCACCCGGATGTGGGAAAGCCATGCGCTCAAATCGTCGCCGGGTGCCAGCCTGTGAGCGGCGGCGATCAGCTCCGTCAGCCGTGCGTAGTCGCGCGCACTGGCCGAAGGCAGCCAGAAATTCACCGCGCGTCGCAGCAGGCCGGCCGCCTCGGCTGGATGGCTGCGCTCGATGTGTCGTGCCAGCTCCAGCAGGCACTCGGCTTGCACCGCTGCCTGCAAGGCCAGTTCGAGCGCTGCCTCGGCATCGCCGTCGGCCAGCAGTAGCGCCACGCACAGGCTCGCGTCGGACCGTCCGTCAGCCGTGCGCGGCTCTCGGCTGCGCAGATGCTCCAGGGCGCGCTGCCGCAAGGCCGGCCAGTCCGCGCCGGTGGTGCCTTTCAGCCGCTGCCACGATGACTCGGCGGGACGCTCGGTGAAATCCTGCCACAGCACTTTCCTGGCCTCATCGTCGAAGCCGGCGCGTTGCAGTTCCTCTGCCAGCAACGGCCGCAAGTTGCCCCAGCGCGGATGCGCCCTGACGCCGCGCTCGGCCCACTGCAGCGCCTCGCGGTCGCGGCCGAACTCGCGGCACGCGAGCACCAGTTTTTCATAGGCGAGCCCGGACGAAAGATCGCGGCTGAGCAGGCGCTGCAAGCTGTCGAAGTCGCTCCGCAATCGCGCCAGATGCTCCATGCGATGCACGACCGCAAAGCTTTGCGTCCAGTGCGCGTCGCCGTGATCGCTGCTGTGCGGCATCGGTAATCCGGCGAAGTCCGCTTCCACCAGACTCGCGTATTGCGCCTGTCCTTCCGTGCCGAGCGCATCCCAGTACGCATCGAGCGCAAAGAAACCCCACTCGTCCGACTTCTGCAGCGCCAGCAGCGTGCGCGCGAAGCGCGCGCGATCCAGATGCGCCGCAGCGGCGGCGGCGTGCCGGTGCAGCGTGGCGAACTGCTCGACGCGCCCGCCGATGGCGCCGCTGGAATCGTCCGAGTTGGCGTAGACCTTCAGCAGCTTGTTCAGCGCGTCCTCGCACAGCGCCAGGCATTGCTGCGGATCGCGCCAAAGCCAGACCTTGAGCAGCCGCAGCGGCGTGTCCAGCCGCCGCGCGTAGTCGTTGCCGCGACGCCAGTCCAGGAAGCCGGACGCCGCCAGCATCGCGCGCAGCGATTTCCGAAGCCGATGCGGATCGTCCTGCGCGGCGAGCAGCTGCAGGCGTTTGTCGATGGCCGGGTCTTCATCGGCGAACTCACGCAGCCATTGCGCGAGCCGCTCCGCCGGCTGCGCCTCGAGGAACTGCAGCAGCGTGTCGCGCGTCTGCTCCGGCGCACGCTCGCCCTCGCGCCAGGCCAGCGCGGCCGCCACCAAATGCTTGCAGAAGCCGCCGGCCGGGCAGTCGCAATCGAAGTTCCAGTTATCCTTCTTACGGCGCAGGCTCAGCCGGTACGTCTGGCTGCCCTCGGCCTTGGCATCGAAACCGTCCTCGTCCGCGCGCGACAACTGGACGCGCCCTTCACGGAAGTAGGCAAGGCCGCGTTTGAAAACCGCCTTGCCGGCCCATTCACGCAGTTGATCGTCATCGAGACCCGTCATGGCAATCCGTTCTAAATGAAACATGCGCCCCTGCCGTGTGAGCTCTAATGGAAGTGCAACGGCTGCGGATGCACATGCAGCCACCCTATCAGCACACCTGCGGCTTGTGCCCGTAAGCCCTGCCAGGGCCTTGCGCCGAAAGACGCACGACGGGCCGTCAGCGCTGGCGCGACGTGCGTTCCTTCAGACCTTTCGCGGCGGCGCGGTAGCGCGGCTTGAGTTTCTGCAGGCCGGCTTTGTCGATGTCGACTTGCAGGTGTGCGCGCAGCCAGTCGGCAAATTCGGTTTCGCCGACTTCGCCGTCGGCAAGGCCGAGAATCATCGGAAACAGCTCGGCGTCGCTGGCTTCCAGACGGGCACCGTTCAGTTCGATGAAGGTTTCGCAGCTGACGATCGCGCTGCGCTTGTTGCCATCGACGAATGCGTGATTTTTGGCGATCCCGTGCGCGAGGCTGGCGGCCAGAGCGGCGAGGTCGGGCTGCGGATCGCCATGGGCATACAGCTGTTGCGGTCGTGCCAGCGCCGATTCGAGCAGGTGATCGTCGCGCACGTCCGCTAAACCGCCGTGTTCGGCGATTTGCCGGTCATGCAGCGTCAGCACCAGCGCTTTCTCGATCCAGGTGATCATGGCAAGGCTCAGCTATCGGCGAGCTTGCGCAGCAGGTTGCGGCGCTTGCGCATCACCCGCTCCGCCACCTCCATCTGCGCGGCGAGCGCCGGGTCATGCGGCATCAGCTTGATGCCGTCCGGCGTTTCGGCGACGTACAGCGAATCACCCTTCTCGACGCGCAGTCGCGCCAGCAGTTCCTTGGGCAGCAGCACGCCGGCCGAGTTGCCGACGGCGATGATCTTCAGCTGCATGGCGGTACTCCGATGACGTTATAACAATCAGTATAACGTCGTGCCGGGCCGCGGGATCAAGCGCCGCCGGCACCCGCTTGCAGGGGCAGCGTCAGCAGCGTCTGCAGCGGCCCGCCGATGGTCCGCGCGGCGTAGCTGCAGAAATGCAGCGCCTTGACGCGCAGCGGCAGCGGCGGCATCGCTGCCAGTCGCCGCAGCCGTGCCCGCACGGCCCGCTTGTCGAACGCCGCGCGGTACAGGCCCAGCGTCAGGTGTGGCACGTAAGGCGCAAAGCGCGGCTCCAGTGCGTGCCTGCCGAGGAGGGCGCGCAGCGGCAGTAGTGCCTGCTGTGGATCGCCGACCTTGAGGAAGGCTGCCGAATCGAAGCTGTCGATGCCGCCGATCTGCAGGTCGAACGGTGCCGGCGGCTGTGCCAGCAGTGTGGCCTGCTGCTGCCGCAGCGCCGACAGGGTGAAGTCGTCGTCCAGCCGGGCTTGCTCGCAGAGGAAGCCGCCGACGAACAGCGTGATATGCGCCTGTCGTGCCTGCGGCGCGAACAGGTCACCGAGTTGCTCGCGCAGATACTGCAGGCGCTCGCGGATGGCGGCGGTCTCGGCGTCGATCAGCCAGACCCCGTAATGCTCGCGGCCACGACGCCATTCCGGATAGTCACTGTCGTCAACAGCCAGCACCCGCGGTGCGGCCGAGAAGTGTTCGATCATCGCTTCAGGCGTGCTGTGCGGCGTCGCCGGGCGTGACATCCGGTTCGTCCGGCGGCGGCGTGCCGCCGCCGCGACGGACCAGCCTGTTGCGCCATTCGTACTGCGTCGCCGCGTCGGCCGGCTGCAGGTACTTCAGCTCGCCGCCGATGCTGCGCGCGACCGGCACGCCGCCGCGGAACAGGATGCGGTTGCCGGGCTGCGCGGGCACGCGTTCGCCGGGCACGATCTGGCCGGTGAGGTTGAGCGGATCGCTGCCGCAGACCACCACCAGCGCGGCATCGCTATCGTCGCGGAACTTGCGCAACATCGCCGCCGCTTCCGGCAGCGCGAACTGCTCGCCCGCGAAGCCGCTGACGAAACGGCCGCCGCGGATCTCGCCGCGCGCTTCGAGCCGGCGCAGCAGGTAGAAGATCTCGCGCCACGGCGGCAGCTGCGGCTCGCGCTCGATCAGCTTGCGGAACAGCACACCGTAACGTTTCAGTAGTGCACGGACGATATAGTCGAGATCGCCACCGCTGTTGTCGCTGTCGTTCCCGCGCCGTCGCGCGGCTACGCGCGACCAGCGGCCGGCACCATCCAGACTCTCGAACGCCGCGCGCAGGCCGCCGCGTTTGAGCCGGCGCGCCTTGATCTCGGCCGGCGCGACCAGCGCACGCAGGCCGGCGAAGCCGTCGGCCGTCACCAGGCCATGGCTGACCAGCTCGCCGAGCGCGGTTTCCAGCTGCGAGCGCAGCAGGCCGGTGTCGTGAACCAGATCGGCGAAGAACGAGGCGCCGTGCTGGCGCAGCGCATCGAGCACGGCGCGCGCGGCGCTGGACAGCTCTGCGTCATCGGCGCTCGACGGATTCCAGAATGCCGCCCACGGCGCCAGGTGCTCGCGCGACAGCAGCACGATCGGCGTCGCGCGCACCGGCGCGCTTTTGCGTGCATCACCGCTCGGTGGTCTTTGCCAGATGATGCGGCCGCTCGCGCAGAGCTGGTCGAGCCAGTGCGGCTCGTACCAGCGCAGCCGCGCCGGCAGGATCTCCGATTCCCAGGCGGCGGCGGCGACCGGAAAGCCTTCCAGCTGCGCCAGCACGGCTTCCAGCGCGACCGGTCCTTCGCGCTGCTCGCCGCCGGCCAGGCCCTGCCAGGCGAACAGGAAACGCACCAGCGCCGCCGGCGGCACCGGCTGGATCTGCGCGCGCTTCTGATCGCGCGTGTAGCGATGAATGCGTGCCAGCCGCCGCCGCTCGCACCATTCGACGACGCCGGTCTCGCGCGCGTCCGGCGTGAACGCGCCGCGCATCACGTAGCCCTGCTGTTCGAGCGCGAGCAGCGCGACGTCCACTTCGGCGGCCGCGATGCCGAGCGGCGCGGCGAGTGCGTCGGCCTCGATCGGGCCGAGACCTTCGAGGCGGCTGCGGATCAGCTCGCGCAGCGCGATTTCGCGCTCGGTTTCCTTGCCGAGCAGCGGCGTCTCGCCTTCGATGTGCGCGTCCGGCAGCACCGCACGCAGTTCGCGCAGCCGCTCGGCAGCCACCCACAGAATTTCTCCCTCTCCCCCGCTTGCGGGGGAGAGGGTCGGGGTGAGGGGGGGCGGCGCCGGATCGACCGTCCTCCCCCTCGGTCCCTCTCCCGCAGGCGGGAGAGGGATGACGCGCGCCACGCGCCGCGCCTGCTGCAGTGCGCGCAGCATCGGCTGCCAGTCACGCGCTTCGGCTTCGCTGAGGAAGCCATGCACGAGCAGCGCATCGTGCAGCTCGTCCTCGCTGGCCGGGTCCGGCCGCAGCTCGTCATCGACGCGGGCGATCGCGTCCGGATCGAGCCGGCCCAGATCGCTCGCGCTCTGCGCGTCGTAGATGCCGCCGGCGGCGCCGCGCGTCTTCACCGCCAGCGTGCGGCGCTCCTCGGCGGCGCCGTCGTCGAGGAAGGCGTAGGGCCGCGCGTTGAGGATCGACTCGGACAGCGGCGACGGCGCGGTCAGATCGCGGCAGATGATTTCCACGGCGCCGGACTCGATGCGCTTGAGCAGGGCGAGAAAGCCGTCGACGTCCATCAGCTCGTGCAGGCAGTCGTGCAGCGCCTGGTGCACCAGCGGATGGTCCGGCACTTCGCGGTCGCCCGGCAGGTTGTCCTGGCAGGCCACCGCATCCGGGAACGCGTGCGTCAGCAGGTCCTCGGCGTCGGAGCGCTGGAACTGTGGCGGCACGCGCTTGCCGTTGCGGTTGCGCGCCACCGCCAGCGCCACGCTCGCCGCCCAGCGCCAGCGCGTCGGGAACATCGGCGCCTGCAACACCGCCTGCACCAGCACCTCGTGCGCGCTGTTGGAATGCAGGAAGTGGCCGACGTCTTCGAGCGGAAAGCTGTGCGTCGGGCCCAGCGACAGCACCAGCGAGTCCTCCAGCGCCGCCGCCTGCAGCTCGAAGTTGAACTGCCGGCAGAAGCGCTTGCGCAAGCTCAGGCCCCAGGCGCGCATGATCCGCGAGCCCAGCGGCGCGTGGATCACCAGATGCGTGTCGCCGACCTCGTCGAAGAAGCGCTCGAAGACGATCTTCTCGCGCGTCGGAAGCAGCCCGAGTGCGGTCCTCGCGGCACCGAGATAGTTGGCCAGCGTCGCGGCGGCGACGCCGTCGATGCCGTACTCGGCCTTGAGCCATTCGGTCGCGGCGCTGATGCCGTCGGCCAGCACTTCGTCGGCGCGGGCGCGCAGCCGCGACACGGCGATCGACAGCTCATCGCTGCGGCCCGGCGCCTCGCCGAACCAGAACGGCATGTTCGGTGGCTGGCCACGCGCGTCCTCGACGATCACGCGGCCGGTCTCGACCTTGAGAATCCGGTACGAGGTGTTGCCGAGCTGGACGATGTCGCCGGGCAGCGACTCGAACGCGAAGTCCTCGTTGAGCGTGCCGATGCGCAGGCCTTCCGGTGCCAGCTCGACCTCGTAATCGAACTGGTCGGGAATCACGCCGGCATTGGTGACGGTGGTCAGCTTGGCGCCGCGCCGGCCGCGCAGGCGGCGGTTGACGGCGTCGTAATGCAGCAGCGCGCCGCGCCGGCCGCGCCGCGTCGAGTAACCGTCGGCGAGCATCTGCACCAGCGTCTCGAAACGCTCCAGCGGCAGCTGAGCGTAGGGCAGCGCGCGCGTCAGGCAGCGGTGCAGGTCGTCGAGCGCCCATTCCTGGCAGGAGACTTCGGCGACGATCTGCTGCGCCAGCACGTCGAGCGGCGCGTCCGGCAGCAGCGTGCGGTCCAGTTCGCCGCGCTCGACGCTGCCGAACAGCGCCACGCATTCGACCAGATCATCGAGCGACTGCGGAAACAGCCGGCCCTTGGGCGTAGCCCGCACGGCGTGGCCGGCGCGACCGACGCGTTGCAGGAAGGCGTTGATCGCGCGCGGCGAGCCGAGCTGGCAGACCAGATCGATATCGCCGATGTCGATGCCCAGTTCCAGCGAACTGGTGGCGACCAGCGCCTTGAGCTGGCCGGCCTTGAGGCGCTGCTCGGCGTCGAGCCGGTGCTCCTTGGCGAGGCTGCCGTGATGCGCGGTGACGTGCTCCTCGCCGATGCGCTCGGCCAGATGCCGGGCCACGCGCTCGGCCTGGCGGCGCTGGTTGACGAAGATCAGCGTGGTGCGGTGCTCGCCGACCAGCTGCGCGAGGCGGTCGTAGATCTCGGCCCAGACTTCGTTCGACATCACCGCCGACAGCGGCGAGCGCGGCACTTCCAGCGCCAGATCGCGGGCGCGCCTGTGGCCGGTGTCGACGATCTCGATGGTCCTGTTCCCTCGCCCCGCGATAGCGGGGAGAGGGTCAGGGTGAGGGGCAGCAAGGTCCGATCGAGCTGTGCCGCCCCTCACCCCAGCCCTCTCCCCGCTATCGCGGGGCGAGGGAGCAATGACGGCAGCCGTGCCCATCAAAAGCTTTGCCATCGTCTCGATCGGCTTCTGTGTCGCCGACAAACCGATGCGCAGCGGCGGTCGCTCGCACAGGGCGTCGAGCCGTTCCAGCGACAGTGCCAGGTGCGCGCCGCGCTTGCTGCCGGCGACCGCGTGCAATTCGTCGACGATGACGCTGCGCACGCTGCCCAGCATCTTCCGGCCGGCGTCCGAGGTCAGCAGGATGAACAGCGATTCCGGCGTGGTGACGAGGATGTGCGGCGGCACGCGCTTCATCCGCTCGCGCTCGAAGCTGCTGGTGTCGCCGGTGCGCACTGCGGCGCGGATGTTCAGCTCCGGCAGGCCCTGCTCGCGCAGCTTGGCGGCGATGCCGGCCAGCGGCGCTTCGAGATTGCGCTGGATGTCGTTGGACAGTGCTTTCAGCGGCGAGATGTAGAGCACCTGCGTGGCATCGGCCAAGCCCTGCTCGACGCCTTCGACGACCAGATCGTTGATCGCCGCCAGAAACGCCGCGAGCGTCTTGCCCGAGCCGGTCGGCGCGGTGATCAGGGCGTTGCCGTGCCGCGCAGTGACCTGCCAGGCCTGCTGCTGCACCGGGGTGGGCTCGCCGAACGTGGTGGTGAACCAGTCGGCCACCGCCGGATGGAACAGCCCGGCGAACGGGCCGCTGCTGGTGGTGCGGCGGCTGGAGAGGGGAAGCGACTGCTGCATGAGCCTAGCTTATGCCTGACGGCATGGGGCGGCGACGGTGTTTTCTCTCAAGTGGTGACGCTGGCTGCGAATCCAAGCGGCGCCGCCCGTGTCCGCACAGCGCGCGTTCAGCGCCTCGCGGCAAAACAAGGTGACATCGCGCGGCCGGCGTTTGCTATGGTCGCCAAAGTTTCACCAAAACGTCATCCAAGGAACACATCACTGCAATGAACCTGTGCTGGTCCGCCGGCAGCGCCTGCGTCAATGGCCTGCAAATCGCCTGGGAAGAAGCCGGTCCTGCGAGCGGCGAGCCGCTGTTGCTGGTGATGGGCCTGGGCGGCCAGCTGATCCACTGGCCGGACGCGCTGTGCGCCGATCTGGTGGCGCGCGGGTTCCGCGTGATCCGTTTCGACAACCGTGATGCCGGCCTGTCCGGCGACGGCTGCCGCGGCATTCCGGCCAATATCCCGTCGGCCTGGCTGCGCAGCCGCTTCGGCTTGCAGACGCCGGCCAACTACACACTGCACGATGCCGCCGACGACGCGGTGGGTCTGCTCGACACCCTGGGCATCGCCAGGGCGCACTGGGTCGGCGTGTCGATGGGCGGCATGATCTCGCAGATCGCCGCCGGCCGGCACGGCCGTCGCGTGCGCTCGCTGACCTCGATCATGTCGAGCACCAATCACCCCAAGCTGCCGCCGGCGCGCTTCGACGTGCTGTGGCGGATGTCCGGCATCGGCCCGCGGCCGAAGACGCGCGAACAGGTGATCCGCCGCTCGACGGCGATGCTGCGTCGCGTCGGCAGCCCTGCCTATCCGACGCCGACCGGCTACCGCGCCGAGCTGGCTGGCCGCGCCTACGACCGCGCCTTCCGGCCGGCCGGCACGGTGCGGCAGACGCAGGCGATCCTCGCCACCGGCAGTTTCGAATCGCTGCTGCCGCAGATCACCGCGCCGACGCAGATCGTCCACGGCCTTGCCGATCCGCTGCTGCGACCCGCCTGCGGCCGGCGCAGCGCCACGCTGATCCGCGGCGCCAGGCTGGAGCTGATCGACGGCATGGGCCACGACCTGGCGCTGCCGCTGATGCCGCGCTGGGCCGAGTTGATCGCTGCCAACGCGGCGCGCGCCTGAGGCAAGCGGGCCCTCACCCCCAGCGCCTCTTCCGCAAGCGGGAGAGGGGAGTTTTGCTTTACCTTCTCGCGCTTGCGGAAGAAGCTGCGCGCAGGGCGGATGAGGGGCAGGCTCGGAATCTGAGCCGCGCCGCGCGCACAATGCGTGCATCCGCATTCCCGAGTCCGCTGCCATGGGCGTCACCCTCGACAACAAGCTGGTCGTCGCGCTGTCCTCGCGCGCGCTGTTCGATTTCGAAGCCGAGAATCAGGTCTTCGACCGCGAAGGCGACAAGGCCTACGAGGCGATGCAGCTGCAGAAGATCGAGCAGCCGGCCAAGCCCGGCGTCGCCTTTCCGCTGGTCAAGAAGCTGCTGGCGTTCAACGAAGACGGCCAGCACCGCGTCGAGGTGGTGATCCTGTCGCGCAACGATCCGGCCTCGGGACTGCGCGTGTTCAATTCAGCCAAGGCCGAGGGCCTGGCGCTGGAGCGCGGCGTCTTCACCAAGGGCGCGCCGCCATTCCGCTATCTCAAGCCGCTCGGTGCGCAGCTGTTCCTGTCCGCCAATGCCGACGACGTGCACGGCGCGCTGGCCGCCGGCTTCCCGGCGGCGCGCGTGTTCTCGCAATCGCTGATCGACGCGGTGCGCCACCCCAGCGAGCTGCGCATCGCCTTCGACGGTGACGCGGTGCTGTTCTCCGACGAGGCCGAGCAGGTGTTCCAGAGCGCCGGCCTGGATGCCTTCCAGCTGCACGAGCGCACACACGCGGCGCGACCGCTGCCGGCCGGCCCGTTCAAGCCCCTGCTGGATGCGCTGCACCGCCTGCAGCGGGCGGCGGGCGAGAAAGTCAGGATCAAACTGCGCACCGCGCTGGTCACCGCGCGCAGCGCGCCGGCGCACGAGCGTGCGATCCGCACGCTGATGGACTGGGGCATCGAGGTGGACGAGGCGATGTTTCTCGGCGGCCTCGCCAAGGGGCCGTTCCTGCGCGAGTTCGAGCCGGACTTCTTCTTCGACGACCAGCTCACCCACTGCGAATCCGCCGTGCTCGCCGGCCCCACCGGCCACGTTGCGGCCGGCGTCGTCAATCTGCGTCGCGCTTAAGGCCTGTTAACAGGCCTTAAGCTTTCAGCCGCTCGACGGCCTGCGTGCGCTGCAGCGCGAGGAACTCGCGGCCGCCGAGCAGCACCATGCTGCCGACGATGACCGGACGGGAGTGCAGCAGCTTGCGGACGATGCGGGCCATGGCGGTTTTCCTGGTGTGGTCGCCGATTGCGGGCGAACGCAAAACCTAGCAAGCCCATGTGACGCGACGATGGCGCGACGGTGACAGCGCTGCCGGCGGTGCCTGATGTCAAGGCGATGACATATCGGCGCGGCAGACTGCGCGGCCATCTTCGCCGCATCATCACTGCCTGGGCCTGCAATCGCGTGACACCACCGCTCGCCGCACCGCTGCCGGAACTGCTGGAACTCGAAAGCCTGATCGAGGAGGGGCGCAGCTACTGGGACGTGCGCTCGCTGGGCCAGGTCGAAGTGCGCGGGCGCGCGTTCCCGCTGCACGCCCTGTGCATCGGCAATCCGGACCCGGCGGTGCCGGCGGTGGGATTCTTCGGCGGCGTGCATGGCCTGGAGCGGATCGGCGCCGAGGTGGTGCTGGCCTATATCCGCAGCCTGGTCATGCGTCTGCCGTGGGACACGATGCTGCATCGCCAGCTGGAGAGCGTGCGCCTGGTGTTCATGCCGCTGGTCAATCCGGGCGGCGTCTGGTTGTCCACGCGCGCCAATCCCAATGGCGTCGACCTGATGCGCAATGCGCCGGTCGATGCCATCGAGCCGGCGCCGTTCATGGTCGCCGGCCAGCGCTTCAGCCGCGGCCTGCCGTGGTATCGCGGCGAGGCCGGCGCGCCGATGGAGATCGAGAGCGCGGCGCTATGCCGTTTCGTCGAGCAGGAACTGCTGGGCCGCCGCTTCAGTCTCGCCGTCGACTGTCACTCCGGCTTCGGTACGCACGACCGCATCTGGTTCCCGTACGCGCATACGGTCAAGCCGATCGTGCATCTGCCGGAGGTGCACGCGCTGCAGGCGATCTTCGCGCAGACCTACGCGCATCATCGCTACGTCTTCGAGCCGCAGAGCCTGCAGTACCTTACGCATGGCGATCTCTGGGATCATCTGTACCTGCGCTCGCTCGAACATGAGGACCGCGTGTTCCTGCCGCTGACCCTGGAGATGGGTTCCTGGCTGTGGATCAAGAAGAATCCGCGGCAGCTGTTCATGCGCCACGGCATCTTCAATCCGCTGATCAAACACCGTCAGCAGCGCGTGATGCGCCGACACCTGTCCTTGCTGGACTTCTTCACGCGCGCCGCCAGCAGCAACGAGCGCTGGCTGCCGACCGGCGTGGTGCGCGAGCAGCATCATGCGCAGGCGATCGCGCGCTGGTATCCGCAGGCGCTGTCGTGAGCGCGGCGCCGACCTGGGTGCTGCTGCGCGGCTTGACCCGGGACAGCCGGCATTGGGGCGCCTTTGCGGAGGTACTGCGCGCAGCGCTCGGCGGCGCGCCGCTGCTGATGCTCGACCTGCCGGGCAATGGCCTGCGCAATGCCGAGCGCAGCCCGGCCCGCGTCGAGGCGATGGCGGACGATGTCCGCGCGCAACTGCAGCATCGCGGCATCGCGCCGCCGTACCGGCTGCTGGCGATGTCGCTCGGCGCGATGGTGGCGACGGCCTGGCTGATGCGCCGGCCGCAGGACATCGACGCTGCGGTGCTGATCAACACCAGCATGCGGCCGTTCAGTCGCTTCCATCAGCGGCTGCGCCCGCAGGTCTACGCGCCGCTGCTGAAGCTGGCGCTGCGCTATGACGACGCACGCGCCGCCGAGCAGCTGATCCTGCGCTGGACCAGCCGCCAGCGCCTGCGCACGGCGATCGTGCTGGACGACTGGACGCGCTGGCGCCGCACGCATCCGGTGTCGCGCGGCAACGCGCTGCGCCAGCTCGCCGCCGCCGCGCGCTTTCGTGCGCCGCTGTTGCCGCCGCCAGCGCGTGTCCTGCTGCTGGCGAGCACGCAGGACGAACTGGTCGACGTGCAGTGCTCGCGGCGGCTGGCTGCCGCCTGGCAACTGCCGCTGATCGAGCATGCGCAGGCCGGCCACGATCTGCCGCTCGACGATCCGCAGTGGCTCGCCGCGCGCGTGCGCGAGTGGATCGCCGACTGAGTATCCTGCGCGGATGGCCGCTTCCACTCCGCGCACCGAATCCCCCGACTACGGCGTCGACACGCCGGACGTGATCCGCCGCCTGCTGATGTGGGGCAGCGTTGCCCTGGTCATCCATTTCGCGACGCCGACCATCGCGCGCCTGCTGCCGCCGCAGCTGCTGCTGGCGCTGCATGACATGCGCTGGTCGCTGGCCGGCATGGGCTACTTCTTCGTCGCCACCGCATGCTGGCTGCTATGGGCCAGCCGCAGCGGCAAGCTCAGGCTGCGCGATCGCGTGCTCGATGCGCTGCCCTGGCGCGGTGACGAGGAGATGCTCGACGTCGGCTGCGCGCGTGGCCTGTTCGCGATCGGCGCCGCCAGGCGCCTGCCGCGCGGCCGCGCCGTCGGTGTCGACGGCTGGCAGCCCAACGATCCGCTGCGCAGCGGCCCCGAGCCGGCGCGTCGCAATGCGCGGCTTGAAGGCGTGGCGGCGCGCGTCGACATCCAGGCGGGCGAGCCGCGGCGCTTGCCGTTCGACGCCGGCCGCTTCGACGTCGTGCTGTCGGCATGGACGCTGCACCGGCTGCCGACGCGAACCGAACGGCGACGTGCGCTCGAGGAGATGGTGCGCGTGCTCAAGCCGGACGGCCGCCTCGTGCTCATCGATTTCCGCCATGCGCGCGAGTACGCCGAGACGCTGCGCGAGCTGGGCTTCGCCGTGCAGCTCGGCGCGCCGAGCTGGCTGTTCATCGCGCCGAGCACGCTGCTGCACGCGCAGCGCGCCGGCTCCGGAACGCAGGAGGACCGATGAGCGGCAAAGCTGCCGGCAGTGCCCCGGTCAAGACGCTCGGCGTGCTGACCAGCGGCGGCGACTGCGCCGGTCTCAATGCGGTGCTGCGTGCGGTCGCGCATCGCGCCATCGCCGGTTACGGCTGGCGCGTCATCGGTATCCAGGACGGCACGCTGGGGCTGATCGAGCGGCCGCTGCGCTGGTGCGAGTTCCAGCTCGATCAGCTCGATGACCGCTGGCTGCGCGAAGGCGGCACCTTGCTCGGCACCACCAACCGCGGCAATCCGCTGCGCTATCCGCAGCCGGACGGGGGCTTCGCCGATCGCACGCCGGAGTTCGCCGCCGGCATTCGCGAACTGGGGCTCGATGCGCTGATCGTCGTCGGCGGCGACGGCTCGATGCGCATTCTCACGCAGCTTTGCGCGCAGGCCGGCATCGGCATGGTCGGCGTGCCCAAGACCATCGACAACGACGTGCCGGGCACCGAGTACGCGGTCGGTTTCGCCACGGCGATCACTGTCGTCACCGAGGCGCTCGACCGCCTGCAGCCGACGGCGGCCAGCCATCACCGCGTGATGATCCTCGAAGTGATGGGCCGCGATGCCGGCCACCTCGCGCTGGCCGGTGGCATCGCCGGCGGTGCCGACGCGATCCTGATTCCCGAGCTGCCGTATACGCTCGACGCCTGCACGGCTCACCTGCGCCAGGTGCTGGCACGACGCCGCTCGCACGCGCTGCTGGTGGTGGCCGAAGGCGCGCGCACGCCGGCCGGCGAGCTGGTCACCAGCGGCGGCCGTCACGGCGGCATCGGCCACTATCTGGTCGACGAGATCGAGCGGCGCACGGGGGTCGAAAGCCGCGTCACCGTGCTCGGCTACCTGCAGCGCGGCGGCGCGCCGTCGCCGCGCGACCGCCTGCTGGCCTCCTCGTTCGGCGTGCGTGCGGTCGATCTGGTGGCGCAGGGCAGGTTCGATCGCATGGTCGCGTGGCGTGATCGCGGCATCGTCGATGTGCCGCTGTCGGAAGTGATTGGCGGCCCGCGTTGCGTCGCCGCCGACGATCAGCTGCTGGCGACGGCGCGCGGTCTCGGCATCTACGTCGGCGACGGCGAGGCGCAGGGCCCGGCTTAGGCCCGGCAGGCCCCGGCGCCGGCAAGCAAGCGGCGATTCATCGCCCGGCCGG
>CAMLDZ010000069.1 GCA_946478985.1 uncultured Solimonas sp.
AGGCGCTTGAGGTTGAACTGCAGGCAGCGCGACAGCACCGTCACCAGCAGCTTCTGCGGGTCGGTGGTCGCCAGAATGAACTTCAGATGCGGCGGCGGCTCCTCCAGTGTCTTCAGCAGCGCATTGAATGCGCTCTTGGACAGCATGTGGACTTCGTCGATCAGGTAGACCTTGTAGCGGCCGCGCGCCGGCGAGTACTGCGCGTTGTCGATCATCTGCCGGACGTCGTCGACGCCGGTATGCGAAGCGGCGTCGATTTCCAGCAGGTCGACGAAGCGACCGTCGTCGACTTCCTTGCAGGCCGAGCAGACCCCGCAGGGATTGGCGCTGACGCCGGTCTCGCAGTTCAGGCACTTGGCGATGATGCGCGCCAGCGTGGTCTTGCCGACGCCGCGGGTACCGGTCAGCAGGATGGCCGGATGCAGGCGGTCGCCGTCGAGCGCGTGCGACAGCGCCTTGACGACATGACCCTGGCCCATCACGTCTTCAAAACGGCGCGGGCGCCACTTGCGGGCAAGAGCGAGATAACTCATCGGCAGTTCGGCATCGGGGAGCGGTCGACGGGGTCGGCGAAAACAGCGTCCCCGGATTGTCCGGGATCAGGCCCGCGCTTGCCAGCCGCGCCGCGGAAACACCATGCAAACAGCTGCTTGCCGCAGCCGCACCGAGGCTCAGCGCGCCGGCGCCGGGCTCAGCAGCGGCTGGCCCTTGTCGAGGATGAAGGTTGCCACGGTACGCGCAGGAGCCTTGCCGACATTGCGCGTCTCGTGCGGCACGCCGCGCGGGCTGTGATAGGCCTCGCCGGCCTTGACGATGCGCGGCGCCTCGCCATCGCGCAGCAGTTCAAGCTCGCCTTCCAGCACGGTCGCGTATTCGTCGCCGGCATGCGTGTGGCGCTTGGCGACCGCGCCGGGTGCGAATTCGATCGAGAACACCAGCGCGTCCTTATCGTCGAAACCGCTGAGGGTCGTGCGCAGCAAGGGTTTGATCGTCAGCCCCGGGGGCGACGCTGGCGCCTCGGCGTGCGCCGGCAGGCACAGGCAGGTGGCAAGCAGAGCGGCAACGGACAGCGTGCGCAAGGGCAGACGGAGCATGCGGATTCCCCTCGTGGATTCTCAAGCGTCGGCGCGATCGTACCGGAGCCACGCGACGCGGCTCCACAGCGGCCGATCGGCAGCATGCTTGCAAGACGGGAGACGTGGGCAGGAAAAGTCTCGAAGGCGGCAGCCCGTACCAGCTGGCTCCGGCACCCGGCATCACCGCCACCGTTGCTCCCTTCCGGGCCTGGCGGGGTTCACGGCTTTCCGTCGCGGAGGGCCGGCACGGGCCACCATCGAGACCTTGCGGGCAGCCAGGCCGCCGCGAGGGACGCGAAGTGTGCCTGAATTGCCGCCACGCCGCCAGACAAGTTGCGGGTACACATGCCGCTCCTCAGCCGTCGCGCCTGCGCCACAGACCATAGACGAACTTCTGCTCGGCGCCGCCCGGCGTGCGATGCGACTCATGCGCATGCTCGACGAGCCTGAAGCTGTCTGCGAACAGCGCGTCGAGTTCATCGATACGGTAGCGCGTGACCGGCAATCCACTGCAGCGCATCGGACCATCCTCGGCAAACGTGGCGAGCAGCAGCCATCCATCCGGCTTCAGGGCCCGGCGCAACTGCTTGATGTAGATCCGCCGCTCCGAATCACTACCGAGAAAATGGAAAACCGCGCGATCGTGCCAGAGCTCGTAGCCCGACTCCGGCAGCGCGGCATCGAGAACGTCAGCTTCGATCCAGCGCACCTCGGCGGCGCGCGAACCGATCCGCTGAGCGGCCACGGCCAGTGCTGCGGCAGACAGGTCGAGCACGCTCAACTTCCGGAAGCCGGCGGCAAGCAGATCGTCGAGCAGAGTCGACGCACCGCCGCCCACATCGATAATTGACGCCGAAGGCGCGAGGCCGGTGCTGGCGATCAGACGCAGCGACAGCGCCGCGTGATCCTGAAACCAGCTGAGCTGCGTTGCCGCCTTGCCGGTGTAGACCTGCTGCCAATGCGTTCTGGCGTCCATCGCATCCCCTTGATTGTCGCTAACCGTAACGCGCCGACAGCTTGCTGATGTGGGTACCGGCCAGCTTGGCGGCATCAGCGTCCGGCGCCTGTTCGGTCTGCGTCTCCATGCTGCAGGCGAGCATCTCGCAGACCGAGCGATCCAATACGCGGATCTGCCCTTGCGCGGCGCAGGAGGACGATCAGCTTGTGCTGGTATTGCTGGTGGCCGTTCACGCCTGTTCATCCGGCTTTGCGCTGCCTGCAAGCATACCCTACTGGGTATTTCATGTGGATCACTCAAGAGGGCGTACTCCTGTATATGACCATCGACCCCGGCGCTGGCCTCACGCCGCCATGAGCGCCGTGCTGTTCGGTTTCGGCTGGGTATATCACCGGCCTGTGCGCTGCACCGGCGCTGGCACGCCTGAGTACCGGCCTGCCGCTGCTGCTGTGGTTCGCCGTCTTGATGTTCGCCGGCATGCGCTTGCAAGACCGCGTGCTGCCGAAACGCAGAATCAGCGGACACTTTCCGTGATGTTTCGGCAGTTGTTCGACGCGGCTTCGAGTACCTACAGCTACTTGCTCGCCTCGGCCTCGGCCGCGAGGCGCTGATCATTGACCCGGTGCGCGAACAGTAGCCGCAGTACCCGCAGTGGATCCCTGAGCTTGGCCTGCGGCTGCCTAGGACTGCGCCGGCCGGCGCGCCGCCTGTTCGCGCATGGTCAGCGCGACCTTGTTGCGCAGGTAGTCCGGCAGCAGGTCTGCAGCACTGATGATGTCCCCGGCTACGAAACGTGGACGGGCGATCCGCAGCGCATCAGCGGCACGTGGTAGGGCGGCGCCGTCAACGGTCTCCAGCGTCGCCCCCGTCGCCGCCCGCAGAACATCTGCATAGCTCTGCCAGCCGCTGCCGGCAGCATGCCATGCACCGGCATGGGGTCCGATCTGCGCCGGTGCGGCAACCTGCGCCGGCGTCAGCATTTGCGGAAGGCCGTTGTCACTGCGCGACCATGCGGCAAAGTAGACCTCGTCCATTCGCGCATCGATCGCCGTCAGCACGCGCGCAGCGCCGGCGTCCAGAGCCGGCAGCGCCAGCATCTGCAGCGACGACACCGCGACCACGGGGCGCTCATGCGCCAGCGCCAGGCCCTTGATGAAGCCGACGCCGATGCGTACGCCCGCGAAGCTGCCGGGGCCGACGCCGCACACGTAGCCGTCGAGCTGCGCGTAGCTCAGCCCGGCTTCGGCCATCACGGACTGCAGCATCGAAGGCAGGCGCGCGGTATGACTGCGGCCGGCAACGTCGTAACGCGACAGCAGCTGGCCGTCGATCATCAGCGCCACCGAGCAGGCCTCAGTCGCGGTATCCAATGCCAGCAATTTCATAGCGCCAGTCATTTCACAGGGTTTTGACAAATTCACGGGCCGCGTCGAGATCGCGCAGCACCGGCATCGCCGGCAGGCTGGCGAGCACCTGGCGGCCGTAGCCCTTGGACGTCACGCGCGGATCACAGAGCATCAGCAGGCCGCGATCGCCAGGATCGCGGATCAGGCGGCCGGCGCCCTGGCGCAGCATGACGATGGCCTCCGGCAGCTGCAGCTCGAAGAACGGCTTGCCGCCGCGGCGGCGCACGGTGTCGAGCTTGGCTTCGAACACCGGATCACCCGGCGCGGCGAACGGCAGCTTGTCGATGACCACCAGGCGCAGCGCCCTGCCCTTGACGTCGACGCCTTCCCAGAAGCTGCTGGTGCCGACCAGCACGGCATTGCCGTCCTCGGCGAAGGCGTCGAGCAGCGCCGAGCGGCTGTCCTCGCCCTGCACCAGCACGCGCTGCGACAACCGCGCGCGCAGGCGCTCGGCGATCGTCCGCAAGGCGCGGTAGCTGGTGCACAGCACGAAGGCGCCGCCGCCGGCCGCTTCGATCAGCGGTCGCGCCGCTTCGGCAACGGCGTTGGAGTAAGCCGGATCATTGGGCTCCGGCAGGCCGCGCGGCAGATACAGGCGAGCCTGCTCGGCGTAATCGAAGGGGCTGTCGAGGCGCAGCGTCGGCGTGTCGTCGAGGCCGAGCGCATGCTGGAAATGCGCGAAGTCGTCAGCCACCGCCAGCGTCGCCGAGGTGAACAGCCAGGTGCCCGGATACGTGGCGCGCATCCGCGCGAAGTCGTCGGCGACCTCGATCGGCGTGGCGTTGAGGCTGCCGCCGCGCACGGCGGTTTCGGTCCAGCGCACCTCGTGTGCCGACTCGGTGTGCAAGACGATGGTCCAGCGCTCCAGCAGGCTCAGCGTGCGCTCCAGCAGTGCCGCGCATTCGGCGTTGCGCTCCTCCAGCGGCGCCAGTTGCTGACGCAGCGCCGCCAGCGCGTCGCCGGTCTGCGCCAGCGTGCGCTGCCGCGCCTCGTCGCCGAGGAACTGCGCCAGCGGCTGGCGCTGCGGCTGGCCGGCGAAGGCCTGCTCCAGGCGCAGCACGTCACCGGACAGCTGCTGCGCGAGTTCGGCAAGGCTGCCCAGATCGCCGCTGGACTGCGCCTCGGCCTGCACATCGCGCGCCAGCTCCTGCAGCTGCCGCGTCGACACGCGGCGGCCGAAGAACTCGGCGGCCAGCTCGGCGAGCTGGTGGGCCTCGTCGACGATGATGGCGTCGGCACCGGCGAAGATCTGGCCGAAGCCCTGGTCCTTGAGGACGAAGTCGGAGAACAGCAGATGGTGGTTGACCACCACCAGATCGGCGGCCTGCGCGGCGCGGCGCGCCTTGGCGACGAAGCAATGCTCGAAGTCCTCGCAGCGGCTGCCCAGGCAGTTGTCGGCGGTCGAACTGATCTGTCGCGCCAGCCCGTCCTCCTGGTTGAACTCGCCGAGTTCGGACAACTCGCCGGAGTCGGTTCGGCGCGCCCAGGCCTCGATCTGCTGCAGCCGTGTCCACGCCCAGCGCAGCGCCGGCTGGCCGCGCGCGCGCTTCATCCGGTACAGGCACAGGTAGTTGGCGCGCCCCTTGAGCAGGGCCACGCGCGCCGGCACTTTGAGGGCGTCACGGACCCGCGGCAGGTCGCGGTGGAACAGCTGGTCCTGCAGGGTGCGGGTGCCGGTCGAGACCAGCGTGCGCTTGCCGGACATCAGCGCCGGCACCAGGTAGGCGTAGGTCTTGCCGGTGCCGGTGCCGGCCTCGACGACCAGCGAGCCGCCCTCGTCGAAGGCCTGCGCGGTGGCCTCGGCCATCTGCTGTTGCGCCAGCCGCGGCGCGAAGCCCGGCAGCGCCGAGAACGGGCCGTCGCCGTCGAGCAGCGCGGCGATCTCCTGCGGTGTCACGGCTGCCTCGCTGCGGCCGGCGGCGTCGGCGCGCTCAAGGGGCGCCGGAAAGCTGTTCCTGCATGACCGCGATCTGTGCCGAGGCCTGCAAGGCGCCATCGGCATCGCCGCGCGCCTGGCGCGCTTCGGCGATGGTCTTCCAGTTCTCGATCTCGACATAGATGTTGCCGCGCGCGAACGAGTTCGAGCGCAGCGCCATCGATTCGGCCTGGGCGTAGTTCTTCTGCGCCAGATAGCTCTGGCCGAGCATCGACCAGACGAAATAGTTGCGCGGCTCGATGCGCAGCGCGCGCTCCAGCACGCCGGCGGCCTTGTCCGGCTGCCTGGCATTGAGATAGCCGCGCGCCTGCTTCATCAGCGAGGTGACCGGCACTCCGCTGATCTGCTCGGCGGTCTTGGGATAGTTCGGCAGCGGTGCCGGTGTCGGCGCGACGGCCTCCGGCAAGGGCCGCGGCTCCGGGATCGGCGGCAGCGTCGGCAGCGGCTGGGTCTGCGTCGGCGGTTTGGGCTCGTGGGTTTCGCGTTGCCCCTGCATGGTCTGGCAGGCAGACAGCCCGATCGCCAGCAAAACGAGAATCAGCCTGTTGCGCACGAGGGCCTTCCGGTGGAATTCGCCGCTATTGTAGCGGCGCCGGTCAGCGTCCGAAGATGCTCTTCAGCCACTCCACGGGGCCCCGCTCGGGGCCGCTCTGGGCACACGGCGCCCAGTCCTGCGGACCGGAGTTGCGCAGGAAAGGAACGCTGACGGCGTTGTAGCAGTGCTCGTCGGCGTGCAGGCCGCTGCCGGGCTCGATCAGGATCTCGTCGACGGTGGCCGGCGGCAGCGGATCGATGCCGCGCACGTGCAGATCGCGCATCACGCGCGACCAGATCGGCAGCGCGCCGGCCGAGCCGGACAGTCCGGTCGGCTGATTGTCGTCGCGGCCGACCCAGACCACGGTGACACGCTCGGCGCCGAAGCCGGCGAACCAGCTGTCGCGGTAATCGTCGGTGGTGCCGCTCTTGCCGGCGACGACGGTGCTCGGCGGCAGCATCGCGTAGGCGGCGCGGCCGGTGCCCAGCGTCATCACCTTCTGCAGCGCCCAGTTCAGCAGGTAGACCGGTCCTTCGCCCAGCGTCTGCCGCACGTCGAGCGGAAAGCGCTGCAGCGGCTGCCCGTCCTTGGTCTGGACTTCGCGGATCGCCATCGGCGGCGCCTGGAAGCCGCCGGCGGCAAGCGTGCCGTACATGGTGGCCACCTGCAGCGGCGAAGCGTCCAGCGCGCCCAGGAAGATCGACGGCAGCGCCTTGGCCTCGCCGTCGTAGCCCGCCGCGCGCATGGTGCGCAGCACGGCGTCGGCGCCGACACTGAGGCCGATCCGCACCGTCGGCAGGTTGTAGGACTGCGCCAGCGCCATGTACAGCCGCTGCGGGCCGTGCAGCTGGCGGTCATAGTTTTTCGGCGCCCACAGCGCAGCGCCGGGCAGCTTGACCGACACCGGTTCGTCTTCGATCAGGCTCATCAGGTTGTAACGATCGGGCTGCTGCAGGGCCGTCAGATAGACGAAGGGCTTGGCCAGCGAGCCGATCGAGCGCCGAGAATCCAGTGCGCGGTTGAAGCCGGGGAAGCGCACGTCGCGGCCACCGACAAGGGCCAGCACCTCGCCGCGATCGGCGCTGGTGATGACGCCCGCCGACTGCAGCACGCCAGCCTTGATCTTGCGCGCCTTCTCCAGCTGCGGCAGCACCTCGATGATGCGCGCCTCCAGCGCTTCCTGGGCACGGGGGTCCAGCGTGGTGAAGATGCGCAGACCTTCGTTGGTGAGGTCCTCGTCCTTGTAGTCGCGCTGCAGCTGGCGCTTGACCAGCTCGACGAAGGCCGGATAGCGCTCGACGCCGCCGCCGCGCCCGCCAACCACGCCGAGCGGCAGGTCAACGCTGCGCTGGTATTCGTTCTCGTCGATCAGGCCCTCGTCGCGAAACACGCCAAGCACGAGGTTGCGGCGCTCCAGCGCCCGCTTGGGGTTGCGCCGCGGGTTGTAGAACGACGGCCCCTTGACGATGCCGACCAGCAATGCGATCTCGTGCGCACGCAGCTCGCCCAGCGGCTTGTTGAAATAGAACTGCGCGCCCAGGCCGAAGCCGTGCACGGCGCGATTGCCGTCCTGGCCGACGTGCACCTCGTTGAGGTAGGCCTCCAGCACCTCATCCTTGCTGTAGTGGCTTTCCAGCAGCAGGGCCATGAAGGCCTCGTTGACCTTGCGGTTCCAGGTCTGCCGGCTGGTCAGGAAGAAGTTCTTCACCAGCTGCTGGGTGATCGTACTGCCGCCCTGCACGACGTGACCGGCGCGCATGTTGGCGATGCCGGCGCGCAGGATTGCCGTCAGGCTCACACCGGAGTGCGAATAGAACGAATGGTCCTCGACCGCGACCAGCCCCTTGGGCAGCAGCGGCGGCAGATCGCTGAGCTTGACCAGCACGCGATCCTCACCCTGTTTGGGATAGATGCTGCCGATCAGCATCGGATCAAGCCGGACGATGTCGCGCGGCTCGCCGCTGTCGGCGTCGGCGACCGCGGTGATCAGATCGCCGCTGAAGCTCACCGCCAGCCGCTGCGGCGCCTGCGGCCCATCCCAGAAGGTGAAACCGCGCGCCTGCAGATCGACGCGCTGCGCGCTCGCCGTGTAGGTGCCGGTGGCGCCGAGTCGCGAGTCCTCGCGATAGCCGAGCCGCTGCAGTTCGTGTACCAGCTCCTTGGCGCTCAGGCCCAGGCCCGCATACAGCTCCTGCGGCGCCGCATAGACCTGCGCCGGCAAAGCCCAGCGCGCACCGGCAAAGCGCCCGCGGATCTGTTCATCGAGCTTGAGCAGATAGCCGGCGAACAGCAGGCCGCCGACGCTGAGCAGCAGCAGCAGCGCCGAAACGAGAAAAATTTTGGCGGAACGCGGGATGGCAGGCATGTGGCGGCGGAGTTTAAAGGAATCCGCCTGGCTGCGAGGCTGAACGCGGCTGCCGCACCAGCCGCGCGCGTAGCCGCCCGCTCAGAACGAATAGCTCATGCCGACGCCGAAGTCCGACGTCTCCGGGTTGCTGATGCCATTGACGACACGATGATGGTCGACATAGCGAATGTAGTAGACCTGCGTGATCAGAGTCTTGCTCAGCTTGTAGTCGAAGCCAACGGCTGCGGCATCGCGGCGGATATGGGTCAGCTCGCCCCTGGTCTCACCGAGCTGGCCCTTGATACGCAGCGTGTCAATCGTGTAGCCGACCGAAGCCAGATAGCTGGTTTCTTTGGCGTCGTGCCCATGCGCGTTCGGCGACGGCGCCAGCACGGGCGGCGTGCCCGAGGCAAGCTGGCCGTCCTGATCGACGCCGCGTGCCTGCTGGATCAGCGCCCCCAGTTCCAGCGCGGCGATGGGCTTGATGTCGACGGCGCCGCGGACGATGTCGATCGCCGCAGTTGGGCCGTCGAATTTGAGGCTGCCGACTTCATGCCAGGCGTACGAGGCCGAGGCGTAGGCCGACCCCTGCTCGTAGACCAGCGAGGCATAGACGGTGTCGGCGACGCCGTGCTCGGTGTTCTCGATGTCGTCGACAGCGACACGATCCTCGCCCGGGGTCACCGCGACGGTGAAGCTCAAGACATCGAGCAACGGGGGCGTCGCGTACTGCAGCATGTTTTTCTGCCGTGTCTCGCCGACCAGCAGGCTGGCGTCGTCCTCGATCGATTCGTCGTTGAACAGATCGATGCGCTCCCCCGCCGCCTTCAGCGGCGTATCGAAAATACCGAACTTGGCGGTCCCGAACCCGCCTTGCAGGCCGAAGAACAGATTGCGGCGTGTCAGCACCTCGGCCTCTGAGCCGTCGGTATCGATACCCCATTCGAGCTGGAACAACGCCTTGAGATCGCCAAGGCCCAGGTCTTCCCTACCCTTGACGCCGATCCGCGACGAGTTGTTCTGGTCCTTGAAGAACCAGCTGCGCTCCAGCGTCTTCTTGTCGAGACCGATCTGATCCTTCTCTGCCTCCAAGGCGATGTTGAATTTCCCGTAGACCTTGACGTCGGCAGCCGCAGCGGCCAGCGGAGTCAACAAGATGGCGGTGATGGCGATAGGCAGCATCGTTTTGCGCATCGGATTCTCCAGGCGAGGCAGTCTGCGCTCAGGACTCGGGGGTGAAAGGGACGAGAAAGGCCGGGGTTATGGGGTTTGCGTGGCGAGCCACTGCAGGAAAGCACTGCGCTGCTGCGTGCTGGCCCGCTTCCACCAGTCCTGCATGTCGGTCAACGTCGACGCGGGCGCCGCAGTCATTGCACTGGCCGCTCCTGCCGGGATCGCTGCAGGAACCGAAGCGGCCTGCGGCGATCTTGCAAGCAGCTGCCCGCCACCGCCGAGCGCCGCCGTCCAGTCACGGCGGAATACCAGATCGCTCGGGGTCGAGGCCTGACGGCGGCCCTGAGCATCGTCGACCCAACCGTGGAAGTCGGCCTGCAACCGCTCAGCCTCACGGACATTGCGCGGCCGTGCGTAGTCGATGCGATAGTGGCCGCCTGCTGCGGCGTCGATGACGAAGCGCGCCGGATCGGAGCGCAATACCTGCTCCTGGCTGCCGACATCCCAGAACTCGCGGTAGAACACCAGCAGTTCGTAATGACCGGGCAGCAGCTGCAGTCGCTGCTCGCCGTGCTGCCACAGCCCCCTGGAGGCTGGTACCTCGGCACCATTGAGTCGCAGCAATTCCAGCTGCTCCGGCATCGTCACGACAGCCAGCATGGCGGCGTCGCGAGCCGGTCCTTCATAGAGCTGCAGCGGCGCCGAGGTACAAGCGGCGGCACAGGGCAACAGCAGCGCCAGCAGCCAGCCACGCCGCGGTGCCATCGACGGACTGCGAGGCGCCGTGACCCACACCGGTGTTCTCAGCCCTTGATTTCTTTCTCGATCGATTCGATCGACAAGTGCCGCACGTCCTTGCCCTTGACCAGATAGATCACGTACTCGGAAATGTTCTTGGCGTGGTCGCCGATGCGCTCCAGCGCGCGCGCGCACCAGATGATGTCCATCACCCGGCCGATGGTGCGCGGATCTTCCATCATGAAGGTGATGCACTGACGCAACAGGGCCTCGTATTCGCGATCGACCTCGCGGTCCTGGCGGGCCACGTCGAGCGCCGCCTCGGCATCGACACGGGCGAAAGCGTCGAGCGCCTGCCGCACCATTTGCGAGGCCTGCCGGGACAGGTGCTGGATTTCGCGCATGTGCTCGTGGATGCGCTCCTGCGAGGCCAGGTCCTTGGCCATCCGCGCGATCTTGGTCGACTCGTCGCCGATCCGCTCCAGATCGGTGATGGTCTTGATCACGGCATAGACCAGACGCAGGTCGCTGGCGGTCGGCTGGCGCCGCGCGAGGATGCGCGAGCATTCCTCGTCGATCGATACTTCCAGCTGGTTGACCTTGTAATCATTGAGGTTGACCTGCTCGGCCAGCTCGGCGTCGAGCGTGACCAGCGCCTGCGTCGCCTCGATGATCTGCTGCTCGACCAGGCCGCCCATGGCCATTACGCGCTGCCGCACGTCCTCAAGCTCGGCATTGAACTGGCTCGAGATGTGTTGACGGAAGGTCGGCTTGTCCATGGATGGCATTGGATGCTTAGCGGTTCGGTGACAGGCAGGGTGCTCGCAGGCACCGGTGTCCGCCAGACTATAGACAGCCGCGGACCGTTTTCACAGCGCAGCGGCGGCTTGCCCGGCCTCGCGTCAGCCTGCCGCTGACCACAAGCGCCGGGAACGGCCGGCACTGTGCCGGCTGCAGATGACGATAATGTGACAACACGCCGGAAAAGCTGCGCCCGCACGACATCCGCAACCCCGGCGCCCGGCCAGACGAACCGCTTCAGCGCTGGTTTTTGGCAAGAAGTCGGGCGACTGCAACAAAACTGTAAAACAGGCCCGTTACTCTCGCCGCGCTTTCCCGAATATGACACCGGAGACACGCCGTGCCCTTTCACAAGATCCTGACGCGCGTCGCGCTCGCCGCAACCGGCGTCGCGCTCGCCTGCACGGCGGTCGCCGCTGATATCTCCGGCGCCGGTGCTACCTTCCCGTATCCGATCTATGCCAAGTGGGCGGACGCGTACAAGAAGCAAACCAATATCGGCCTCAACTACCAGTCGATCGGCTCCGGTGGCGGCATCAAGCAGATCCAGGCCAAGACGGTCACCTTCGGGGCAACCGACAAGCCGCTGAAGCCGGCAGATCTCGAGAAAAGCGGGCTGATCCAGTTCCCGATGGTGATGGGCGGCGTGGTGCCGGTGGTCCGCGTCAAGGGCATCCAGCCCGGCCAGCTGGTCCTGGACGGCAAGACCCTGGCCGATATCTTCCAGGGCAAGATCAAGAAGTGGGATGACAAGGCCATCGCCAAGCTCAACCCTGGCCTGCCGCTGCCGAAGACTGCCATCGCCGTCGTGCACCGCTCCGACGGCTCGGGCACCACCTTCAACTTCACCTACTACCTCGGCCAGGTTTCGCAGGAGTGGACCGAGGAAGTCGGCGTCGAGGCCTCGGTCGAGTGGCCGGTCGGCATCGGCGGCAAGGGCAACGAGGGCGTCGCCAACATGGTCATGCAGACCGAAGGTTCGATCGGCTACGTCGAGTACGCGTATGCCAAGCAGAACAAGATGGCGCACGTGAAGATGATCAACAAGGACGGCAAGACCGTGGCGCCCGATTCGGAAAGCTTCCAGGCCGCCGCTGCCAATGCCGACTGGGCCAAGGCGCCGGGCTTCTACCTGATCCTCGCCAACCAGCCGGGCGCCAACAGCTGGCCGATGACGGCAGCGACCTTCATCCTGATCCACAAGCAGCCGCAGCAGCCGGACGACGCCAAGGCCGCGCTGAAGTTCTTCGACTGGGCCTACAAGAACGGCGGCAAGATGGCCGACGAGCTGGATTACGTGGCGATTCCCGAGTCGGTCGTCACGCTGGTGCAGAAGTCCTGGGCCGACAACCTCAAGGATGCATCGGGCGCAGCGCTCTGGAAGTAGGCAGCGAGTACCATTGCCGCCGGCGGGAAAGGCTCTTGCAGTCTTTCCCGCCGTGTCGCATCTGAAATGACCCCCCGGGAGCCTCGTGAGCACAGCCGCCATCAGTCCTAGCCCCAATTCCAGCGCCTCATCGATCCTCGCCAAGAACCGCCTGTGGGACATCGCGCTGCGAATCCTCACGCGCACGGCGGCGATCACGGTGCTGGTGATGCTGGGCGGCGTCATCGTTGCCCTGATCGACGGCTCGATCCCGGCGATCAAGGCCTTCGGCTTCGACTTCCTGACCACGCAGAAGTGGAATCCGGTGACCGAGAAGTTCGGCGCGCTGGCACCGATCTACGGCACCCTGATGACGGCCTTCATCGCCATGCTGATCGGCGTGCCGATCAGTCTGGGCATTGCCATCTTCATCACCGAACTGTGCCCGCCGAAGCTGAAGCGGCCGATCAGCACGGCCATCGAACTGCTGGCCGGTATCCCGAGCATCATCTACGGCATCTGGGGCCTGTTCGTGCTGGCGCCGCTGCTGCAGCGGTACGTGCAGCCGGCGCTGATCGCCACGTTCGAGAACGTGCCCTGGCTGTCCGAGCTGTTCGCCGGCCCGCCCTACGGCATCGGCGTGCTCACCGCCGGCCTGATCCTCAGCATCATGGTGCTGCCGTTCATCACCTCGATCACCCGCGACGTCTTCGAGACGGTGCCGCCGATGCTCAAGGAGTCCGCCTACGGCCTCGGCTGCACGACCTGGGAAGTGGTCCGCCACATCGTGCTGCCCTACACGCGTACCGGCGTGATCGGCGGCGTGATGCTGGGCCTGGGCCGCGCGCTCGGCGAAACCATGGCAGTGACTTTCGTCATCGGCAACGCGCACCGCATCAGCACCTCGCTGCTGGCGCCCGGCACGACGATCTCGGCCAGCATCGCCAACGAGTTCACCGAGGCCGTGGGCGAGCTTTACACCTCCTCGCTGGTGGCGCTGGGCCTGATCCTCTTCATCATCACTTTCATCGTCCTGGCCGCCGCGCGGCTGATGCTGCTGCGCATGCAGCGCATGGAGGGTCGCCGCTGATGGACATCCACGCCGACAACCGTCTCTACGCCCGCCGCCGCATCAAGCACCGCGTGGCGATGGTCCTGTCCAACGTCGCCGCGCTGTTCGGCATGATTGCCCTGGTGTGGATTCTCGGCACGCTGATCATCAAGGGCTTCAGCGGCCTGAACCTGGCGGCCTTCACGCAGAATACCCCACCGCCGGGCAGTGCGGGCGGCCTGCTCAACGCCATCTTCGGCAGCGTGATCCAGACCCTGATCGCCACCCTGATCGGCACGCCGATCGGCGTACTTGCCGGCACCTACATGGCCGAGTACGGGCGCAATACCAAACTGGCGACCACGGTGCGCTTCATCAACGACGTCTTGCTGTCGGCGCCATCGATCGTCGTCGGCCTGTTCGTCTACACGATCATGGTGCAGCCGATGGGCCATTTCTCGGCCTGGGCCGGCTGCGTGGCCTTGGCCGTGCTGGTCCTGCCGGTCGTCGTGCGCACCACCGAGGACATGCTGCTGCTGGTGCCCGACTCGCTGCGCGAGGCGGCCAGCGCGCTCGGCGCGCCGCGCTGGCTGGTGATCCAGAAGGTTTGCTACCGGGCCGCCCGTGCCGGCCTGATCACCGGCACCCTGCTGGCAGTCGCGCGCATCAGCGGTGAGACGGCGCCCCTGTTGTTCACCTCGCTGAACAATCAGTTCTGGAGCACCAACATGAACGCGCCGATGTCGAACCTGCCTGTGGTGATCTTCCAGTTCGCACTGTCACCGTACGAGGATTGGCAGCGCCTGGCCTGGGTCGGCGCGCTGCTGATCACCTCGGCGGTCCTGCTTCTCAACATCGTCGCCCGTGCCCTTTCGACTCCGCGCACGGGGGGCCGCTAACATGGACGCCCATATGCAATCCCGTCCCAACGTCGAGCTGACCAAGACCGTGCTGACCGAACCGATTGCCGAAGAGCTGACCGAAAAGGTCTCGGTGCGCAAGCTGAACTTCTTCTACGGCGATTACCGCGCCCTGAAGGACATCTCGCTGCCGCTGTACGACCGCAAGGTCACGGCCTTCATCGGCCCGTCCGGCTGCGGCAAGTCGACGCTGTTGCGCATCCTCAACCGCATGTACGACCTCTACCCCGGCCAGCGCGCCGAGGGCGAGGTCCTGCTCGACGGCAAGAACATCCTGGACCCCAGGACCGATCTCAACCTGCTGCGCGCACGGATCGGCATGGTGTTCCAGAAGCCGACGCCGTTTCCGATGTCGATCTACGACAACATCGCCTTCGGCATCCGCCTCTACGAGAAGGTGC
>CAMLDZ010000070.1 GCA_946478985.1 uncultured Solimonas sp.
CGGCGGCCGGCACGCTGACCACGGTGAGCTTCTATTTGATTGCGCAGATGGTCGGTGCCGGCCAGCTGATCAAGCTGCTGTTCGGCCTCGACTACAGCACCGCGGTGGTCGCGGTGGGTGTGCTGATGATCATCTACGTCACCTTCGGCGGCATGCTGGCGACGACCTGGGTGCAGATCATCAAGGCCGTGCTGCTGCTTGGCGGCGCCAGCTTCATGGCCTTCATGGTGATGGCCAGGACCGGCTTTTCGTTCGAGACGCTGTTCCAGCAGGCCGTCAGCGTGCACAAGTCCGGCGTCTCCATCATGGCGCCCGGCGGCCTGGTCAAGGACCCGGTCTCGGCGATCTCGCTGGGCCTGGCGCTGATGTTCGGCACCGCCGGCCTGCCGCACATCCTGATGCGCTTCTTCACCGTCAAGGATGCCCGGGCCGCGCGCAAGAGCGTGTTCTATGCCACCGGCTTCATCGGCTACTTCTACATCCTGACCTTCATCATCGGCTTCGGCGCCATCGTGCTGGTCGGCACCAATGCGCTGTACCTCGACGACGCCGGCCTGCGCGGCGGCAACAACATGGCGGCGATCCACCTGGCGCACGCGGTCGGTGGTGATGTGTTCCTCGGCTTCATCTCGGCGGTGGCGTTCGCGACGATACTGGCGGTGGTCGCCGGCCTGACGCTGTCCGGCGCCAGCGCGGTCTCGCACGATCTCTACGCCAGCGTGTTCCGCAAGGGCCGCGCGAACGATCGTGACGAAGTGCGAGTGTCCAAGCTGGCGACGCTGGCGCTGGGCGTGCTGGCGATCGTGCTCGGCATCGTCTTCGAGAAACAGAACGTCGCCTTCATGGTGGGGCTGGCGTTCGCCATCGCCGCCTCGGCGAATTTCCCGATCCTGCTGCTGTCGATGTTCTGGAAGGGCCTGACGACGCGCGGCGCCGTGCTCGGCGGCGGCCTGGGCCTGGTCTCGGCGGTGACGCTGACAGTGCTCGGCCCGGCGGTATGGGTGAAGACCTTCGGTCACGCCGAGGCGATCTTCCCGTACGACACGCCGGCGCTGTTCAGCATGGCGCTGGCCTTCGCCGGCTGCTGGCTCGGCTCGGTCAGCGATCGCAGCGCGCGCGCCGCCGCCGAGCAGAGCCGCTTCCTCGCGCAGTCGATCCGCGGCGAAACCGGCTATGGCGCTTCGGCGGCGAGCGAGCATTGATGCATTCTCCCTTCTCCCGCTCGCGGGAGAAGGTGCCCGAAGGGCGGATGAGGGCATGTGTGCAGCGCCCTCTCCCCCCAGCCCCTCTCCCGCAAGCGGGAGAGGGGAGCAACAATAAGTGGATAAAGACGATAAGGAGATGTCGATGAGCAACATCCAGTCCGTCCTCACGGAAAACCGCCTGTTCGCGCCCAGGGCCGAGTTCACCGCCACCGCAGGCGTCAACGCCGAGCGCCTGGCCGCGCTGCGCGCTGCGGCCGAGCAGGACCATGTCGGTTTCTGGTCGGACCTTGCGCGCAAGGAGCTGGGCTGGCAGACGCCGTTCACGATCGGTCTGGACGCGAGCGCGGCGCCGAACTACCGCTGGTTCACCGACGGCAAGCTCAACGCCTCCGCCAACTGCCTGGACCGCCACCTCGGCGCGCGCGGCGACAAGATCGCGATCCGCTTCGAAGGCGAGCCGGGCGATGTCCGCACGTACACCTACAAGGAACTGCACGCGGAAGTCTGCAAGCTCGCCAACGGCCTGAAGGCGCTGGGCGTGGGCAAGGGCGACCGCGTGGTGCTGTACCTGCCGATGGTGCCGGAAGCGGTGATCGCGATGCAGGCCTGCGCGCGCATCGGCGCCATCCACAGCATCGTCTTCGGCGGATTCTCGTCGTCTTCTCTGAAGGATCGCATCGAGGATGCCGGCGCCAAGCTGCTGATCACCGCCGACGGTGGCCATCGCGCCGGCCATATCGTGCAGCTGAAGAAGGCCGCCGACGAGGCGCTCGCCGACGGCTGCAAGAGCATCGAGAAGGTCGTCGTGCTGCAGAGAACGAAGCACGAAGTCGATTTCACGCCAGGCCGCGATGTCTGGTGGCAGGATCTGCTGGCCACACAGTCGGACCGCTGTGAGCCGGAGTGGGTCGAGGCCGAGCATCCGCTGTTCCTGCTCTACACCTCGGGCTCGACCGGCAAGCCCAAGGGCATCCAGCATTCCACCGGCGGCTACCTGCTCGGTGCGACGGTGAGCTGCCAGTGGGTGTTCGATCTCAAGGACAGCGACGTGTTCTGGTGCACCGCCGACGTAGGCTGGATCACCGGCCACACTTACGTCGCCTACGGCCCGCTGAGCAATGGCGCGACGATCCTGATGTACGAGGGTGCGCCGACGGTGCCGGACGCGGGGCGCTTCTGGAAGATCGCGCAGGATCACGGCGTGACGATCTTCTACACCGCGCCGACCGCGATCCGCGCGCTGATGAAGCTCGGCGACGACTGGCCGCGCAAGTACGATCTCTCCAAGCTGCGCCTGCTCGGCAGCGTCGGCGAGCCGATCAATCCGGAAGCCTGGATGTGGTACCACACGGTGATCGGCAACGAGAAGCTGCCGATCGTCGATACCTGGTGGCAGACCGAGACCGGCAGCATCCTGATTGCGCCGGTGCCGGGCGTCACCGCCACCAAGCCGGGCTCGTGCACGCAGCCGCTGCCGGGCATCGCCGTCGATGTCGTCGATGAAAGCGGCCAGCTGCTGACCGATACCGATGCCGGCGGCTATCTCGTCGTCAAGAAGCCGTGGCCGGCGATGCTGCGCACGATCTGGGGCGACAACGAGCGCTACATCAAGACCTACTGGGCGCAGTTCGATGGCAAGTACTACGTCGCCGGCGATTCCACGCACCGCGACGCCGACGGCTACTACTGGATCATGGGTCGCGTCGATGACGTGCTGAACGTCTCCGGCCACCGCCTCGGCACGATGGAGGTTGAATCAGCGCTGGTCAGCCACCCCAAGGTCGCCGAAGCCGCGGTTGTCGGCCGTCCGCACGAGGTCAAGGGCGAGAGCGTGTTCGCCTTCGTGATCTGCCGCGGCGAGCGCCCGAGCGGTGCGGCGGCCGATGCGCTGGCCAAGGAACTGCGCGAGCACGTTGCCAAGCAGATCGGCGCGCTTGCCAAGCCGGACGACATCCGCTTCGCCGACAACCTGCCCAAGACCCGCAGCGGCAAGATCATGCGCCGCCTGCTGCGTTCGATCGCCAAGGGCGAGGACATCACGCAGGACATCTCGACGCTGGAGAATCCGGCGATCGTGGCGCAGTTGGCGGGGAAGGCTTAGCGGGAACGCTCAGCCGGAGCGCTGCAGCAGCTGCTCGACGTGGTCGATGTTGGCCTGGTGCGCATGCAGCATCGCGAGCAGATCGTCATGAATCGCCGGCTCGTCGATCAGCGGCAGCAGCTCCTGCAGCTTGCGCACGACCCAGCCCTGGCCGCGGTTGACGAAAGCCAGGCGCTCGTGCGGATCGGCGATCGCCATTGCCTTGTCGTAGAACGCGCCGGTGCGCGTGCTCGGCGTGCCGTGCAGCGCGCGGATCGCGCGGATCAGCATCGTGCACCAGCGCACTTCATCGTGATGGATGCGCTCGACCGCGCCGCCGAGCGCCGTGTCCGGCATCTCGCCGGCGCTGCACAGTGTTACGCGGGCGCCGGCGCGTTCGGCTTCGAGCAGCGCGTCGAGCCGGGCGAGGACGTCACGACGGCGCAGCTCGTCGGCCGCGTCGGACTCGAATTCGTGCGCATAGCAGACCGGCGAGCTGCGTCTTGCCCCGGCGTCGTGGCGCTGCATCTGCACCGCCGCCTCGACGGCGATGCGGGCGAGCCGTTGCGCGGCCGGTTCGATGGCATGGATGCGGCCGACGCCGTGACCGGCGTACAGCGCCATCGCTTCGAAGTCGCCGCGCATTGAGCGCAGCGGTGAGTCCGTGCTGAACAGGTAGATCGGGCGCCCCTGTTCATCGCCGATCACCGTCCGCGCGCCGGAGAAGGCGTCACCGCGCTCGCCACGCGTGACGCTGTTGTCGAGCACCCGGACCAGTGCGCGCGGCGGCCAGTTGATGTGGAAGCACTCGCTCAGCACGGTGTCGCTGCCTTGCGCCGCGACCAGCCGCTGCTTGTGATAGTCGTGCGCGAACGATTCGCGCGTCGCCGCCAGCGCGGTGCCGAGCACCGCCGCCTGCGCGCCGTACAGCAGCACGCGCGCGACGTCGCGGCCGTCGACGATGCCGCCGGCGGCGGCGACCGGCACACCGGCGATGGCGAGCACGCCCGGCAGCAGTTCCGCCAGCGGCTGCAGCCCGCGGACGTGGCCGCCGGCTTCGATGCCCTGGACGATCAGCGCCGCGGCGCCGGCCTCTTGCGCCTGATGCGCGTCGGCGATCGAGCCGACCTGGTGGACGACGAGGATGCCCGCCGCGCGCAGCCGGCCGATCAGTTCCGGGTACACGTCCCAGAACAGGCCGACGACCGGCACGCGCAGCTCGATACAGAGCCGGACCTGTCGTTCCAGCAGCGCCGGCTCGGTCGCCGCCGGTAGCAGATTGACGCCGAACGGCCGGTCGGTGCCGGCACGCACCCGCGCCACTTCGTCGCGGATCAGCGTGACCGGCTCGCGCACCATGCCCAGAAAGCCGAAGCCGCCCGCCTGCGTCACGGCGACGAGCAGTTCCGAGCGCGCCACCCCGCCCATGCCGGCCAGGATCAGTGGATAGCGGCAGCCCAGCAGCTCGCACAGCGGCGTGTGCAGGACGGTTTCGGCGAGGCTGGCAGGGGCTTGGCGCGGCGCATTCGACATGGCGGGGGCTCGATGAAGCGCAGGCGGTTCGCTCGCCCGCCGATTATCGGAGTCGCATTTGAGTGCAGACAAACGAATAATTATCTTCATTCAAATGAAAAATCATGATGTGAAGCATGGATATTGATCTCGCCCGGACTTTTCTGGAAATCGCCTCCACCGGCAGCTTCGTCGCCGCCGCCGAGCGCCTGCACCTGACCCAGACCGCGGTCAGCGCGCGCGTGCGGACGCTGGAGCAATTGCTCGGCCGGCCGCTGTTCATCCGCAACAAGGCGGGCGCGCGGCTGACGCCGGCCGGTGAGCGTTTCATGCGTCACGCCGCCAGTCTGGTGCAGGGCTGGGAACGCGCACGCCAGCGCGTCGCGTTGCCGCCGGGTCGGGCAGACGGCGTCAGTGTCGGCGGCGAGCCGAGCATCTGGCACCCGCTGCTGGCGGACTGGCTGATCTGGATGCATCAGGTCTGCCCGGCGGTGGCCTTGCGCGCCGACGTCGATGCACCGGACCGGCTGCTGGACCGCGTGCAGGACGGTTCGCTGGACATGGCGGTGCTCTATCACCCGCCGCAGCGCCCCGGTCTGGTCTGCGAGCTGCTGATGGAAGAAAAGCTGGTGCTGGTCAGCAGCGCCGCCGACGGCGGTCTGGACCCGGCGTGCTATGTCTACGTCGACTGGGGTCCGAGCTTTGCGCTGAACCATCAGGCGCTGTTCCCGGAGCAGGCCAATCCTCCGGTCTGCATCTCGCTCGGCCCGCTGGCGCTGACCTACGTGCTCAGCGTCGGCGGTGCCGGTTACTTCCGTGCCGGCACGGTGGCGCCGTTTCTGGCCAGCGGCGCGCTGCACCGCGTGCCGGGCGCGCCGGCCTTGTCGCATTCGGCGTATGCGGTTTATGTCGCCGACCACGACCGCGAGGTGCTGGCGCGGGCGCGCCAGGGCCTGCATGCAGTGGCGGGGCGCGACGAATCGCCCGGTCCGACACAGCCGGTCGGCGCACGTGCCGAGCCGCCGGGCGCGACGGCCGCCGCAGCGGCCCGCTGATTCACGGACGGATTTTTCCTCCGGACCGCGCCCCGGACTGCGTCCCGGACCGTGCTCCGGACCGCGCCGTATCGCCGACGGCATCCGCGCGCGCGATGCCCAGGCGGCTGGCGAGCCGCTGCAGGTTGCCACGATCCAGCCCCAGCTCACGCGCCGCAGCCGCCCAGCTGCCTTGCGCGCGCTGCAGCGCGGCGGCGATCAGCTGCCGCTGATAGTCGGCGACGGCGCTGCGCAGCGCGGCGGGCGGCAGCGCGGGCGCCTGCGGCGTGCTCGCGGCCTCTTGCGGCGGTCGTGCCGCCGGCAGGTCGATGTTGTCGAGGTCGATGCTGACCACGCGCGACGGCTGCTCGCTGCCGGCGCGCGCCTTGAGCGCGGCGCGGCCGATCAGGTGTTCCAGCTCGCGGACATTGCCGGGCCAGTCGTGCGCGAGCAGCGCGGCCTGCGCCTCGGCGCTCAGCCGCAGGCCACGCAGTCGCAGCCGCGCGCGGTTCTGTTCGAGGAAATGGCCGGCCAGCAGCAGCACGTCGCGGCCGCGCTCGCGCAGCGGCGGCACACGCAGCGGATAGACGCTCAGACGGTGATAGAGGTCGGCGCGGAAACGCCCGGCGCGCACTTCGTCGGCGAGGTCGCGGTTGGTGGCGGCGACGATGCGCACGTCGACGCGATGCTCGCGGTCCGAGCCGAGCCTTTGCAGCTGGCCGCTCTGCAGCACGCGCAGCAGCTTGGCCTGCGCCGCCAGCGGCAGTTCGCCCACCTCGTCGAGAAACAGCGTGCCGCCGTTGGCCAGCTCGAACTTGCCGCTGCGTTCGCTCAGGGCGCCGGAGAACGCGCCGCGCACGTGGCCGAACAGCTCGCTCTCGATCAGCGCTTCGGGTAGCGCCGCGCAGTTGATGCTGACCAGCGGCCGCCGTGCGCGCGGCGAGCGCGCGTGGATCGCCTGCGCGACCAGTTCCTTGCCGGTGCCGGTCTCGCCGCCGATCAGCACCGTCAGCTCACTGGCGGCGACGACCTCGATCTCGGCGAGCAGCCGCTTGTGCGCGGCGCTGTGGCCGATCAGCTCGGGAAGCGCGGTATAAGCCGCCATCTGCCGGTAACGCTCTGCCAGCAGCTGTTCGTCGCGGGCGCGACGCTCCAGCGCGTCGACGCGCTCCACGGTCTTGATCACTGCCGCGATCAGCCGGCTGAAGGCGTCGAGATGGTCGAGATCGGCAGCGCCGAAGCGCGAGGGATCGAGCGCGTCCACCGTCACCAGTCCCCAGGGCTGCTCGTCGATGCGTAGCGGGCAGCCCATGCAATCGTGGACTTCGAGCGCACCGCGCGGCGCTTCGATCAGGCCGTCGTAGGGGTCGGGCAGCGTGCAGTCGGCCGCGAACCGCGTCGCGCCGGGGCGATCGAGCAGCGCCGCCAGACGCGGGTGCTCGTCAATCCGGAAGCGGCGGCCCAGGGTATCGGTGCTGAGTCCCGCCACCGCCAGCGGAATCAGCTGCGCACCGTCCAGCCGCAGCAGTGCCACCGCGTCGCAGGGAATCAGCGAGCGCAGCGCGGTGAGCAGGCGCTGGTAGCGCTCGCCCTCCGGCAGTTGGCCGGCCAGGTCGTCGATCACCGGGAGCAGGGCGGCGAACAACGGAGTCGTCGTCATTTAGACGGCATCATGTCGATTAGACATCAAAAAGGAAATGTCATTTTTACATCATCACGATCAATACACTGATTTTAAAGGAGAGATATGGAGGCATGAAAAGTGATGCCGGTCCTCAGCCGGCAGTATCGCCGGCACAACCGGAGATTCGACCGTGCTGTCCGCCGCCCATCGCGATATCGTCAAAGCCACCGTGCCGCTGCTCGAAACCGGCGGCGAAGCGCTCACCCGGCATTTCTACCGCATCCTGCTCGACGAGCATCCGCAGCTGCGCCCGCTGTTCAATCAGGCCCACCAGGCCAGCGGCGAGCAGCAGCGCGCGCTGGCCAACGGCGTGCTCATGTATGCCCGGCACATCGACCGCCTGGACGCGCTGGGCGATCTGGTCGGGCAGATCGTCAACAAGCATGTCTCGCTGCAGGTCTTGCCCGAGCACTACCCGCTGGTCGGCGCCGCGCTGCTGCGCGCGATCCGCGAGGTGCTCGGCGAGCAGATCGCCACGCCGGCGGTGATCGAGGCATGGGGCGCGGCTTACGGCCAGCTCGCCGACATCCTCATCGGTGCCGAAGAAAGCCTCTACGCGCGCGCGGCGGGCGAAGCCGGCGGCTGGCGCGGTGCCCGCGCTTTCCGCATCGCGCGCAAGCAGGCCGAGAGCGCCGAGATCAGTTCGTTCTATCTGCAGCCCGCCGACGGCGGCGCGGTCGTGGACTTCCGGCCGGGGCAGTACATCGGCCTGCGCGTCGTCATCGACGGCGAGGAGCATCGCCGCAACTACTCGCTGTCGGCGCCTGGCAATGGCCGCGAGTACCGCATCAGCGTCAAGCGCGAGCCGCAAGGCATCGTCTCGCGCCATCTCCACGACCGCCTGCAGGCGGGCGATACGGTCGAGCTGTTCGCCCCGGCCGGCCATTTCACGCTGAAGCCCTCGCAGCGGCCGCTGGCGCTGATCTCCGCCGGCGTCGGCATCACGCCGGTGCTGAGCATGCTGGAAGCCGCGCTCGGCAGCGGCCGCGACATCCATTTCATCCATTACGCGCGCAACCGCGCCGTGCACGCCTTCCGCGATCACGTCGACGCGCTGGCGGTAAAGCATCCGCAACTCAGCCGGCGCTTCTGCTACAGCGAGCCTCACGACGGCGACGTCGCCGATGCGACCGGCCTGCCGAACGATGTCCATCTGGCGCAGTGGTTGCCGCAGCCGCGCGACATCGACGTCTACTTCATCGGACCCAAGCCGTTCATGGCGCAGGTGCGCGCTTCGCTGCGCCGGCTCGGCGTTCCGGACGCGCAGTGCCATCACGAGTTCTTCGGGCCGGCATCCGCGCTGGACGGCTGAGGCAACGCAGCCGCTACACCGCGGGCCGCGGTGGATTGTTGTTCACCGCGACAGCGGGCGTGAGCGGCTGGTTTCCGATTCACGCTGGTGGCGGCGCGCCTTGAGCAGATCCTGGCGCGTCACGATGCCGATGACGCGATGATCATCGCGGTCGACGACGGGAATGCGGCCCAGGCCCGATTCCAGGATCAGATCGGAGACGACCTCGCCCGGCGTATCCGAGTAGGCGAACGGCAGCGAGGCGTCGGAAACGTGTTCGGCCAGCGTGCCTTCGAGCGGCGTTGCGGCGCGTTGCCAGCGTAGCGCGTCGCTGCGTGAAACCAGGCCGGCGAGCCGGCCGGATGCGTCGACGACGGGATAGCTGCGATGTACCGCCTGCGCGATGAAGAAGCGGCACACCTCTGCGATCGACAGCGTGCCGGCGAGCGTGTGCGGCGCCGGCGTCATCAGCTGCCGGGCCTGCAGGAAGCCGAGCGGATCGACCGTGTACTCCTGCAGTACGTGCCGTCCGCGGCGTGCGAGCCGCTCGGTCAGGATCGAGCGGCGCATCAGCAGCACGCTGACGGCATAGGCCGCCGCAGCAGCGGCGAGAGTCAAGGGCAGGGCGTCGAAGCGGCCGCTGAGTTCGGCGGCGAACACCGCGCCGGTCAGCGGCGCACGCATCGCGCCGCTCATGATGCCGGCCATGCCCAGCAGCGCCCAGCTGCCCGGATCACCCGGCAACAGTTGGCCGGCCAGATAGCCGGCGGCCCCGCCGAGAATCAGCAGCGGCGCCAGCACGCCGCCCGAGGTGCCCGAGCCCAGGGCAGTGAGCCAGACGACAGCCTTGAGGCTCATGAGGAACAAGGCCGCCTTGAAACTCAGCGAGCCGTCGAGCAGATCCTGGATGCTTTGATAGCCAGCGCCGAGCACCAGCGGATTGAGCAAGCCGCCCAGGCCGACGACGACGGCGCCGAGCGCGGGCCACCACATCCAGTGCAGCGGCAGGCGATGAAAGGCATCCTCGATGCGGTACAGCAGCGACGACAGCACGGTGGCCTGCAAGCCGACGAGCGTGCCCAGCAGGCAGGCGACGGCCAGTGGCCAGAGTCCGGACGGCAGGGTGGCGCTCAGCGGGAACAGCGCGCCGTGACCGATCAGCAGGGGCCGCCAGGCCAGCGAGACGAGCGCTGCGGTCACCACCGGCACGAAGCTGCGCGGTTTCCATTCGAACAGCAGGACCTCGATCGCCAGCAGGATCGCTGCGACCGGCGTGCCGAAGATCGCGGTCATGCCGGCGGCCGCGCCGGCGACGAGCAGGGTTTTCCGCTCTGCCGCGCTGAGGTGGAAGCACTGCGCGAACAGCGAGCCGACGGCACCACCGGTCATGATGATCGGTCCCTCCGCGCCGAAAGGACCACCACTGCCGATGGAGATGGCCGACGAGATCGGCTTGAGCAGGGCGACCTTCAAAGACAGCCGGCTCTCTCCGAACAGAATGGCTTCGATGGCCTCCGGAATGCCGTGACCGCGGATCTTCTCGGTGCCGAAGCGCGCCATCAGGCCGACGACGAGGCTGCCGACGACCGGGACAGCGACCATGCCGATGCCCAGCGCCGTATCGGTGATCTGTACCGGAGCGGCGGAAAGCCGGCCGAACCAGAACAGCTGAGTGGCGATGGCGATCAGCTTGAGCAGGCACCAGGCGCCGAACGCGCCGCCGCTGCCGACGACGAGCGCCATCGCGGTGAGCAGCAACATGCGGCGATCGACGCTGTGATCGCCGAGACGGTGCGTCGCCGCGCGGCGGAAGGCGTTGGGGTTCATCGATATGACAGGTGAGGGAATTCCGCGATTATGTCGTACTGCGACATAAATAACGAAGGTGAGAAAAGCAATATGGCTTTGACAAACGCACGGCTCAGCGATGCCGACTATCGGGCGCTGTCCGACATCCGCTTTGCGCTGCGCAAGTTCCTGGCGTTCAGCGAGGAGATGGCGGCCGCGCAGGGGCTGACGCCGCAGCAGCACCAGGCCCTGCTGAGCATTCGCGGCATGCCGGACGGCAGCGCAACGGTCGGCCATGTCGCCGAGCGCTTGCTATTGAAGCCGCACAGCGCCAGCGGTCTGGTCGGCCGCCTCGAATCGCTGGGCCTGGTGACGCGACTATGGTCCGCGGAGGATCGCCGACAGACCGTACTGCGACTGACGCGCAAGGCCGAGACCTGTCTGGCCGGACTGTCGGCGACGCACCGGCACGAACTGCAGCGCTTGCGTCCCGAGTTGCAGAGACTGCTATCGCAACTGTGAGTGCGGGTGGCTTGGCCCCGGCGATCCATCATTTTGTTGAGTGATGGCAAGCAAAATTCTTCGTTGGTCAGCGCTGCGCGCGGCTTTCATACTGCGCTCCGCATTGGCAACCGGAGAATTCCAGATGAGCGACTACGGGGATATCACGTACGAGGTCGGTGACAACGCGGTGCGCATCACGATCAATCGTCCCGAGGTCTACAACGCCTTCCGCCCGCAGACGGTCGAAGAATTGATCCTGGCCTTCCGCCGTGCCGACGAGGAAAAGTCGGTCAATGCGGTGATCTTCGGCGGTGCCGGCGACAAGGCGTTCTGCACCGGCGGCGATCAGAAAGTACATTTGTCGGACGACGGCCTCTACGGTCCGCGCGGGCTCGTCGGTCTGCCGATCGAGGAATTGCATTCGGCCATTCGCGATTGCCGCAAGGTGGTCATCGCGCGCGTGCAGGGATACGCCGTCGGCGGCGGACACGTGCTGTGCACGCTCTCCGATCTGGCGATCGCGTCCGAGCGGGCGCAGTTCGGTCAGGTGGGACCCAAGGTGGGTTCGGTGGACCCGGGCTTCGGCACCGCCTATCTGGCGCGCGTGATCGGCGAGAAGCGGGCGCGTGAGGTTTGGTTTCTCTGCCGTCGCTACAGCGCGAATCAGGCGTACGAACTGGGCCTGGTCAACAAGGTGGTCGCCCACGATCAGCTCGATGCGGAATGCGAAACCTGGGCCGCCGAGATCAACGCGCTATCGCCGACCGCGATCGCCATTGCCAAGCGCTCCTTCAATGCCGATTCGGAAAGCATTCGCGGCCTGAGCTTTCTGGGCATCGCCGCGGTGAAGGGCTTCTATCAGAGCGAGGAGTCCCGCGAGGGCGTGCGCGCGTTCAACGAGAAGCGCAAGCCGGATTTCAAGAAATACGCCTGATCCGGTGCCGGCGTCCGGCCCGGCGCGAGCCGCTGCGGTTTGCGCCGGGCTGACGCATCATGTGTGCAGGCCACCTGCTGGAAGCTCACGCATGAATGCTCTTGCACCCCAACGCATCGCCGCCGTCGCCACCGATCTGGGCGAAGGCATGCGCATCGCCCGCGCCTTGCCGACCAAGCTGCGGCGGACGATCGGCGCGTGGTGCTTCCTCGACCATATCGGCCCGGTCGATGTCGCGCAGACGCGCGGGCTGCGCGTCGGGCCGCATCCGCACATCGGCCTGCAGACCGTGACCTGGCTGCTGGAAGGCGAGATCTTCCATCGCGACAGCCTCGGCAGCCTGCAGATGATCCGGCCGGGCCAGCTCAATCTGATGACCAGCGGCAACGGCATTTCGCATTCCGAGGAGTCGCCGACGCCGCATTCGCCGGCGATTCATGGCGTGCAGTTCTGGATCGCGCTGCCGGACAGTGCGCGGCACGGCGCGCCGGCGTTTGATCATCACCCCGAGTTGCCGAAGCTGGAGCAGGGCGACGCACGGATCACGGTGCTGATCGGCGAGTTTGCGGGTGCCACGTCGCCGGCGCGCGTCTACACGCCTTTGCTGGGACTGGACGTGGCATTGCCTGCCGCGGGCAGCGCCACGCTGCCGCTGCGTGACGACTTCGAGTACGGCGTGATGCTGACGCGTGGCAGCGTGCGCGTCGATGGCGAGCTGCTGGAGCAGGGCACGCTGCTCTACCTGCCGCCGGGTCGTCGCGAGCTGCGCATCGACGCCGATGCGGCTGCGCAACTGGTGCTGATCGGCGGTGAGCCGTTCCCGGAGCCGCCGCTGATGTGGTGGAATTTCGTCGGCCGCAGCAAGGACGAGATCACGGCGGCGTGCCGCGAATGGAATGCGGGTGCAGCACGCTTCGGCGAGGTGATCGGTTACGACGGATCGCGTCTGACGGCGCCGCTGCCGCCGTGGGCGCAGCCGCCCGACGGCGTGGTGGACAACCCATAGTTCCGGGATAGTCTGACGAGCCCGTAGCTGCGGAGACCGCCATGTACGTCGCCATCTATCGCTGGCGCGTGAAGCCCGGCAAGGAAGCACAGTTCCGCGAGGCCTGGCGGCGCGGCACGCGGGCGATCACGCGGATCTACGGCTCGCGCGGCTCGCGTCTGCACCGAGATCGCGAAGGCCGGTTTCTCGGCTATGCGCTGTGGCCGGACGAAGCCAGCTGGCAGCGCGCCTTCGACGCCAGGATGGTCTACGACGATCCGCAGGCGCGGGCAATGTTCATCGACGCGCTGGAAGAAGACTCACGGCCCGGCGAGCTGATCGCGGCGATGGAAGTGCTGGATGATCTGCTGCTGTGAGGGCCGGCCCTCAAACTGAAAATGGCGGCGCTGGATCAGCGCCGCCATTTTGTCCCGCGCCTCAAAAATGCCTCAATCCAGCAGGCTCAGATCGCGCACCGCGCCGCGGTCGGCGCTGGTGGTGAGCTTGGCGTAGGCCTTGAGCGAGGCGCTGACCTTGCGCTTGCGCAGTTCGGCCGGCTTCCAGCCGCGGGCGTCCTGCGCGGCGCGGCGGTGCGCCAGCTCCTCGTCGCTGAGTTCGACGCGGATGACGCGTTCCGGGATGTCGATGACGACGCGATCGCCGTTCTGCACCAGACCGATCGTGCCGCCTTCCGCCGCTTCCGGCGAGACGTGGCCGATCGACAAGCCGGCAGTGCCGCCGGAGAAGCGGCCGTCGGTAACCAGTGCGCAAGCCTTGCCCAGGCCCTTGGACTTCAGATAGCTGGTCGGGTACAGCATCTCCTGCATGCCGGGGCCGCCGCGCGGGCCCTCGTAACGGATCAGCACGACGTCGCCGGCTTTCACCTTGCCACCGAGAATCGCCTCGACGGCGGCGTCCTGGCTCTCGAACACCACGGCCGGGCCGCTGAACTTGAGGATGCTGGCGTCGACGCCGGCGGTCTTGACGATGCAGCCGCGCTCGGCAAGGTTGCCGTACAGCACGGCGATGCCGCCGTCCTGGCTGTGCGCATGGGCCTTGTCGCGGATGCAGCCCTTCTGGCGATCGAGGTCGAGCGTGTCGTAGCGCGTCGCCTGCGAGAACGCAGTCTGCGTCGGGATGCCGGCCGGGCCGGCGCGGTAGAAGCTGCGCACCGCCTCATCCTGCGTGTGCACGATGTCCCACTGGTCCAATGCTTCGGAAAACGTGGCGCTGTGCACCGTCGGCACGCTCGCGTCGAACAGGCCGGCGCGATCCAGCTCGCCGAGGATCGCCATCACGCCGCCGGCGCGGTGCACGTCTTCCATGTGGTAGTGCGAGGACGGCGCGACCTTGCACAGGTTGGGCACCTTGCGCGACAGGCGGTCGATGTCCTGCATCGTGAAGTCGACGCCGCCTTCCTGCGCAGCGGCGAGCAGATGCAGCACGGTGTTGGTCGAGCCGCCCATCGCGATGTCGAGCGACATCGCATTGGTGAACGCGGTCTTGTTGGCGATATTGCGCGGCAGTACGCGCTCGTCGTCCTCGACGTAGTAGCGCTTGGCCAGTTCCACCACCAGCCGGCCGGCGCGGCGGAACAGCTGCTCGCGGTCGGCATGCGTGGCCACCACCGAGCCATTGCCCGGCAGCGACAGGCCCAGCGCCTCGGTCAGGCAGTTCATCGAATTGGC
>CAMLDZ010000071.1 GCA_946478985.1 uncultured Solimonas sp.
CAGCTCATCCGCCAGCCTCAGCGACCGGGCGTTCGCACTGTTTCAGCTGATCCTGCCGACGCGCTGGCTGTCGTTTCTGGTGTTCCGCGTCACCCAGATCCGCCATCCGGGCTTCAAGGACGCGCTGATCCGCCTGTTCCTGCGCGGCTACACCGTGGACCTGCGCGAGGCCGAGCGCGAGCGCATCGAGGACTACCTCAGCTTCAACGATTTCTTCACGCGCGCGCTCAAGCCGGGCGCGCGGCAGATGCCGGACGATCCGCAGACCTTCGTCAGCCCGGTCGACGGCACGCTCAGCCAGTTCGGCACCATCACCGAAGACCGCCTGATCCAGGCCAAGGGTCACGCCTACAGCGTCTTCGATCTGTTGCCGGACGATGCGCAGGCGGAAGACTTCATCGGCGGCGAGTTCTGCACGATTTACCTGGCGCCGTACAACTACCACCGCATCCACATGCCGCTGGACGGCAGCCTGCGCCATTGGACCTACGTGCCGGGCCGGCTGTTCAGCGTCAACATGGCCACCGCTCGTGCGCTGCCGAACCTGTTCACGCGCAACGAGCGGCTCAACGCACGCTTCGATACGCCGGCCGGGCCGTTTGTGCTGTCGATGATCGGTGCGCTGTTCGTCGGCTCGATGGAAACCGTGTGGAGCGGCCGCGTGACGCCGCCGCACCTGCGCCGCGGCGGCGGCCAGTACGCGCCGATCCGGCCCCCACAGCTGCAGCGTGGTGCCGAGATGGGCCGCTTCAACATGGGTTCCACCGTCATCCTGCTGCTGCCGCGCGGCGCGATCCGCTGGGCCGACAGCCTGCGGCCAGGACTGCCGGTCCGGCTGGGCACGCCGCTGGGCCAGCTCACGCCACGCTGAAATCACCCGATACGGGCACCCTGCGAACTTTCCCCACCGCCGCTATCTCTAAGCGCCGAATGAGCCACGCACGCCGCAGGACTTTTGCCCGGACCGCAGTCGTCAAATGCGGCATCGCTCTGCTGGGGCTCTCGCTGGCGGGGCTGGCCGGCGCGGTGGCGCCGTCGGCGCTGGACCTGCCGCAGATCGGCGAGCCGGCCGACAACATGCTGTCGCCGCAGCAGGAGAAAAGCCTGGGCGCCAGCGTCATGGCGGAGCTGTACCGCGACGGCTACGCGCTCGAAGACGCCGAACTCACCGACTATCTGAACGCCGTCGGCTACCAGCTGGCGGCGTCGAGCAAGACGCGGCCTCCCGAGCTGACCTTCTTCATGGTCCAGGACCCGCGCATCAACGCCTTCGCACTGCCCGGCGGCTATATCGGCATCAACGCCGGCACGATGATGGCGTCCGACTCCGAAAGCGAACTGGCCGGCGTCATGGGCCATGAACTCGCGCACGTCACGCAGCGCCACATCGCGCGCACCGCCGAAGATACGCAGGTCGGCACCATCGCCACCTGGCTGGCGGTGATCGCCGCGATCATCGCCGGCTCGGCCGATCCGGATCTGGTCATCGGTGCGCTGGCGGTCGGACAGAGCATCAACTACCAGCGCCAGGTCAGCTACACGCGCTCGCACGAGCAGGAAGCCGATCGCATCGGCATCCAGACCATGGCCAGCGCCGGCTTCGATCCGGTCGGCATGGCCACGTTCTTCGGCAAGCTGGCGCAGCAGTCGCGGCTGTACGGCAGCGGCATTCCGGAAATCCTGCTGACCCACCCGTACAGCACCAACCGCATGGCCGAGGCGCAGCAGCGCGCCTCCGAGCTGCCGAAGGTGCGCCGTACCGATGCCATCGAATTCAGCCTCATGCGCGCCCGCGCACGCGCGCTGTCGGTCGACACGCCGGAGGAGGCGATCGCCTACTTCGACGGCCAGATCCAGCGCAATGGCGACAGCGTCGAGAACCGCTACGGCATGGCGGTGGCGCAGCTGCGCCAGAACCAGCAGGCGCGCGCGCTGGCCACGCTGGCACCGCTGGCCGAGCGCTTTCCGCGCCAGGCCAACATCCAGTTGCTGAAGGCCGACCTGCTGGCGCAGACCGGCAACAAGCCCGCCGCACTGGAGCTGTATCGCGGCGTGCTGCGGCTCTACCCGCGCTACGCACCGGCCGTCCTCGCCTATGCCGAAACCCTGATGAACGCCGGCCAGCCCGACGCGGCGCGGCAGTTCCTGCTCGCCAACAGCCAGTCCGCCGGCGCGCAGATGCAGGTGCACCGGCTGCTCGCGCAGGCCGCACGGGAAAGCAGCAACCTGCCGGAATCGGCTTATCAGATGGGCACCTACCTGGCGCTGCGCGGCGATATCGGCGGCGCCCTGGCGCAGCTCGACGCCGGCCTGCGCCTGCCCGAGCTGACATCACTGGACCGCTCGCGCCTGGTGGCCAAGCGCCAGGAAGTCCGTAACGCGCTGCCGAGCAACTTCCGCGAGCGCTGACGGCGTCGTCAGCCGCCCTTTTTCAGCTTCAGGCGTCCGCTGCGCACCAGCCAGTCGCGGCAGTCGACGAGCATCCGCTCCAGCGTCTCCGGCTTGTAGCCCAGCTCAGCCTGCGCGCGGCGGCTGGTGCAATACAGGTTCTCGGACAGCAGCGCGATGGCGTCGCGCGTGAAATCCGGCTCGCGGCCGAACAGAGGCGCGGCCCACTCCTCCACCGCCGCATAGCTCATCAGCAGTTGCGGGTGCACCACCACTCCGCTGCGCCGCAAGCCCAGCATCCGCGCCACCTCGCGCGCCAGGCCCGCATAGCTGGCCTGCGCGCCGCCGAGCAGGTAGTTGGCGCCGATCTGGCCCCGCTCCGCCGCCGCCACATGCGCCTTCACGACCTCGCGGACGTCGCAGAAGCTGCCGCCGCCCGGCGGCAGCGCCGGCAACCGACGCAGCTGGATCAACCGGAACACCCGAGACCACGTCGCCGTGTCGTAGGGACCGATGATGTTCGAGGGATTCATGATCACCGCCGGCAGGCCGAGGCGGATGCCGCGACGCACCTCGCGTTCCGCCATCGCCTTGCTGCGTACATAGGCGATGCTGGCGGTGCTGCCGCGCGTCGGTGTGTCCTCGGTGATGGTGCCCTGATGCAGGCCGTAAGCGACGATGCTGGAGGTGTGGACGAAACGTCCGGCCTTGCGCTCCAGCGCCGCGCGCACCACGTTGCGGGTGCCGCGCACGTGCACCTTGGCCTGCTCGACGCGCGCGCGGTTCCACAGGCTGGTGTTGCCGGCGACATGAAACACGCTGTCCACCTCGGCCGGCATCGCCGCCAGCACCGAGCGCAGATCGTTGACGTCGCCGGCGACGCAATGCACGCCAGCCAGCGCCTGCAAGGGTTGGGTATCGGAACTTGACCGGTGAAAGGCGATGACCTGCCAGCGCTGCCTCACCAGCTCTTCGACCAGATTGAGGCCGACGAAGCCGGTCGCTCCGGTCACGAATGCAGTCTTCGTCAAGCGTCTCTCTCCTTGCGCTGACGTCTTCTTGAATTTTTTTGAGCGTGTCGCGCACGCCCGCGGCGAACTTTGCACCGCCCGCCGCCGCTTTCCAAGCCTTGCTACGGATGCAGCGGCGCGATCACGCGCTCAGGGGCGCACCTGCAGCTGCTGCAGCCGCGCCTTGAGCAGGCCCGGGAACTTGCCGTACCACGTGGCGTTGAGCGGCGACGGATGCGGCAGCGGATACAGATGGAACTGTCGGGACCGGCCGATCCCGGCCTTGAGCGTCACCGCGATCGACGACTCGAAGCGGTCTTCACGCTCCCAGAACGCCTCGATGCGCGCGCGTTCCGCCTTGCTCTGGCCGATGCCGAACCACAGGAAGGCTTCGCGGCCCAGGCTGATGAGGTGTTCGCCCTGCCAGTGCTCGATCAGCAGCTCGCACATCGGTGCATGGAAGCGCTGCTTGACCTTCGTCGACCAGGCTTTGTTGCCCAGCGGCTTGTACGGCACGGTGTTGGCCCAGAAGAACGGCCGGCCGACATCGAGCGAAGCCTGGAAATCCGGCAGCGGCGCGCCATGCAGATGCTCATACAGCGCGCGCCGCACCAGCTGACCGCCGGAACCGATGAAAGGCAGACCGTGCTGCACTTCGTCACGTCCCGGATCACGGCCGAAGAAGCCAAGCCTGGCCTGCACTGCGTCGGGCGCGATCACCGGGTCCAGCGGGTCCTTGCCGAAGCGCTGGTAGACCTCGACGTCGATGCCCTCGGTCTGTCCCGCCAGCTCGCGAAAGCGGGCCCGTTGTCTTGCATCAAGTGCCATCAGCCGGCCTCTTAAAAAAGGGGAACGCCCGCCGCCGGCGAGCCAGGCGGCGCGACGGTCGCGCTAGCGTTTCTCGCTCAGCGACACGGTTTCGTCGATCGGCGCCGTGCTGCCCCAGTGCTTGCAGCTGGGGCATTGCCAGAACAGCTGGCGCGGCGAGAAGCCGCAGCTGCCGCATTGATAGCGGGGTGACGATTCCATCAGCTTGCGCAGCGCCTGGCGCAGGCTGGCGGCCGGCTTGTCGAGGCCGGAGGCGATGACGTCCGGACGCTTTTCCAGTTCTTCGAGAAACTGCGCCAACAGCGCACGGCTCGGCCGCAGCTCCAGACCCTGAGCCAGGTGCATCAGCGGATCGCTGCCGTCATCCATCAGCAGCCGCGCTTCGGCAACGTAGGGAAGGCTGCTGGGCGAAATCTCCCGCGCGTCGTGCAGGAACTGCTGGTAGCCGGCGGTATGCCCGGTCTTCTGCGCACAGCGGTACAGCGGCTCGATCACTTCCGGCAGAAAGCGCGGGTCGATCTTGAACGCCTTGAGATAGGACTGCGCGGCGCTGGCATGGTCTTCCTGCGCTTCCAGCAGCGTGCCGCAGAGCAGGTGCGCGCGCACGCAATCGTCGTCCTCGTCGAGCGCGCGACGCGCCAGCCGCAGCGCCTCGTCCGGCTGCTTGGCGCGGCGCAGTTCGTCGGCAAGCTCGCAGTGGTACTGCGCGATCAGCGCCCGCTTGGACTGGCCCTGGGCGGCTTCCTGGCGCCGCGCGGCACTGATCGCGTGCTTCCACTCATGGCCCTGCTCGGCGATCACGCGGATCTGGTCGAGCGCCTCGGGCACGTAGAAGCCGTCGCTGACCAGCTGCTCGAACTGCTGCTCGGCGTGATCCATGACGCCGGCGCGCAGGTAGTCCTGTGCCAGTGCGTAGCGCACCTGCGCCGCGATCTGCGCGGTCAGGCCGGGGCGTGACAGCAGGGCTTCATGGACGCGCAGCGCGCGATCCACCTCGCCGCGCTTGCGGAACAGGTTGCCGAGCGTCAGATGCAGTTCGACGGTGGAGTGATCGATCTCGGCCACCTGGGTGAGCGCGGCGATCGCCTGATCCGGGTCGTCGGACGCCAGTTGCGTCAGCCAGCCGCCAAGCTGCTCGGGCGCCACGGCCTGGCCTTGCACGGCGATGCCGCCGCGCCGCCCGCGCAGCACCCAGCCGAAAACGATCCCCAGCGGCAGCAGCAGCCAGGTGAACAGGGAGTCGATCATCAGCGCGGTTCGGCGCTACCGACCGGCAGATTGCGCAGCGTACGCAGCTCGCCTTCCGCCTCGCGCAATTGCTTGCGCAGCCGGCCGACTTCCATGCGCAGGCTGAACAGCCGCGCGGTGATGGCGACGATCGCCAGCAGGATGCCGGCCGAGAAGGCGCCGATCAGCACCGCGATCAGCGGAAACTGCGCGGTGCCGAACAGATAGTTGAATTCGATCAGCTGGGCGTTGAAGTAACCGATCGACGCACCGGCCACCAGGATGATCAGCAGTACAGCGAGCGTGACGAGGCGGCCCATGGTGCGAGTCCGCCGCTCAGAGCGCCGCGGCGCTGCGCAGCGAAGCCGCTTGCTGCGCGATTTCGTCCTGCAGGCTGGCGTTGACACGCTCGCGCATTTCCTTGCCCGGCTTGAAGTGCGGCACGCGCTTGGGCGGGATCTGCACCGGCTCGCCGGTCTTGGGATTGCGCCCGACGCGCGCCGGACGGTGGTGCAGCGCAAAGCTGCCGAAGCCGCGGATCTCGACGCGTTCGTCGCGCGCCAGCGCGTTGCTGATCTGGTCCAGCACGAGCTTCACGGCGAGCTCGACGTCCTTGTGCATCAGATGCGTCTGCTTCGCGGCGAGCAGCTCGATGAGTTCGGACTTGGTCATAAGTCTCGGATCGTAAAGCGGATTTGGTAGCGCGAACAATAGTTAAAAAAAAAGGGCCATGCAAGCATGGCCCTTCTGGTTTTCCCTGAAATTCCGGGAAGATAGCGATACAACTTAATTGTTGTTGCCGCCGATCTGTTCCTTCAGGAGGTCGCCCAGGCTGGTCTTGCCCGTCGAGGCGTTGCGGCTGTACTCCGCCACCACTTCCTGCTCTTCCTGGATTTCCTTCTCGCGGACCGAGAGGATCACCGTGCGGTTCTTGCGATCGACGCCGATGTAGCGGGCCTCGAGCGGATCACCTTCCTTGAGCAGCTTGGTGGCGTCTTCGACGCGGTCACGCGACAGATCGCCGGCCTTGATGTAGCCCTCGACGCCGTTGCCCAGATCGATCACCGCGCCACGCGCGTCGACCGTACGGGCGGTGCCCTTGACCACGCCACCCTTGGTGTTGTGCGCAATGAACTCCGACAGCGGATCCTGCTGGACCTGCTTGACGCCCAGCGAGATGCGCTCGCGCGCTGCGTCGATCGCCAGCACCACGGCGTCCAGTTCCTGGCCCTTCTGGTAGCGGCGCACGGCGGTTTCGCCGGCTTCGTTCCAGTCGAGATCGGAGAGATGGACCAGACCGTCGATGCCGCCATCCAGGCCGATGAAGATGCCGAAGTCGGTGATCGACTTGATCGCGCCATGGACGCGGTCGCCCTTCTGGTGGTTCTGCGCGAACTCTTCCCAGGGATTCGGACGGCACTGCTTCATGCCCAGCGAGATGCGGCGGCGTTCGCCGTCGATGTCGAGGATCATGACTTCGACTTCGTCGCCGACCTGGACGACCTTGCCCGGGTTGACGTTCTTGTTGGTCCAGTCCATTTCCGAAACGTGGACCAGGCCTTCGACGCCCGGCTCGATCTCGACGAACGAGCCGTAGTCGGTGATGTTGGTGACCTTGCCGAACAGGCGGGTGCGTTCCGGGTAACGACGTTCGATGTCGCTCCACGGATCGGCGCCCAGCTGCTTGAGGCCCAGCGACACGCGGCGACGCTCGCGGTCGTACTTGAGGACCTTGACTTCGATTTCCTGGCCGACGGTGACGACTTCGGCCGGATCCTTGACGCGCTTCCACGTCATGTCGGTGATGTGCAGCAGGCCGTCGATGCCGCCGAGGTCGACGAACGCGCCGTACTCGACCAGGTTCTTGACGACGCCGCGCAGGACCACGCCTTCCTGGAGGTTGGCGAGCAGGGTGTCGCGCTCGGCCGAGTATTCGGCTTCGAGAACTTCACGACGCGAAACCACTACGTTGTTGCGCAGCTTGTCGAGCTTGATGACCTTGAACTCGAGCGGCTTGCCTTCGAGGTACGAGGTATCGCGGACCGGACGAACATCGACCAGCGAGCCCGGAAGGAACGCGCGGACCGTGCCGATGTCGACGGTGAAGCCGCCCTTGACCTTGCCGGTGATGATACCGATGACGGTTTCCTTGCCCTCGAAGGCCTTGCCCAGGCGCTCCCAGGTCTTGATCCGCTCGGCCTTCTCTTTCGAGAACTTGGTTTCGCCGAAGCCGTCCTCAACGGTTTCCAGCGCCACTTCCACTTCGTCACCCACGGCGACATTGATCTCGCCGTCGACAGCGAATTCCGCGAGCGGAATAACGCCTTCGGACTTCAGGCCTGCGTCGACAATGACAACGTCGGGTTTGACGGCCAGCACGCGTGCATTGACGATCGTGCCGGACTGCATGGACTGGCCGCCCTTGAGGCTGGCCTCAAACAACTCAGCGAAACTCTCGCTCATCTATAAACTCTTGAAGTGGGTCTTCCCCGCGCATCGTGCTTGGGGTCCTGTCGATTGAAAAACGGCTCGCATCCTTGCTTGCCGGCCATGGGCGCACATGCGCCGGGCGCATGCCACCGATGTTCTGTCCCGCGGAAGATCAACTCAGACGAAGCCGTACCGCTGCAAGAGAGTTTCCACTCTGGCCAGCACCTCGGCCCTGGAAAGTCCTGTCGTATCAACGACTTCAGCCCCTTCGGCCGGCTTTAGCGGGGCGACGGGGCGGTTGCGGTCGCGCTCGTCTCGGGCGCGGATCTCCTCGCGAAGGGGGGCGAGTGTAGCCGCTATGCCCTTTGCGCTCAACTGCTTGAGGCGACGCTGCGCGCGCTCGTCGGCGCTGGCGTCAAGGAAGATTTTCAGGCTGGCGTCGGGAAAGACGATGGTGCCCATGTCGCGGCCGTCGGCAATCAGGCCCGGCGCTTCGCGAAACGCCTTCTGCCGCTGCAGCAGCGCATCGCGCACCGCCGGCTGCGCCGCGATCAGCGAGGCAAGCGCGCCGGTCGACTCCTTGCGGATGTCGTGAGTCCAGTCTTCGCCGTCGACGATGATCGCTTCGTCGTCCTCGGTATGGCCGGTGAAGGCGATGCGCAGCCCCGGCGCGAAGCGCGCCAGCGCCTCGGGATCGTGCAGGTCCATCGCCTGCTTGTGCGCCGCCAGCGCCAGGATGCGGTACAGCGCGCCGCTGTCGAGGCGATGAAACCCCAGCCGCTCGGCCAGCCAGCGCGTCACCAGCCCCTTGCCGACGCCGCTCGGTCCGTCGACGGCAATGACCGGCGCGAGCGGATTCATGTGCGCGTCTCGCGCAACTGCAGTCCGGACTGCCTGGCCAGTGCGGCAAAGCCCGGGAACGAGGTGTTGACATTGTCGCAGTCGAGGATGCGGATCGGCTGTTCGGCACGCAACGCCGCCATCGAGAACGACATGGCGATGCGGTGGTCGCCGCGCGAATCGACCTGGCCACCGTGCATGCGGCCGCCGCGTACGCGCATGCCGTCGGGCCGCGCCAGTGCCGGGATACCGAGCGCACGCAGACCGTCGCACATGCTCTGGATGCGGTCGGACTCCTTGACGCGCAGTTCCTCGGCGCCTTCGACCAGGGTCTCGCCGCGCGCGAAAGCCGCGGCGATGAAGATGGCCGGGAATTCATCGATCGCCGCCGCCACCAGCTCCTTGCCGATGCGGATGCCCTGCAGCTCGCCGCCGCGGACGCGGATATCGGCCACCGGCTCGTCGCCGAACTGGCGCGCATGGGTCAGCTCGATGCGTGCGCCCATGGCGCTGAGCACGTCGATGATGCCGGTGCGCGTCGGATTGATGCCGACGTCGACGAGGGTGATGTCGCTGCCCGGCACGATCGCCGCGCCGACCATGTAGAACGCCGCCGACGAGATGTCCGCCGGCACCTGGATCTGCGTGGCGCGCAGGCTCTGCCCGCCTTCGAGTGCGGCGTAGCCCGGATGCGCGTCGACCTGCACGCCGAAGGCGCGCAGCATGCGCTCGGTATGGTCGCGCGAAGCTTCCGGCTCGGTGACTTCGGTACGGCCCCTGGCATACAGGCCGGCGAGCAGGATGCCGGACTTGACCTGTGCGCTGGCAACCGGCGAGTCGTAGCGGATGCCGCGCAGATTCTGATGCGGCAGGATGTTCAGCGGCGCGCGGCCGTCGTTGGATTCGATGCGCGCACCCATTTGCGTCAGCGGGCCGATGATCCGCTTCATCGGCCGCTTCGACAGCGAGGCGTCACCGATCAGCGTGGTGGTGAAGTGCTGGCCGCTCATCAGGCCCGCCATCAGCCGCATCGAGGTACCGGAATTGCCCAGATCGAGCGGATGCTGCGGCGACTTCAGGCCATGCAGGCCGACGCCATGAATCCTGAGCGAGGTCTCGCCGGTGCGCTCGATCCTCACGCCCATCGCCTGGAAGGCCTTCATGGTGCACAGGCAGTCTTCGCCGGTGAGGAAGCCTTCCACCGTGCTGACGCCGTCGGCGAGCGCGCCGAACATCACCGCGCGATGCGAGATCGATTTGTCGCCGGGCACACGGATGCGCCCGCTCAGACGCCCGCCGGGCTGCACGTCGTACCGCAATCCACCTGCACTGCTCATGGTTCCGGTCATGTCCGGGGTCTACTCGATCTGCGTGAGATAACGTTCGCGCGCGCTGCGGGCGCGCTCGAACAAAGCTTTCATTTCTTCGAAGCGGCCGTCGCGCAGCATCTGGCGGATCCGCGTCAGCTCGTCGATCTGACGATCGAGCAGGCTGCCAACCGCATCGGCGTTGGCGAGCATGATGTCATGCCACATCTGCGGCGAACTCGAAGCGATGCGCGTGAAGTCGCGGAAACCGCCGCCGGCGTTGCCGAACAGCTCACTGGCCTGCGGCAGATCGGCCAGCATGTCGACGAAGCTGTAGGCGATCAGATGCGGCAGGTGCGAGGTGGCCGCGAAGATCGCGTCGTGCCGCGCGGCATCCATTTCGACCACGCGCGCGCCAACCGCCTGCCAGACCCGCGCGACCAGCGCCCGGGCGGATGCGTTCTGCTGTGCATGCGGCGTCAGGATCACGCGGTGACCGCGGAACAGGTCGGCGACGCTGTTGGCAACACCGCTTTTCTCGGTGCCGGCGATCGGATGGCCGGGCACGAACCACGACGGCAGCTCGCCGCACAGCGCCGCGATATCGCGCAACACCGACTGCTTGGTGCTGCCGACGTCGGTGACGACTGCGTCCGCCTTGAGCGCGTGCCGGCAACTGTCGAGCGCGTCGGCGGTCCGCAGCACCGGCACCGCCAGCAACACCAGGTCGGCGTCCTGCACCGCCGCCGCCGGCGATTCGGATTCATGGTCGATGACGCCGTAGCGCAGCGCGTTCTGCCGCTGCAGCGGATCCGGATCGTAGCCGCTGATCCGGCCGACCTCGCCCGCCGCGCGCAGCGCGCGCGCGAACGAGCCGCCCATCAGGCCCAGGCCGATGACGGCGAGGTGGCGAACGCTCACGCCCGCAACGCCTTCTGCAGCGCCGCGATGAAGCGGTCGTTCTCGACCTCGGTACCGATGCTGACGCGCAGGAACTGCGGCAGCCCGTAGCCGCCGCCGATCGGCCGCACGATCACGCCCTGCTCCAGCAAGGCCTGATTGATCGGCGCGGCGTCGCGGCCGAAGCCGATCGCCAGGAAGTTGGCCTGCGACGGCAGCACCAGCAGGCCCATCGCCGCCAAGGCCTGCGCCAGACGTGCGCGTTCGCGGGTGTTCAGCTCCACCGAGCGGTGCAGGTGGCCGGCATCGTCGAGCGCCACTTCGGCAGCCAGCAACGCCAAGCCGTTGTTGTTGAACGGCTGGCGCACGCGGTTGAGCACATCGGCCAGCGCCGCGCTCGACAGCGAGTAGCCGACGCGCAGGCCCGCCAGGCCGTAGGCCTTCGAGAAGGTGCGGAAGACCACGAGGTTCGGATAGCGGTCCAGCCAGCCGCGCACGTCGCCACGCAGCGCCGGATCGACATACTCGTAGTAGGCCTCGTCCAGCGCCACGACGACATGCCCGGGCGTGCGCTCCAGGAAGGCCTGGATGTCCTGCGCTGCCAGCACGGTGCCGGTCGGATTGTTGGGATTGGCGATGAATACCAGCGCGATATCCGGGTTCGCCGCCAGCAGCGTCGAGAACGCGTTCAGGTCGTGGCCGTAGGGCTGCGGATCGGTGTCGGGCCGCGCCGGCGCGACGACGGCGCGCGCGCCCTGCGCCTTGGCGATCAGTTCGTAGACCGCGAATGCATGCGCCGAATACAGCGCCGCGCGGCCTTCGCCGAGAAACACGCGGCCGAGCAGCTCGATGATGTCGTTGGAGCCGTTGCCGAGGGTGATGCGATCGCTGCCGATGTCATGCAGCGCGGCGATCTTCTGCTTGAGGCGGTGACCGCTGCCGTCCGGGTACAGCGACAGCTTGCCGCCCGTCACCGCCTCGGCCAGCGCCGCGCGCACCTGGTCGCTGGGGCCCAGCGGGTTCTCGTTGGAGGCCAGCTTGATGACGTCGCGGATGCCGAGCTTGCGCTGCAGTTCCTCGATCGGCATGCCCGGCGAATACGCTTGCAGCGTGAGGACGCCCTTGGCGGCGTTTTGCAGGCTGATATCAGTCATATCGAAGTTTCAGACGACGGCACGCGGATACGAGCCGAGCACCTTGAAGAACGCGGCCGCCGAGCGGACCGTCTCCAGCACTTCGCGCACGCGCGGCTCGCTGGCGTGGCCGGCGAAGTCGACGAAGAAGTAGTAGTCCGGCAGCACCGAGCCGCGCACCTGCCGCGACTCCAGCCGCGTCATGTCCAGGCCGGCGTCGGCAAACGGCTGCAGCAGCCTGAACAGCGCGCCCGGCTGGTTGCGGTGCGCGGTCATCACCAGCGAGGTGATGTCGTCACCGCTGCTCTGCGGCTCCTGTTTGCCGATGATCAGGAAGCGCGTGGTGTTGCTGGGGTCGTCCTCGATGTTGGAGCCGAGGATGTTGAGGCGATTGAGCTTGCCGGCCTGCAGCGAGGCGATCGCCGCCGTGCCCTTGCCCTCGGCCGCCGCCAGCCGCGCGCCCTCGCCGTTGCTGGACACGACCTCGCGCTCGGCATTGGGCAGCCGCACATCGAGCCACTTGCGGCACTGCGCGAACGACTGCGCATGCGCGTAGACCTTGCTCACCGCCTCCAGCGCCGTCTCGTTCGACAGCAGATGGTGATGGACCGCGAGCGTGACTTCGCCGCAGATATGCAACTGCGTATGCACCAGCTCGTCGAGCGTGCTGCTGACGACGCCGCCGGTCGAGTTGGCAACCGGCACCACGCCGTAATCGGCGGCGCCGGTCTCGACATCGCGGAAGATCTCGTCGATCGCGCGCACCGGCCGCGCGGTGACGCTGTCGCCGAAGTGCTTGTGCACGGCGGCCTGCGTGTAGGTGCCTTCGGGGCCCAGATAGGCGATTGTCAGCGGCGATTCCAGCGACAGGCACACCGACATGATCTCGCGCATCAGCCGCGCGATGGTCTCATCGGTCAGCGGGCCGCCGTCGGGGCCGTGGTTACGCTCGATCGCCCGGCGCAGCACCTCGGCCTCGCGCGAGGGCCGGTAGTGGTCGCCGGTGTCGCCCGCCGCCTGCTTGATGTGCGCGACCTGCTGCGCGATGCGCGCGCGACGCGAGATCAGCGACTGGATCTGCTCGTCGAGCGCATCGATCTGCGTCCGCGCTTCGGCCAGCGTCTGCGGCACCTTCATCGGCATTCGATCCTGAACCGGGGGCAACAAAAGAGAAAGGCCGCGGATTTTAACGCCAAGCCGCGGCCTTTGGTTCCAGCAGGGGTGGCCCGGGCTTACCGGGCGGCGATCACCCGCGTCGCCAGCACGCCCGGGATCGCGGCGATTTCCTGCGCCGCCTCGGTCGGCACCGCGCTGTCGAGGTCGACGATGGTGTAGGCCAGGTCGCCGCGCGACTTGTTGAGCAGGTCGGCGATGTTGAGCTGGCGCTTGGCCAGCGCGGTGGAGATCTGGCCGACCATGTTCGGCACGTTCTCGTTGACGATGCACAGGCGTGTCTTGCCGGGCAGCAGCGGCATCTGCGCTTCCGGGAAGTTGACCGAATTGCGCACCGTGCCCAGCTCCAGGAACTCGCGGATCTGGTCGGCGACCATCACCGCGCAGTTGTCCTCGGCCTCGTTGGTCGAGGCGCCGAGGTGCGGCGTGGCGATCACGCGCGGATTGCCCTTGAGCGCGTTCGACGGGAAGTCGCAGGCGTAGGCATGCAGGCGGCCTTCGTTGAGCGCCTCGACCACGGCCTTCTCGTCGACGATTGCATCGCGCGCGAAGTTGAGGATCACGCCCTGCTTCTTCATCAGCTTGAGGCGGTCGGCATTGATCAGGCCGCGCGTCGCGTCGAGCAGCGGCACGTGCACCGAGATGAACTGCGACTTCGACACCAGGTCGTCCACCGACAGCGCCTGGCGCACGCCGGCATTGAGCGCCCAGGCGTTCTGCACCGTCATCGCCGGATCAAAACCGTAAACGGTCATGCCCAGTTCCAGCGCGGCATTGGCGACCTTGACACCGATCGCACCGAGACCGATCACGCCCAGCGTGCGGCCCGGCAGCTCGAAGCCGACGAACTTCTTCTTGCCGGCCTCCACCGCCTCGTGCATCGCCTTGTCGTCACCGTCGAGCTTCTTCACGAAATCCAGCGACTGCGGGATGTTGCGCGCGGCCAGCAGCATCGACGCCAGCACCAGCTCCTTGACGGCGTTGGCATTGGCGCCCGGCGCGTTGAACACCGGCACGCCGCGCTTCGACATCTGCGCGACCGGGATGTTGTTGGTGCCGGCGCCGGCACGGCCGATCGCCTTCACCGAACCCGGGATGTCGAGCTTGTGCATGTCGGCCGAGCGCACCAGGATCGCATCGGGGCTGGCGATCTCGGAGGCGATCTCGAAGCGCTCGCGCGGCAGGCGCTCGAGGCCGTTGACGGAGATGTTGTTGAGGGTCTGGATCTTGA
>CAMLDZ010000072.1 GCA_946478985.1 uncultured Solimonas sp.
CAGGGCCAGCAGATTGAGACGACGGAACCAGAGCATGGACGACGACACCGGGTGGAGAACGGGGCTGCAGCGAGGCGCCCGCAATGCGGCGCGGATTCTAACCGATCGCTCCCCGGCGACCGTGGCCGCCGGGCCAAGCGTGATTCCAGGCCGCAGCGGCTTCAGCCGATCTGCGAAATCCGCAACAGTTTCTTGATGTCCTTGAGAATGCCCGGCGACTCCGCGGCAGCCGGATAAACCATCAGCCAGTTGCCCAGCGGATCGATCAGGTACAGGGCCTGCGGATCACCGCCCTTGAAGAAGGCACGCAGCGTTTGCGTCGTATCGGCTTCGGCGTAGAAATGCAGATCCGGATGCGTTTCATGCAACTGCGCACGCAACGCTGGCAGGGCCGCGGCATCCGGTGCCAGATAGACGCGCTGCACCCGCGGCTGCTTTTCGTTGAGCAGGGTGCGGATCTGGCGGATCTGGTAGAGCTTGTCCGCGCACGCCTTGTCGCACGTCGCCTGCCCCAGATACAGATAGGTCCAGCGGCCGCGCAGTGCCTCGCGGTCCAGCGGCTTGGCGTCGGCGTCGAGCAGCGCCAGCGGCGCCGGCAGCGGCCGCGCCGGATTGATCAGCTCGCCGTAGTTGGTGCGTGCGTGTGGCTGGAAGTCCGGAAACGCGAAATACAGCAACACCGCCGCAAGCAGCGGACCGAAAAACAGTACGACGAGCAGATAGAACTGGCCGCGACTGCGGGGAACTTGGTTCATGGAAGACGTCGAAAACCGAGCTTGAGGAAAATCGCGATCAGCGTGGCGGTGAACGCGAACCATTGTGCCGCATACCCGTAATGCTTGGCCGGCTGCAGCTCCGGCGCGGTCTGCCAGGCGCGGACATAGCCGCCATCCTGCGCGGGATCCATCAGCAGCAGGCCCGGCGCCAGCGCGACGCTGTACAGGCAGCGCAGTTCGTCGAGCGTCGGATATTGCACCACGCGCGGCCAGCCGGCGTCGGCACAGTTATCGGCGGCGAGCCGCAAGCCCGGCCGCGGCAGCGCGCGCCAGTAGCCGACCACCTCGATGTCGCCTGCCGGCGGCGCCAGCGCCTGAGGATCCTGCTGGCGCGGCACCCAGCCGCGATCGACCAGCACCTGGGCGCCGTCGTCCTGCTGCAGCAGGCTCCAGACGTGATACCCCGGATTGCCCTCATGCCCCTGGTTGTCGAGCAGCAGCTGATGCGCGGCGTCGAAGCGACCGCGGACGCTGACGCGGACGACGGCCTCGGGCGATGCCTCGCCTTGTGCGGCCAGTGGCTGCGGCGGCTGGCCGGCGGCGGCGGCGTAGCGGTCCAGCAGCGCCTGCTTGTCGTGGCCGCGCCCCAGCTGCCAGCCGCCCAGCCAGATCATCAGCGCGCTGAGCGCCGCCACCAGCGGCGGCGCCCACCACGGCGTGCGAAAGCGCCAGCGCGCCATCAGCGGCCGCGTCCGGCGACTACGGCACGCGCGGTATCATCGCCGCTCGCCCACCCGTGTTTCGCCATGGCCAAGATCGTCATCGTCGTCCTGCTCATCGCCATCGTCGGCTCGCTGCTGACCAGCATGGTGTTTCTGGTTCGCGATTCGAGCTCGCGCAAACGCACCTTGACCGGCTTGAAGATCCGCATCGCGCTGTCGATCACGCTGCTGCTGTTCGTGCTGCTCTCGTACTTCATGGGCTGGATCCAGCCGCACGGCCTCGTGCGCTGAGCCGCTTGCGTTCCCGGGACAAGAAAAAGGCGACCCGCGGGTCGCCTTTTTCTGTGCCAGCCGAAGCCGGGCTTAGATCCAGTAGACGACGACGAACAGGCCGAGCCAGACGACGTCGACAAAGTGCCAGTACCAGGCCACGCCTTCGAAACCGAAGTGCGAGTCCGGCTTGAAGTGACCCTTCATCAGGCGCAGCGTGATGACGATCAGCATCAGCGTGCCGAGCGTCACGTGCATGCCGTGGAATCCGGTCAGCATGAAGAACGTCGAACCATAGATACCCGAATGCAGTGTCAGGTTCAGTTCGGTGTAGGCCTCGATGTACTCGTGCGCCTGGAAGTACAGGAACACGCAGCCGAACGCGACCGTCGCCCACATCCACAGGATCGTCGGCAGGCGCTTGCCGGCCTTCAGCGCGTGGTGCGCCATGGTGATCGTGAAGCCCGAGCTGAGCAGCAGGATGGTGTTCAGCAACGGCACGCTGAACGCCGGGATGGTCTCGAACTGGCCACCCATGTTGCCCGGACCGTTCGACGGCCAGTGCGATTCGAAGCCCTGCCAGAGGAACAGGTTGGTGGCGACCTTGGCGCCTTCGCCGCCCAGCCACGGCAGCGACAGCGAGCGGGCGTAGAACAGCGCGCCGAAGAAGGCGCCGAAGAACGCCACTTCCGAGAAGATGAACCAGGACATCGCCCAGCGGTAGGTGCGGTCGACCTGCGCCGTGTACTGGCCGGTCTCGCTCTCGTTGATGACGTCGCGGAACCACAGGAAGATCACCGCGATCGCCAGCGCGCCGCCGGCATAAAGCGGGATGGGCCCCAGGTGCGAGTCTTCCAGGTAGCCCGAGATGCCGGCCACCAGGATGACCAGCGCCGCCGTCAGCACGAACGGCCAGGCGCTCGGATTGGGGACAAAATAGCGCTCGGTATGAGCGTCGTGGGCGGCATGGGTCGCCATGGTTTGCTCCTGATCAGTTCTTCGTCTGCGCGACGTCGTTCACTTCAAAAAAGGTATACGCCAAAGTGATGCGGTCCACATCCTTCGGCAGTGCCGGGTCCAGCATGAAGACCACCGGCATGTGCTTCTCCTCGCCGGCCGCGAACGGCTGACGGTTGAAGCAGAAGCATTCGGTCTTCTTCAGATACTGCGCCGCGTCGGTCGGCGCCACATTGGGCACCGCCTGCGCGATGACGTCGCGATCATCGGTGTTCTTCATGTAGAAGCTCACCGTCGCGTACTCACCCGGGTGCACCTGAACCTGCGCCTGCTCGGCGCGAAAGGTCCAGGCACGTCCGCCGTTCACCGTCGTCACGAATTCGACGGTCACCGTACGGCTGGTGTCCGCCACCGCATCGCCCACCGCGGCCGCTTCGTTGGCCACGCGGCCGTTGAGTCCGATCGCGTAGCACAGCTTGTTGTACAGCGGCACCGTCGCGAACCCGAAACCGAACATCGCGGCTGTCACGAACAGCAGGCGGATGCCGTGGCGGCGGGTCTCGGCGCGCATTACTTGTGCATCACCGAGTAGACGAAGCCGCCCAGGATCACCAGCGTCAGCACGATATGAGCCCAGAACAGCAGGACGTTGCGGCGCGTTTTGCTCTTGTCGTTCATCGTCTTCACTGTTGCCGCTTGCCGGTGCACGGCAGCGGCAAGCGGCGTCTCAGCGATCTTAGTGGGCCGGGGCGTCATGCACGCCGGTCACTTCAGAAGCCGGCAGCTCCGGCGGATCCTCGAAGGTGTGGTAGGGCGCCGGCGACGGCACGGTCCACTCCAGCCCGCGGGCGCCATCCCAGACCCGGTCGGGCGCATTGCGTGCGCGGCCGAACCAGCCGTAGCAGGAAGCCAGCATGTTGAAGATGAAGATGAACTGCGCGACGAAGAAGCCGAACGCGCCGATCGAGCTGATGACGTTGAAGTCCGTGAACTGCACCGCGTAGTCCGGAACGCGGCGCTGCATGCCGGCCAGACCGAGGAAGTGCTGCGGGAAGAACGTCAGGTTGATGAAGATCGCCGACAACCAGAAATGGGTCTTGCCCCAGAACTCGTTGTACATGCGGCCCGTCCACTTCGGGATCCAGTAGTAGACGCCGGCGACGATCGAGAACACCGCGCCCGGCACCAGCACGTAGTGGAAGTGCGCGACGACGAAATAGGTGTCGTGGTACTGGAAGTCCACCGGGGTCATCGCCAGCATCAGGCCGGAGAAGCCGCCGATCGTGAACAGGAAGACGAAGCCCAGCGAGAACAGCATGGGCGTCTCGAAGCTCATCGAGCCGCGCCACATCGTCGCCACCCAGTTGAACACCTTCACGCCGGTCGGCACCGCGATCAGCATCGTCGCGAACATGAAGAACAGTTCGCCGGCCAGCGGCAGGCCGACCGTGAACATGTGGTGCGCCCAGACGATGAAGCTCAGGAAGCCGATCGCCGCCGTCGCGTACACCATCGAGTCGTAGCCGAACAGCGTCTTGCGCGCGAAGGTCGGGATGATCGTCGAGACCACGCCGAACGCCGGCAGGATCAGGATGTAGACCTCGGGGTGGCCGAAGAACCAGAAGACGTGCTGGAACAGCACCGGGTCACCGCCACCAGCCGCCGCGAAGAAGCTGGTGCCGAAGTACTTGTCGGTCAGCAGCATCGTCACCGCACCGGCGAGCACCGGCATGGTCGCGATCAGCAGGTAGGCGGTGATCAGCCAGGTCCACACGAACAGCGGCATCTTCAGCAGGGTCATGCCCGGCGTGCGCATGTTCAGGATCGTCACGACGACGTTGATCGCGCCGGTGATCGACGAGATACCCAGCAAGTGCACCGAGAAGATCAGGAACGGGAAGGCCGGGCCGGTCTGCAGGACCAGCGGCGGATACATGGTCCAGCCGCCCGCCGGCGCGCCACCCGGCATGAACAGCGTGGCCAGCAGCATGCCGAAGCCGAACGGCAGGATCCAGAAGCCCCAGTTGTTGACGCGCGGCAGTGCCAGATCCGAACAGCCGATCTGCATCGGCACCATCCAGTTGGCGAGGCCGGTGAACGCCGGCATGACGCCGCCGAAGATCATCACCAGCGCGTGCACCGTCGTCATCGAGTTGAAGAACTGCGGATCGACGAACTGCAGACCGGGGTGGAACAGCTCGGCACGGATGATCAGCGACATGACGCCGCCGATGAAGAACATCAGGAACGCAAAGAACAGGTACAGCGTACCCAGATCCTTGTGATTGGTGGTCTTGATCCAGCGCATGATCCCCTTGTCGGGACCATGGTGATGATCGTCGTGGCCGTGGGCGTGGTCGTCGTGTGCGTGCGCCATGATTGAACTCCTAAACCGATTCAGTACAGACCGCGCGCTTACTTACGCAGCGTCGCAACTTGCGACGGCTGCACCACGCTGCCCTTGTTGCCCCAGGACTGCCGCTCGTAGGTGACCACCGCGGCGATCTCCTCGTCCGACAGCTGCTTGAACGGCGGCATCATGTTCTTGCCGCTGAGCGTCTGCGCGATGTGCGCCTCGGCCGGGCCGTTGGCGATCTTGCTGCCGACCAGCGACGGGAACGTCGGCGGCAGGCCGGCGCCGTTGGCCTGGTGGCAGGCGACGCAGTTGGTCTTGTAGACACCCTCGCCCTTCTTCATCAGCTCGTCCTTGCTGATTTCCTTGGCAGCCGGCTTGGCGGCGGCCTTGGTGTCGGCGGCGGCGACTTCGACCGGCGCCGCATCGCTGGCGACGGTGGCCGGGGCAGCGGCGACTTCGTTCGGCGCGGCGACGGCTGCAGCAGCCGGGGCAGCGGCGTCGGCCGGCTTGCCGCCCTTCTTCTCGGCGAGGAAGGCCTTGAACTCTTCTTCGGTGACGACGCGGACGACGATCGGCATGAAGCCGTGGTCACGGCCGCAGAGCTCGGCGCAGACACCGCGATAGACGCCCGGCTGGTCGATCTTGGTCCAGATCTCGTTGATGTAGCCCGGAATCGCGTCCTTCTTCACCGCGAACTCCGGCACCCACCAGGCGTGGATGACGTCATTGGAGGTGATCAGGAAGCGGATCTTCTTGCCGACCGGCAGGACCAGCTCGTTGTCGACATCGACGAGGTAGTTCGGCACGGTGTTGACGTCGACGCCGGAGTGCAGCTGGCGCGCCTCGTTGGAGGCCTTGGCGAGCGTCGAGAAGTACGAGACACCCTCGCCGATGTATTCGTACTGCCATTTCCACTGATAGCCGGTGACCTTCACCGTCATCTCGGAATTGCGCGTGTCTTCCATCTGGATCAGCGTGCCGGCCGCCGGAATGGCCAGCGCGATCAGGATGATGAAGGGCACGATGGTCCAGGCGATCTCGACCTTGATGCTCTCGTGGAAATCGGCCGGCTTCGGATGCTTGGAGCGGCGGTGGTTGATGATCGAGTACAGCATCGTGCCGAACACAAGCACGCCGATCGCCGTGACAACCCAGAACACAGTCATGTGCAGGCCGTGCACCTTGTGCGCGATCTCGGTCACGCCGGTCGGCATGTTGTAGCCATTGCTCGTCTGCGTGTACGCCGAAGCGGCGGTCGCTGCGAGCATCAGTCCGGTACCTGCGGCAAGCCGCGCCAGCCATCCCTTCATCAACATCTATCGCTCTCCAAATGGCAACTCTGGCGCCGGCTGTTCGGCCTGCGCGCCCGGCATTCTGCGCCAGGCTGGTGACAATAGTTCCCGCAAACGCCCGAACAGACGTTCGCGCTCTTCATCTGTCAGGCAGCGGCCGATGACGACCTGCCGTCCCCCACTGCAAACCGAAAGCTCGGTCGGCGCATGCGGATGGCGGCCCGGCTCCAGCCGTACCCGTGTCCAGGCCCGCTGCAAGCTCACGCAACCGCCCGCCCCCCGTCCGAGCGTGCCGAATTCGATCCGCACCTCGTCCTCAGCAAACCGGATGACTTCACGGTACCCATTGCGTCGCACTGACACGTACAACGCAAGGCCCAGCGCCCCAATTTCGAGGCCGGCGAACGGCAGCACCGGCCACAGGCCGTGTACCACCATGACGACGCAAATGCAGACTGCCACCGCCGTCGCCAGACCCATGAACAGCCACGCGTGCGCGACCGTCATTGAAGCATTGGGTCCTATCACCAGCTGCGTATCGCGGGACATATGCGCCGGGCCGATCCGTTAAGCCGCGGAATTGTAGAGCATCGCCCAAAAGCCGCGCAAAGGAATCCGGTGGATCGGCGGCCAGAACGCCGCCGGATCGGCGCGCGCGCAGGGTTCAGGCGCGCAGCACGTCCGCCAGCCGCGCCTGATCGAGCGCCGCCATATTGGCCTCCACGCCGCCGGATTCGGGCAGCAGGCCCAGCCGCGGCGCGGCCAGCTGCGCGTCCAGCACCGCCAGATTGTCCTGCCAGTACGGCTGCGTCGGCGGCAGGCGGTTGGCGATCCAGCCGGCCAGCGGCGCGCGGCGGCGGATCGATTCGGCGCTCAGTGAGGCATGGTTGAGGCAGCCCAGCCGCAGCGCCACGACCAGCACGACCGGCCAGCCGCGCGCGGCGACCCAGTCGGCGAACTCCCAGCCCGCACCCGCTGAGGGCTCGGCCAGCGGCACGCGCCAGCCGCCGGCGCCCTCGACGATCACCAGCTCGTGGCGCGCCGCCAGCGCATCGAAGGCCGCATCGAGGACGGCACGCTCGATGCGCACGCCGGCCGCGCGCGCCGCCAGATGCGGGGCAATCGCCTCCGGCAGCGCGTAGGGATTGATCCGCTCGTACGGCTCGACATGGTCGCCGGCCGCCGCCAGCTGCAGGGCGTCGTCGTTGCGCCAGCCATCGGCACTCAGTTCGCAACCGGACGCCACCGGCTTGAAGCCGACCGCGTCGATGCCGATCGAACGCGCAAACCCCAGCAGCGCGACGCTGGCCCTGGTCTTGCCGACGCCGGTGTCGGTGCCGGTGATGAACAGCGCGCGCGCAGGCATCGTCTAAACCGCGGGTCCTAGTTGGCGCAGGCCGGCGGCCAGCGCGTCGAGCAGTGCGTCGATCTCGTGCTCGGCATGCGCCGCCGAGAAGGTGATGCGCAGCCGCGAGGTGTTCTTCGGCACCGTCGGCGGGCGGATCGCCGCAACCCAGAGGCCGCGCTCGAACAAGAACTGCGAGAGCTTCAGCGCGCGCGCGGCCTCGCCGAGCAGCAGCGGCTGGATCGGCGTTTCCGAATCGGCGAGCGCAATGCCGAGCTGCGCCGCGCCGGCGCGGAAGCGGCGCACATTGGCCAGCAATTGCGCGCGGCGTTCCGGCTCGGCGCGGACGATGCGCAGGGCGCGGCGCGCAGCCGCGGCGATCGCCGGTGGCGGCGCGGTGGAGAACACCCAGCTGCGCGCACGCTGGATCAGGAATTCGATCAGCTCCTCGTCGCCGGCGACGAAGGCGCCGGCCGCGCCCAGCGACTTGCCGAGCGTGGCGACGTGGACATCCGGCACCACGCCGGCATCTTCCAGCGCGCCGCGGCCGTTGGCACCGAGCACGCCGAAGCCGTGCGCGTCGTCGATCATCAGCGCGGCGTCGTGCTGCGCGGCCAGCGCCGCCAGCTCGCGCAGCGGCGCGAGGTCACCGTCCATGCTGAACACGCCGTCGCTGACGATCAGCCGCAGCCGTGCCGCGGCGGCGCGCTCGTCCGTCAGCGCCGCGGCGAAGCCGGCGAGATCGGCATGCGCGACGCGCGCGTACTGCGCACCGGACAGGCGGCCGCCGTCGATCAGCGAGGCGTGGTTGAGTTCGTCGGCGACCAGCAGATCGTCGCGGCCCAGCAGCGCGCGCAGCACGCCGAGGTTGGCCGCCCAGCCGGTGGAGAACAGCAGCACGCGCGGCCGCTGCACGAAGTCGGCGAGCTCCTCTTCCAGCTGCCGGTGCTCGCGGTTGTAGCCGGAGACCAGCGCCGCGGCGCCGCTGCCGGTGCCGTCGGCCAAGGCCGCACGGGCGGCTTCGGCCAGCCGCGGGTCGGCGGCCAGGCCCAGGTAGTCGTTGCTGCAGAAATTGATGCAGCTGCGCCCGGCGATCTGCAGATGCGCGCCATGGCCGCCGTCGATCGCCCGGCGGACGCGGTAGAGATCGGCCTCGCGGATCCGTGCCAGCTCTGCGCGCAAGTGCGCGCCGAGCCGGGTGCTGCGGACATCGCCGCCCATGTTCAGTTGCCGCAGCCGGCGTGCTCGTGAGCGCCGCAGCCGTGCGCGTGCTCGTGGCCGCAGCCGTGATCGTGCGCGTCGTGGCTCGCGCAAGAGGCCTCGTGCGACTCGACGTGGCTCTCGGTGTCCATGCCCAGCCGCGCCAGCAGCGCGCGGTCGCGCGCGTTCTGCGGGTTCTCGGTGGTCAGCAGCTTTTCGCCGTAGAACATCGAGTTGGCGCCAGCCATGAAGCACAGCGTCTGCAGCTCCTCGCTCATCTCGCTGCGGCCGGCCGACAGGCGCACATAGGACTTGGGCATCAGCACGCGGGCGACGGCGATGGTGCGGACGAACTCCAGCGGATGCAGCGATTCGACGCCGGCCAGCGGCGTGCCCTCGACCTGCACCAGGTTGTTGATCGGCACGCTTTCCGGATGCACCGGCAGATTGGCGAGCTGGCGCAGCAGCTCGGCGCGATCCTGCTGTTCCTCGCCCATGCCGACGATGCCGCCGCAGCAGACCTTGATGCCGGCGTCGCGGACGTTGTCGAGCGTCTCCAGGCGGTCCTCGTAGGTGCGCGTGCTGATGATCTTGCCGTAGTACTCCGGCGAGGTATCCAGATTGTGGTTGTAGTAGTCCAGGCCGGCACCGGCCAGGCGCTGCGCCTGCGAGGGCTTGAGCATGCCCAGCGTGACGCAGGTTTCCAGGCCCAGATCCTTGACCGCACGCACCATCGCCTCGACACGCTCGATGTCGCGGTCCTTGGGCGAGCGCCAGGCGGCGCCCATGCAGAAGCGCGTCGCGCCATTGGCCTTGGCTTCCTTGGCCGCCGCGACCACCGCGTCGAGCGGCAGCAGCGGTTCCTGCTTCAGGCCGGTCTCGAAGCGCACCGACTGCGGGCAATACGCGCAGTCTTCCGGGCAGGCGCCGGTCTTGATCGACAGCAGCGTCGACAGCTGCACGCTGTTGGCGCGGAAGTTCTGCCGGTGGATCGTCTGCGCGCGGAACAGCAGGTCCTGGAACGGCAGCGCGAACAGCGCCTGCACCTCCTCGCGGCTCCAGTCGTGACGCAGGTCCGGGTCGGCAGCCGGCGACGGAACCGATGATGGCGTGGTGGACAGCGGCTGGAGCACGGCGGACATGCGACTTCCTCGAATCGGTATATGGAGCGTGGACTCGGCGAGTCCGCAGGCGCCGGAAGTCTCCCGGCCGCCGCGCCGACTTGTCAACTTCAGCGGCCTGCGCCTGGTTGACAACTGGCAGGCCGCGGCGGCGTTGCTGGCGCCGCTACGCTGTCAGTTCTGCGCCGCCGCCGCGCAGACGCTGCCGCTGTGCAGCGGCTGCAGGGCCGCGCTGCCGTGGAACCGCCGCGCCTGTCCACGCTGCGCACGGCCGCAGACGCACGACGGCGTCTGCGCACGATGCCTGCAGCGCCCGCCGCCGTTCGCCGCCGCCTGGGCGCCGCTGTGCCTGGAACCGCCGGTACAGCAAGGCATTCACGCGCTCAAGTACCGGGCCGCGCTGCAACACGCGCACTGGCTCGGCGTGCTGTTCGCCGAATCGCTGCGCGACAGAAATTGCATACGGCCGGACCTGCTGATGCCGGTGCCGCTGCATCGCTGGCGGCAGTGGCGACGCGGCTACAACCAGAGCGCCGAGCTGGCGCGGCAGATCGGCCGCCATGCCGGCCTGCACGTCGAGACGGCCTGGGCGCGGCGAACCCGGCACACCGCCGACCAGATCGGCATGGATGCCGCCGCGCGGCGGCGCAATGTTCGTGGCGCCTTCCATGTCGATGCGCGCGTGCGTGGCCTGCGCATCGCTTTGGTCGACGATGTCATGACCACCGGCGCCACCCTGGCCGAACTGGCCCGCGCCGCGCGCCACGCCGGCGCCACCGAGGTCCAGGCCTGGGCGATCGCACGCGCGCCATAGCGGCAGCAGGCCCTACTGCCCCGGACCGCTGCGCTTCAGATAGCGGTCGAGAAACGCCATGCCGCCCTTCATTGCCCGGCCGTCGAACAGAAACGCCGCAAAGTGACCGCGGCCGCCCAGCGTGCACAGCTCGGTATCGACGCCAAGCTCCTGCAGCCGCGCGTAGGTCTGCTGCGAATACTCGTAGCGCACGATCCAGTCCCAGCTGCCGTGGTAGAGGTACATCGGCGCGCTGGCGGCGCCAAGCTGCAACAGCGGCGAGGCCTGCGCATAGCGCTCCGGCATGTCGTCGTACTTGCCGCCCATGAACTGCTGCACCAGTGGCGATTCCTTGGCCTGCGTCAGGTCGGCCGGCATGCCGCCGAGCACGGCAGCCGCGACGCGCGGGGTGTCGTCGCGCGGCCTGGCAGCGACCAGGCCGGCCAGATGGGCACCCGCCGAGTAGCCCCAGACGCCGAGTCGCTGTGGATCGATGCGATGTTCTTCGGCATGGTCGCGCAGCCAGCGCAGCGCGCTGCGCACGTCGTCCACCGCCGCCGGGTACGGATGCTCCGGCGCCAGCCGGTAGTCGATGTCGAGCACCACATAGCCATGCCGCACCAGCGCCTCGACGATGTGCTCCATCTGCCCGCGCGCGCCCTTGATCCAGCCGCCGCCGTGGATCACCACCACTGCCGGCCGCAAGGCCTTGCCACGCGGCTTGTACAGCTCGGCTTTCTGCGGTTCGGCGGCACCCTCGGCGCTATAGGTGAGCGTCTCCACCGTATAGACCTTGTTACTGACCGGCGGACCGCTGGCACAGCCCGACAGGCATAGCAGCAGCGCTGCCAAGCCTAAGAATCGGCGGTTCATGCGTCCCTGGCTCCCTTTGCGCGGATCGATGCGGACGATACGCGGCCTTAACCGACAGCCACCTTACCGGAGATAGTCCAGCGCCAGCCCGGCGAACACCGCGGCACCGAACCAGTGGCTGTGCAGGAAGGCGCGGAAGCAGGCCGCCGGCTCGCGCCCGCGGATCAGCCATTGCTCGTAAGCGGCGCAGGCGGCGGCGGCAGCGATGCCGGTGAAGTAGGCGAAGCCGCGCCCGGCCTGCAGTCCGACGCCGGCCAGCAGCAGCAAGGCCGCCGCCTGCAGCAGGGCGGTGATCAGCGTGTCGAAGCGACCGAACAGGATCGCCGACGAGCGCACGCCGATCTGCAGATCCTCCGCGCGGTCGGCCATCGCGTAATAGGTGTCGTAGGCGATCACCCAGCACAGGTTGGCGGCAACCAGCGCCGTCGCCATCGGCCAGTCGACCGTGCCGCGTACCGCCGCGTAGGCCATCGGGATGCCGGCCGAGAACGCCAGGCCGAGGATCGCCTGCGGCATCGACAGCACGCGCTTGGCGAACGGATAGGCGCCGGCCAGGATCACCGCCGGCACCGACAGCGCGATCGCGTAGACATTGCGCAGCGACAGCAACAGCGCGAAGGCCAGCAGCGACACCGTCACGAACACCCAGACCGCCTCGCGCGCGCGCAGCTGCCCGGCAGCCAGCGGCCGGTCGCGCGTGCGGGCGACGTGGCCGTCGAAGCCCCGGTCGGCGAAATCGTTGATCGCACAGCCGGCGCCGCGCATCAGCACGGTGCCGAGCACGAACACCAGCAGCACGTGCAGCGCCGGCGGGCCTTCGGCGGCGAACCACAGCGCCCACAGCGTCGGCCACAGCAGCAGGTAGATGCCGATCGGCCGGTGAAAACGCATCAGGCGGAAGTACAGCGGCAGCTTGTGCCGGACAGCGAAGCTCATCGGCAGGACGCGCAGGGATCAGGGGCGCTCATTCTGCCGCAGCCCTGCGCCGGCCATGCGGGCTGCGTTGCCGGAACCACCCGATCGGGGCTTGACCGCATCGCCGATTGCCGGCATAAGACTGACCATCTGGACAAATCAAGATCCGGACATTCCCCATAGAGGGAGGAGAGCCATGAATAACCCCGTAGCCCAGCCGGTCGTGCTGGACCGGACGGCGTTCACAGCCAGCGCCGGCCTGTCGACCGATCCGGTTCCGCTGGACCCGTACCGCACGCGCGAGTTCTTCGAGCTGGAGCGCGACCGTATCTTCCGCCGCGCCTGGCTGATGATGGGCCGCGTCGAGGAAGTGCCCAACCCTGGCGACTACGTGCTGCGCCGCATCGATCCGTGCAAGGTTTCGGCGCTTATTACGCGTGGGCAGGACGGCAAGCTGCGCGCCTTCCACAACTCCTGCTCGCACCGTGGCAGCGAGCTGGTCAGCGAGGCGCAGGGCAATCGCAAGCGCTTCGTCTGCCCGTACCACGCCTGGGCCTACGGCAGCGACGGCGCGCTGCAGAACATTCCGGACGAGATGAGCTTCTTCGGTGTCGACAAGGCCAAGTGCGGCCTGGCACCGATCGCGCTGGAAGTCTGGGAGGGCTGGTACTTCCTCAACCTGCAGCCCAAGCCGGAAGTCTCGCTGCAGCAGTATCTGGGCCCGCTCGCCGACTACCTCAAGGGCCTGCCCTACATTGCGGCCAGCAACCCGCTGATCATCCAGGCGGATCTGGATGCGAACTGGAAAGTCGTCGTCGACGCCTTCCTGGAGAGCTACCACATCCCGGTGATCCATCCAAAGACCATCGGCAGCACCTTCTCGTCGCGCGAGAATCCGTTTGCGCGGATTCTCGACGCCAAGATGCTCGGCCCGCATCGCGCGCTGTCGATGTACGGCAACCCCAGCCTGCAGCTGAACCCGAACAACAAGGTCGAGATGCTGGCGTATGCCTCGGCGGCGACCGGCAATGTCATTTCGGCGGCGAGCATGGCGGAGATGCAAAGCTTCCTCGCCCACCCCTCGGTCAACCCGACCGGCACCCAGAGCTGGTCGATGGACGTCAACCAGGTGTTCCCGCACGCCCATATCGACTGCGGCCCCGGCGGTTTCTGGTACCACCAGTTCTGGCCGGTGACGCCGAACACCTGCCGCTACGAAGTGCGCTTCTACGTACCGGAAGCCGCCGACGCGCGGCAGCGCCTGCAGCAGGAGCTGTACGTGGCGCGGGTGATGGAGATCGTGCTCGAAGACTTGAGCAATGTGGCGCGCACGCAGCGCGGCATCGACAGCGGCGGCAAGTCGCACATGCAACTGCAGGACAGCGAGGTCGGCATCCGCCATCACATGCACCACCTGCTGAAGTGGACCAGCGCCAGCACCGTCGCGGAGGCCCTGGCCGAATGAGCACACCGTCACCGAACACAGCCCTGCTGCCGGCCGGCTTCGAAGATCTGCTGCCGTTCGTCGACTACTGGGCTGGCGATACCACCGAGCAGCGCATGAACGCGCGCGCCGGCGCCTCGATGGAAACCATCCGCGCCTTCTATGACGTGATGACGGAGCGCGCCGAAGCGGCGCTGCAGTACGTCGAGCGCTTCCCGCTGCAGGAACTGCCCGACGACGCCGCGCGCCTGTTCAAGCTGGTGCTGGCGCTGGGCCAGGCGCATATCGCCGTGGAGATCCACGGCCGCCCGCGCGCACCCGGCACGCCATTCCCCAACAGCCTGCGCATCACCCGCGGCATGCGGCCATACGGCTGAACCGGCACGACCGGCACGACCGGCACGACCGGCACACCAGAAGAGGAGAGACGATGAGCCAACTCAAGGACAA
>CAMLDZ010000073.1 GCA_946478985.1 uncultured Solimonas sp.
ACCCGCTTTGCGGCCAGGCAAGGCGCGACGAGGGAATTTGGTGGTTCCAAATGACTGAGGAGCAACGCCGCATGGCCGCAAAGCGGGTGGCACCCCAAAGGGGCGGGACCGTTTTGGCGCATCGCGGCGTCAGAACTCGCTCGTGTACGTCCAGTACACCGCGCTCGTCCTTCCTTGCGCTGCGCCCCAGTCAATTCCACTGGGGTCTCCGTCACAGCGGTGGCCATAGCGGTAACAGGCCCTAATGAGTTGGGTCGATTACTGCATCGTAGCCGTCGCGCTGCTGTCCGTTCTGGTCGGTGTGATGCGCGGCTTCACCCGCGAAATTTTCAGTCTGCTGACCTGGATTCTTGCCTTCGCGATCGCAGCCTTGTTCGGTCATCGTGCCGAAGGATTGCTCGAAAGCCAGCTGGCGGATCCGGCCGTGCGCGGCGCCGTCGCCACCGGCCTGGTGTTCTTCGCGACCCTGATCGTGGGCGCGATCATCACGCATATCGCCGCGTCGGCGGTCCGCGACAGCCGCTTCTCGGCTTCCGACCGCACGCTGGGCGGCGGTATCGGTGTACTGCGCGCGGTCATCGTCGTGGTGCTGTTCGTGCTGATCGCCGGGCGCATGGGCGCCGGTTCCGACCGCTGGTGGCAGCAGTCGACGATCGTTCCGCATTTCACGGCCCTGGCGCGCGGCGCCGAGACCCTGATCCCCGATCGCTGGCTGGCCTGGCTGACGCCAGCCGGTACGGCACGTCCTTCCTCGTCTTCTGCAACGGATTCGTAAGTTATGTGTGGAATCGCCGGCATCGTTTCGCAACAGGTGGACGTCAATTCGGATCTGTTCGACGCACTGACCATGCTGCAGCATCGCGGGCAGGATGCCGCAGGCATGATTACCAACGAAGGGCATCGTCTCTACCTGCGCAAGGAGAACGGCCTGGTCCGTGACGTCTTCCATAGCGAAGAGCACATGGCCAAGCTGCGCGGCCACATGGGCGTGGCGCACGTGCGCTATCCGACCGCCGGCACCTCGACCTCGGCCGAGGCGCAGCCGTTCTATACCAACACGCCGTTCGGCATCTCGCTGTCGCACAACGGCAACCTGACCAATGCCGAGGAGCTCAAGCAGGAGCTGTTCCTCGAAGACCGCCGGCACCTCAACACCGAGTCCGATTCCGAGGTGCTGCTCAATGTCTTCGCGCACGAGCTGCTGCAGCGCGGCGTGCTGCGGCTGACGCCCGACGACATCTTCGCGGCGGTGTCCGGCGTGCACCTGCGCTGCCGCGGTGCCTACGCCTGCGTGGCGATGGTCACCGGCTTTGGCGTGGTCGGTTTCCGCGATCCGTTCGGCATCCGGCCGATCGTCTATGGCAAGCGCGAATCCGCCAAGGGTGTCGACTACATGATCGCCTCCGAGTCGGTCGCGCTCGACGCGCTCGGCTACGAGATGATCGCCGACATCGCGCCGGGCGAGGCGGTGCTGATCACCCTCGACGGCAAGCTGCACAAGCGCCAGTGCGCGGCCAACCCGATCTACTCGCCGTGCATCTTCGAGCACGTGTACCTGGCGCGCCCGGACTCGGTGATGGACAACATCTACGTCTACAAGGCGCGTCTGCGCATGGGCGTCAAGCTTGCCGAAAAGATCCTGCGCGAGTGGCCGGACCATGACATCGACGTGGTCATTCCGATTCCGGACACCTCGCGCGTGGCCGGTGCCGAGCTTGCGGCGCGGCTGGGCGTGCATTACCGCGAAGGCTTCATCAAGAACCGCTACATCGGCCGCACCTTCATCATGCCGGGACAGGCGCAGCGCAAGAAGAGCGTGCGCCAGAAGCTCAATCCGGTCGGCGTCGAGTTCCGCGGCAAGAATGTGCTGCTGGTCGATGATTCCATCGTCCGCGGCACGACCTCGAAGGAGATCATCGAGATGGCGCGCGACGCCGGCGCCAAGAAGGTTTACTTCGCGTCCGCATCGCCGCCGGTGCGTTATCCGAACGTCTACGGCATCGACATGCCGACGTCCAGCGAACTGGTCGCGCATGGCCGTTCGCTCGAAGAGCTGGAGGCGATGCTCGGTGCCGATCGCCTGATCTATCAGGATCTCACCGACCTAGTCGAAGCCGTGCGCGCCGGCAATCCCAACATCACGCGCTTCGACTGCTCGGTGTTCACCGGCGAGTACATCACCCAGGATGTCACCACCGAGTATCTCAATCAGCTGGAACTGTTCCGTTCCGACGCGGCCAAAGCTGCGCGCAAGAAGGCGCAGACCGTCATCGAGTTGCCGAATGCCTAATGCAATGGTGGCCAGCGTCCGCAGCGCGGCGCTGGCAGTGGTGCTGAGTGGTGCGGTTGTCGCGCCGTCGTTTGCCGCGGTCGACACCGTCAAGGTCGAGAATTTGATGCAGGCGATGGGCACCGATCGCATGCTGCAGCAGATGCAGGCGCAGTACGTCGACATGATGCGACAGCTCGCCCGCAATACGACCGGCGCGCAGATGTCGACGGCGCAGCAGAAGATTCTCGACCGCTACATCGGCCTGATGTCATCGCTGATGTTCGAGGGCGAGAACCGCAGCCGCTTCCGCGCGATGATTTCCGAGGTCTACGCCACGCAGTTCACGCCGCGCGAGATCGACGACATGATCCGCTTCTACCAGTCGGAGACCGGCCGGTCGATCGTCGCCAAGACGCCGCAGGTCATGCAGCAGTCCGGCCAGCTGGCGATGACCTGGCTGCAGGCGCTCAAGCCGGACATCGACAAGCTGATCGTGCAGATGCAGGAAGAGCTGCGCGGGTGCAAGGACGGCTGCAGCGGTGCGGCGGCGAAGAAGGCATCGTGAAGGGCGGTCTTGCCAGCGGCGGCGTTGGGCAGTAAGTTTCGCCCGCGCCGATTTGACCCAGCTTGCGGGCGCGTAATAAATCCAGCTAAACGGTGAGACAAGCCCGTTCTAGCATGCGCATGCTGACGGGCTTTTTTTGTTTGTGGAGAGATGCGAGTGAACGAGTTCTTCGATCCCGACTGGGGCCCGGCGACGCTGGGCGTGCGCGCGGCCGAGCCGAGGACCGAGAACGGCGAGCATTCGGCGTCGATCTCGCTGACTTCCAGCTACGTGTTCCGCAACGCCGCCGAGGCGGCGGCGGTGTTCCAGGGTGAGCAGCCCGGCTACATCTATTCGCGCTTCACCAATCCGACCACCGAGGCCTTCGAGAGGCGGCTGGCGGCGATGGAAGGCGGCGAGGCTTGCGTGGCCACCGCCAGCGGCATGGCGGCGGTGCTGAGCGTATGCCTGTCGCTGCTCAAGTCCGGCGACCACATCGTCAGCTCGCGCGGCCTGTTCGGCTCGACCATCAATCTGTTCAACAACGTGCTGTCGAAGTTCGGCATCACCGTCTCCTATGTCGCGCAGAGCGATCTGCAGGGCTGGCAAGCTGCGCTGCAGCCGAACACCCGGCTGCTGTTCGCCGAGACGCCGACCAATCCGCTGGTCGAGCTGGTCGACATCCGCGGCCTGGCCGACATCGCGCACCGTCACGGCGCGCTGCTGTGCGTCGACAACTGCTTTCTGACGCCGGTGCTGCAGCAGCCGCTCAGGCTTGGTGCCGATCTGGTCGTGCATTCGGCGACCAAGTATCTGGACGGGCAGGGCCGCTGCGTCGGCGGCGCCATCGTCGGCGACGCCCAGCGCGTCGGCAAGGAGGTGTTCGGCTTCATGCGCACCGCCGGTCCCTGCATGAGCCCGTTCAATGCCTGGGTGTTCCTCAAGGGTCTGGAAACGCTGGCAGTGCGGATGAAGGCGCACTGCGACAATGCCTTCGCGCTCGCGCAGTGGCTGGAGGAACAGCCGGCGGTTGCGCGCGTTCACTATCCGGGTCTGGCCACGCATCCGCAGCACGAGCTGGCGCGGCACCAGCAGGCGGCTTATGGCGCCGTCGTCGCCTTCGAGGTCGAAGGTGGGCGCGAGGCGGCCTGGCGCGTCATCGACAGCACGCGGCTGATCTCGATCACCGCCAATCTGGGCGACACGCGCACGACGATCACCCATCCGGCGACGACCACGCACGGGCGTATCAGCGCCGAGGCGCGCGCGCAGGCCGGCATTGGCGAAGGGCTGCTGCGTGTTGCCGTCGGTCTGGAGGACGTCAAGGACCTGACGGCCGATCTGGCGCGCGGCCTCGGCTGAGGTGGACACCGCCACGCGCGCCGCCTGGCGCGCCGCGCTCAGCCAGACCGATCCGCAGCGCAAGTGCGAGTGCGTCGCCGCGCTGCGCCTGAGCATGCCGGCAGCGGCGGACGGCGACGAGCGGCCGATCCCCGGGCGCCCGGAGCGGCCGTTGCTGATCCATCCGCGCGAGGTGCCCCACCGCGGTCTCGGCAGCGTCGCCGGCCGTATCGCGCTGCTGCATGCGGTGGCTCACATCGAATTCAATGCGATCAATCTCGCGCTCGATGCCGGCTGGCGTTTCGACGGCATGCCTGCCGACTACTACGCCGACTGGCTCAGCGTGGCACAGGACGAGGCGCGCCACTTTGCGTTGTTGCGTGCGCGACTGCAGGCCCTGGGCGCCGACTACGGCGATCTGCCGGCGCACAACGGTCTGTGGGAAGCCGCCGAGAAGACCGCGCACGATCCCTTGCTGCGGATGGCGCTGGTGCCGCGCGTGCTTGAAGCGCGTGGTCTCGACGTCACGCCGGGGATGATGAAGCGGCTTGCTGAGGTCGGCGACCACGAGACCTGTGCGATCCTCGACGTCATCCTGCGCGAGGAAGTCGGCCATGTGACGATCGGCACGCGCTGGTTCCGCCATCTGTGCGCGCAGCGCGGGCTGGAACCGGTGACGACGTTCCGCGGTCTGCTGGCCGAACATGGCATCGCGCTGCGGCCGCCGCTGAATCTGGCTGCGCGTCATGCCGCCGGTTTCGTCGTCGACGAGCTGCAGATCGGCTGAGAGATGCGGCTGCTGCCGACCGCGGATTCCGCGCTAGACTTCGCGCAATGAGCGGCTCCACTTCCCACTCGCACCGGCATGGCGATGCGCACGACGCGCATCTCCATCACGATCACGATCACGCGCATGGCCATCGGCATGGCCACGGCCACCACGGCGGGCATCATCACCATCATCACGGCAGTGCCAGCGAGCGCAAGCTGTTCTGGGCGCTGCTGCTGACCGGCGGTTTCATGATCGCGGAGCTGATCGGCGGCCTCGTCGCCGGGTCGCTGGCCTTGCTGGCCGATGCCGCACATATGCTCACCGATTCCGCAGCACTGGCGATGGCCTTCGTCGCGGTGCGCGCCGCGCGACGGCCGGCGACACCGCGGATGAGCTATGGCCACCATCGCTGGCAGGTACTGGCCGCTTTCGTCAATGGCATGGCGCTGCTGGCGCTGGCAGGCTGGATCCTGATCGAGGCGGGCATCCGGCTGTGGCAGCCCGCACCGGTGGCGGGCGACACCGTCGTGCTGATCGCGTTGCTGGGCCTGCTGGTCAACCTGGCGGCGTTTGCCATCCTGTCCGGCGGCGAGAACAACCTCAACGTGCGCGGCGCGCTTGCCCATGTGCTCGGCGATCTGCTCGGCAGCGTCGCCGCGCTGCTCGCCGGCGCGCTGATCTGGGCCTATGGCTGGATCGCTGCGGACCCGCTGCTGTCGGCGCTGGTCGCCATGCTGATGCTGCGCAGCGGCTGGGACATCAGCCGTCATGCCGCGCACGTGCTGCTGGAGGGCGCGCCGGCCGGGCTCGACGAAGGCGCCGTCAGCACGGCGATCCTCGAAGCGGTGCCGGCGGTTGCCAGCGTCCATCACGTGCACGCCTGGTCGCTGACCGACGAGAAGCCGGTCGTCACGCTGCATGCCACGCTGCATGGCACGGCAGACCGTGACGCGAGCTTGCGGACGATCCAGGCAGTCCTGAGCCAGCGCTTCGGCGTGGAGCACAGCACGGTGCAACTTGAGGATAGTGTCTGCGCGCATGGGCAGGTCTGCTCGCCCTGAGTCGGCTGAGGCACAATGAAGACGTTTCGCAGCCCGGACGTCGTTGACCAATCGACATGAAAGCGCCGCTACCGCCTAATGAAGAGGCCCGACTGGCCTCGCTGCGTTCGCTGAAGATTCTCGATACACCGATCGAGGAGCGGTTCGAGCGCATTGCGCGCATGGCACGCCGCAGCTTCCGGGTGCCGATCGCAGCGATCTCGCTGATCGACGCCGATCGCCAATGGTTCAAGGCGGTCGACGGCTTGGCGGCCAATGAAACCTCGCGCGAAGTCGCCTTCTGCAGCCATGCCATCCTGAGCGACGATCCGCTGGTGGTCGGCGACGCCCGGCAAGATCCGCGCTTTGCCGACAACCCGCTGGTGCAGGGCGACCCCAACATCCGTTTCTACGCCGGTTGTCCGGTGCACGGTCCGGATGGCGCCACGCTCGGCACGCTGTGCATCATCGATCGCACGCCCCGCACGGTGGAAGATCAGGACGTTGAAGCCCTGCAGGATCTGGCGCGCCTGGTCGAGGATGAGCTGCGCGTCAAATCGGCCAATGAGCGCCATGCGGCGCTGATCTCCGAGCTCGACGAAGTCCGGCGCCAGGCAGCGGTCGACGGCCTGACGCGGCTGTGGACCCGCAGCGCGATCGACGAACTGCTGCTGCGTGAGCATGCGCAGTCCCGTCGCGACGAAGCGAACCTGGCCGTGGCGCTGATCGACTTCGATCACTTCAAGAAGGTCAACGACACCTATGGACACGCGGCCGGCGACACGGTGCTGCGCGAAGGCTCGGCTCGGCTCAACAGTGTGCTGCGTCCGATGGACTCGCTCGGCCGCTACGGCGGCGAAGAACTGATGGCGGTTGTCCCGCGCTGCAGCAGCGAGGAACTGCTCGGCATCGCCGAGCGGCTGCGCCAAGTGATCGATGCCACGCCGATCGTGACCGCGACGGGCCCGATCAGGGTGTCGATCAGCATCGGCGTCGCACAGCGGCTGCCGTATGCAAGTGCCACGGTCGAGCAACTCGCCGCCGCGGCCGACGCAGCGCTCTATCGGGCCAAGGCCGGAGGTCGCAACCGCGCCGAGCTGATCGATCTGGCCTGAGGTGCTGCGATGAATCAATGGTGCCCTCGGCAGGAATTGAACCTGCGACCTACCGCTTAGGAGGCGGTCGCTCTATCCGCTGAGCTACGAAGGCGTGTCGGTACCGGCCGATGTGGCGCGGTGACGCGGCGCGCCGCAGTTTAGCGCCTGTCCGGTCAAGCGTCTTGTGTCGTCGCCTGTTCCAGCGACGGCCGAGGCGCGCCGTCGACGCGCATCTCGATCTGCGAACGCTGGCCGTGGGCGATACGGCAGACCAGCGGCGCAGAAGGCCTGCGGTAACGGCTTCAGCGTGCCGCCTTTTTCGTTGTTGCTCAGCGGGCGTCAGGCTAGCATCGCAGCCTTGGATCGATGGGCGCTCCGGCGCCGGGACAGGGGTACATGCGGAAGTGGACGGGGGCGGCGGCTCTGCTGTGTGCGGTGTCTCTGGCGAGCTGCGGCGGCAGCGAGACCTTGGGGGATGGCGATAGTGGTGGCGGCGGCGCGGACAGTCCTTACCGGATCGGTACTCGTAGCGCCGATTCGTTTGCCGAGGGAAGCCTGCTGATTGGTCAGGCGGATCTCGCTGCGGGCGGATCGACCTCGCTGTCGCTTGACGTGGTGGATGAGGACGGGGCATTGGCGTTCGGCGTCGAGGCCGGCATCGGCTTCAACTCGGATTGCATCGCGCGTGGCTTGGCGGCGGTAGAGATTGCCTCGCCGACCACCACCAACGGCAGCTTCAACGCAACCTATACCGCGACCGGTTGTAACGGCGCCGATGAAGTTACCGCCTACGTGACGATCGGTGAGGCCACGCTGACGGCGAAAGGCGCCATCAATGTCCAGTCAGCCCAATTGGGCGGACTGGAATTCGTCTCGGCCGAGCCCGCCGTCATTGGCATGAGCGGCAGCCCTTTGCCTTCGCAGTCGAGTGTGGTCTTCCTGCTGCGCGACAGCGCTGGCGTGCCGCTTGCCAATCGGACCGTCAATTTCTCCTTGAGCACCGCTGCCGGCGGTCTGAGGCTGACGCCGACAACGGTGAAGACCGACGCCGGCGGGCAGGCGCGTACCGTGGTTCAGGCCGGTAGCGTTCATACCGAGGTGCGCGTCACCGCGTCGACGTCCGGCAGTAGCGGTCAGGCGCTGAGTTCGCAGTCTGATCTGCTGGTCATCACCACCGGCTTGCCGGACCAGGACAGCTTCACCCTGGGAGCGACCAAGCTGGCAGTCGATGGCAACTGCAATGGCGCTTCCACGCTGCTGTCCATTCGCGCAGCAGACCGCTACAACAATCCGGTGCCCAAGGGCACGGCGATTTCGTTTACGACGGAAGGCGGCAAGGTTGGCGGGCAGTGCACGACCGGGGATCCCCTCGATGATCCCACGCTGGAGGCTGGTGTCTGCACGGTGCTGCTTAACGTGCAGAATCCGCGTCCTGCAGATGGCCGGGTCACGATCCTCGCGACCGCGCTCGGCGAGGAGTCGTTCAACGACGTCAACGGCAACGGCTTCTACGACGCGGGCGTCGATATTTTCAATAAGGCGGAGAATGATCTGCCGGAAGCCTTTGTCGATTACAACGAGAACGGCCGGCGCGATGCCAACGAGCCGTTCACCGACCGCAACGGCAATTCCGCTTACGACGCTGCCAACAATGCCTTCGACGGATATGTCTGCGATCAGCCGGGCGTCAGCTGTCGATCGAACGTGGTCAACGTCCGTGACTGGGTGACGGTGGTGTTCTCGAATCTGGCGGAGGCCGTGGTCAGCCCCACCAGCTTCAGTGTCGCTGCCGGCAAGAGCCAAAGCTTCACGGTGTCGGTAGCCGATCGCAACGGCAACAGCTTTCCGGCGGAAACCAAGTTCGAGCTGAGCAGCAGCATCGCCGGCGTGGCATTTACCCCGTCGAGCTTTGGGCCCTTCAACGGCATCAACGGTGACTCGCTGCAGTTCACGCTCGATGCGAGCAACGCCAAGGAAGGCACCGGCACCATCACGCTTAAAGTGACTTCGCCGGATTTCGGTTGCGGCCCGACAATCGTGCCTGTGGACTTGCTGTCATTGACGATCACGCCGTAGCCCGGCACCTGTACACAGACGGCGGCTTCGGCCGCCGTCTGCATTTCGGCTGCCATCAAGGCGCGAGCTGCAGACCTGACGCGGTGAGGGGTCTGGCCTCCCGTGCGCCCACGACGGGGCGTCGTGGCATCATCGCTAAGCGCGAGCGGATAGGCCTTGTCGGCGCGTTCGGCTTGAGGATGCGCATCGCCGGCGCCACCCCCGCGAGCGACCGATGTCGTCGATGACCGGAGAATCGCATGGACAGCAGAATTCGGAACCTGATAGTCGGTATCTGGCTCGCGACCGTCACGCCGGTCGGCGGTGCTGCTGCGCCGCTTTGCGAAAGCGCCGCGCAGGAGATTCTGGAACCTACCGGCGACGGCACGCCGCCCGTGCACAGACTCGGCAACATCCGCTATCTGACGGGCGGCATCGGTGCTGACGAAGCGGCACTGATGCGCGCGGAGCGCTCGCGCTATCCACTGGCGGTGACCCTGAGCCAGCACGGGCCTGACGGCCGTGCCATCTTCCTGACCGATGTTCATGCGGTGCTGCGCGGTGCCGACGGCACGGCGGTGTTCTGCACGGTCGATGCGGGCCCCTATCTGTTCATCAACGTTGCTCCCGGTCGTTATCGCCTCGAACTGACGACGCAGGACGGCCGCGTGCAGCAGCGTGAGTTGCAGCTGCAGGCCGGCAAGCGCCAGGACGTGTCGGTACTGTGGCCGGCCAAGCCGGAGGTGCAGCGGCCGCTGGTGCCGCCGCAGGGCCCGGTGGTGATTGAACTCCCGCCACGCGCGGCGTCAACTGCTCCGGCTCCGGCTCCGGCTCCGGCTCCGGCTCCGGCTCCGGCTCCGGCGGTTGTGCCATCCAATCCGCCGCCAACGCCGCCAACGCCGGTCACCATCTCGCCGCCGCCGACCAGCCCGCCGGCACAGACGCCGCCACGCCGCGCGGCACCGCCCAGCGAGCCCTTGCCATACGACCTGTCCAAGGATCCGCGCTTCTCGGCGGCGCCGCCGCCTGCGCCAGTACAGGAAGACGGCGGCATCGCCGGTCCCGCGCAGACGCTGCCATCAGGGGAGATCGCGCCGCAGGCGCCCCCGCAGTAGCGACGGCGGTCCGCACTGCCTGGGAGAAATCCCGGGGACGGCAGCCTGGCAGGCGCGTGGAATAATCGGCTGGCATATCGGAGCCCGAGATGCGCATCGGCACGCCCACGGAGATCAAGAATCACGAGTACCGCGTCGGCCTGACGCCGGCCGGCGTGCGTGAGCTGAAGGCGCATGGGCATGAGCTGCTGATCGAATCCGGCGCCGGCCTCGGCATCGGCGTCGATGACGAAGCCTACCGGCGCGCCGGCGCCGAGATCGCTGTCAGCGCCGCCGAGGTCTTCGCGCGCAGCGAGATGATCGTCAAGGTCAAGGAGCCGCAGCCCGCCGAGTGCGCGATGCTGCGCGAAGGCCAGCTGCTGTTCACCTATCTGCATCTGGCGCCCGACCCGCAGCAGGCACAGGCGCTGCTGGCCTCCGGCTGCGTGGCGATCGCCTACGAGACCGTCAGCGATGGCCGCGGTGGCCTGCCGCTGCTGGCGCCGATGAGCGAAGTGGCCGGACGCATGTCGATCCAGGCCGGTGCGCATGCCATGGAGAAAGCGCAGGGCGGTACCGGCGTGCTGCTGGGCGGCGTGCCCGGCGTGCCGGCGGCCGAGGTGGTGGTCATCGGAGGCGGCGTGGTCGGCTACAACGCCGCCAAGATCGCGGTCGGCATGGGCGCGCGGGTGACGCTGCTGGATCGCTCGCTGGCGCGGCTGAACTGGCTCGATACCGTGTTCGACGGGCGCCTGAGCACGCTGTACTCGACGGTCGATGCAGTCGAGCGCAGCATCGCCGGCGCCGATCTGCTGATCGGCGCGGTGCTGGTGCCGGGCGCCGCTGCGCCGCGGCTGGTGACGCGGCCGATGCTCAAGACGATGAAGCCGGGGACGGTGATCGTCGACGTTGCGATCGACCAGGGCGGCTGCTTCGAGACCTCGAAGCCGACCACCCACCAGAAGCCGACCTACGTCGTCGACGGCATCGTCCACTACTGCGTCGCCAACATGCCGGGCGGCGTTGCGCACACATCGACTTACGCGCTGACCAACGCCACCCTGCCGTTCGTGCTGGCGCTCGCCGACAAGGGTTGGCAGCAGGCGCTGCTCGACGATCCGAATCTGCGCGAGGGGCTCAACGTCCACCACGGCCGCATCACCCACAAGGCGGTCGCCGAGGCGCTGGGTCACGAATACCTGCCGGCCGCCGATGCGCTGAAGCCCTGGTGGTCCGGCGCACATCGCTACTGAAACAGTAGTATTTCCCTACATCACCCGTGACGCCAGCTCTGGCACCTGCTCGATCGCATCCTCGATCAACTCCAGGGAATGCTGGCAGTCCTCGCGCGTGCCGCTGCCGCCGAGGCAGACACGCACCGCCTCCGGCGGCGCACCGCTGACGGTGAAGGTGTCGGCGATGACGACGCCGACTCCATGCGCGCGCAGGTGCGCGGCGAACTCGATGCGGTTCCACGGTTCCGGCACCGCCAGCCACAGGTGAAAGGCCTCGTTCTGGGCGGCGAAGCGGGCGCGGCGCAGGATGCGCGCGGCCAGCGCCTGGCGGACGCGTGATTCCTCGCGGATCGCCGCGGTGGCCGCTTCCACCGTGCCATCGTTAATCCAGCGGCTTGCCAGCACGCAGGAGATCGGCGGCGTCATGACGGCGGTGGTGCGCAGCGTCGCCGCCAGCCGGGCCGCATAGCGGACGTTGGGCGTTGCCAGGTAGGCGATGCGCAGGCCGGCGCCGAGGTGCTTGGCCAGGCCGGTGACGTAAAAACCCAGTTCCGGCGCCAGCGCCGACAGCGTCGGCAGCGGCTGCGCCGGCAGGAAGCCGTAGGCGTCATCCTCGATGATCGGCACGCTGTAGCGGCGCGCGATCTCGACGATCGCCTCGCGGCGCCGCAGCGACATCGTTGCCGTCGTCGGGTTGTTGAACACCGGATTGCAGTACAGCGCCTTGGGCAGATCCGCTGCGCACAGCGCGGCAAAGGCCTCTGGATCGAGCCCCTCATCGTCGATCGGCAAACCGGCGAGGCGGATGCCGAGCTGGGTCGCCAGGCCCTTGATGCCGGGGTAGGTCACGGCCTCGCAGGCGATGGCATCGCCCGGCCGCGCCAGTACCGCGAACAGCGCCAGCAGCGCCGACTGCACGCCCGGGCAGACCAGCAGCCGCTGCGGCCCCAGGTTCGGCACCCGCGGCGCCAGCCACAGCGCGCCGGCCTCGCGATCGGCCGCGGAGCCGCCGAACTCGTGGTAGCGCAGCAGCTCAAAGGGGTCCAGATCGGCGATGCCGGCGAAGCCCTGACGCAGCCGCTGCAGCAGCGCGCGATCCTGCGGCTCCGGCGGCATGTTCATGGTCATGTCGATCAGGCTGCCGCTGCGCGCACGGCGCACCGGCTGGCTGCTGATCAGCTCCTTGACCACCGTGCCGCGGCCGGGCTGCGCGTCGATCAGGCCGCGACGCTGCGCCTCGGCATAGCCGCGCGCCACCGTCGTGAAATTGAGATCGAGCTCGACCGCCAGCTTGCGCAGCGTCGGCAGCTTCTGATTCGCGACCAGCTGGCCGGTCTGGATGTCTTCGGCGATCGCATCGGCAATCGCCAGGTAAGCCGGCTTGTCGCTGCGCTGCACGGCCGCGGCCCAGCGTCTGGAATGATTGGACATTGATCGTATTTTCGTGCGCCGTCTTGTCGTTTCCCTGCACCGCAAACGCGCTCGCGCACGCTTTTGGCGGCCGTGAAAACGCTTGCTGCAGCGGCTTTTTTTGACTTGGGCAGGTCGGTGTAAAAGGAAAATTTTCAGCGCTTACAGAATTGTCTCTAATTGATTGCATCACGATCGCAAATTTGATGCAACAAGTGGCACATCGGTTGCGATATTCCTGGCGTCCGCCGCCCTGGCGGCATCGCAAAGCCAAGGAGATCGCTACATGCCAGCCGTTACCGCCCCCGCGCACAAGAAGGGTGATTTCTTCGTCGACTACGAGGAGAAGGTATTCGAGGACGTCAAAGCCAAGCCCGGCGAGAAGGCGCTCATCACCTTCCACACGGTCGCCTTCGAAGGCTCGATCGGTCTGGTCAACATGCTGCAGGGCAAGCGCCTGCAGCGTAAGGGCTTCGAGACCTCGATCCTGCTCTACGGGCCCGGCGTCACGCTGGGCATCCAGCGCGGTTTCCCGACCATCGGTGACGAGGCCTTTCCCGGCCACCAGAACTTCACCAACCAGCTCACGGCCTTCATGGCCGAGGGCGGCAAGGTCTACGCCTGCCGCTTCGCACTGCAGGCGCTATACGGCCACGGCGAGCCCTCGCTGATTCCCGGCATCCGGCCGATCAACCCGCTGGACGTGCTGGATCTGATCCTGATCCACCGCAACGACAACGCTTTCATGATCCACACCTGGACCGTGTGAGGCCGGCCATGTCCTCGCGCCTCGTCAAGGTCGCGGCTGCCCAGCTCTCGCCGGTGCTGGGCAGCCGCGAGGGCACCACCGCCAAGGTTTGCGAGGCGATCGCCGCCGCCGCGCATGCCGGCGCGCAGCTGATCGTGTTTCCGGAAACGGTGGTGCCGTACTACCCGTACTTTTCGTTCATCAAGCCGGCGGTGACGATGGGCGCCGAACACCTGAAGCTCTACGAGCAGGCGGTGACGGTGCCCGGGCCGGTGACGGACGCGGTATCGGCGGCGGCGCGGCGGCACGGCGTCGTGGTCGTGCTCGGCGTCAACGAGCGCGATCACGGCACGCTGTACAACGCGCAGCTGATCTTCGACGCCGACGGCACGCTGCTGCTCAAGCGCCGCAAGATCACGCCGACCTACCACGAGCGCATGGTCTGGGGGCAGGGCGACGGCAGCGGACTCAAGGTCGTCGATACCGCCGCCGGCCGCGTTGGCGCGCTGGCCTGCTGGGAGCACTACAACCCGCTGGCGCGCTATGCCCTGATGACGCAGCACGAACAGATCCACTGCGCGCAGTTTCCCGGCTCGCTGGTCGGGCCGGTCTTTGCCGAGCAGATGGAGATTTCGATGCGCAATCACGCCCTCGAATCCGGCTGCTTCGTGGTCAATGCCACCGCCTGGCTGGAGGAGTCGCAGATCGGGGCGATCAGCAGCGATCCGCAGATGCAGAAGGCCATGCGCGGCGGCTGCTACACCTCGATCATCTC
>CAMLDZ010000074.1 GCA_946478985.1 uncultured Solimonas sp.
GCCTGATGTTCAGCGCCGGCCTCACCGGCCGCGCCTTCATCCCGCTGCTGTCGAGTTTTGCCTGCGCGATCCCCGGCATCATGGCGACGCGCAGCATCCAGGACCCGCGCGATCGCCTCACCACGATCCTCGTCGCACCGCTGATGACCTGCTCGGCGCGGCTGCCGGTCTACGCGCTGCTGATCGCCGCCTTCATTCCCGAGCGCGAGGTCGGCGGCCTGTTCAACCTGCAGGGCATCGTCCTGTTCGCGCTGTATTTCGCCGGCATCTTCAGTGCGCTGGCCGTGGCCTGGGTGATGAAGTGGCTGCGCCGTGACAAGAGCGAGCACGCGCTGCTGATGGAGCTGCCCTCGTACCGCCTGCCGAACCCGCGCGACGTGCTGATCGGCCTGAAGGAACGCGCGATGATCTTCATCAAGCGTGTCGGCGGCGTGATCCTGGTGCTGACGGTGCTGCTGTGGTTCCTCGCCAGCTTCCCGGCGCCGCCGGTGGACGCGACGCTGCCGCCGATCGATTACAGCTTCGCTGGCATGATCGGCCACTGGATGCAGCCGGTGTTCGCGCCGATCGGCTTCAACTGGCAGATCTGCATCGCGCTGATCCCGGGCCTGGCCGCGCGCGAGGTCGCCGTCGCCGCGCTCGGCACCGTCTACGCGATGTCCGGCGCCGAGGACGCGGTGAGCGAGCAGCTGGGCACCCTGATTGCGAACCAGTGGTCGATGGCCACTGCCCTGTCCCTGCTCGCCTGGTACGTGTTTGCGCCGCAATGCCTGTCGACGCTGGCGGTGATCCGCCGCGAGACCGCATCGTGGCGCATGGCGGGCCTGGCGGCCGCCTACTTGTTCGCGCTGGCGTACCTGGCGTCGCTGGCCACTTTCCAGATCGCGGAGGCTTTGTCATGAGCGCTTACCACTTGCTGGAAATCACCATCGTCGGTGCCGCTGTGGCGTTCAGCCTGTGGAAGATCGCGCAGCGCCTGCTGCCGGCCCTGCGGCGCGGCAAGCCGGCGACCGCCGGTGCTTGTCCGTCCTGCGACAGCTGCGGCTCCTGCGGCCCGGCGCCGCAGCGCCGCGACGAGCAGGCGGTGCTCTGGCACCGCCGCTGAGCGTGTGGTGACCGCGGCGTCGGCGGCCATCGCGTTAACAGACCCTAAGGGCCGCCGCGCTCGCGCAGCCGGCTGGCCTGCTGGCGGATCGCCGCGCGGGCCTCGGCATCCAGCCGCGCCAGATTGCGCAGCTGCAGGCCCAGCCGCGGATGGTCCCTGAAACGCTGCTCGTGGCGCAGCAAGAAATCCCAGTACAGGGTCGTGAACGGACAGGCCTGCGGCCCGGTGCGCAGTTGCGGCTTGAAACGGCAGCGATCGCAGGCATTGCTCATCCGCCGGATGTAGCTGCCCGAGGCGATATATGGCTTGCTGGCCAGCACGCCGCCGTCGGCGAACTGGCTCATCGCCAGGGTGTTGGGCACTTCCACCCAGGCGACGGCGTCGACGTAGATCGCATGGAACCAGGCTTCGATCTGCGCCGGCTGCACGCCCAGCAGCAGCGCGTAGAGGCCGCTGACCATCAGCCGCTGGATGTGATGGGCGTAGCCGTGTTCGAGCGTCTGCTGCAGCGTATCCGCCAGACAGCGCATCGGCGTCGCGCCGCTCCAGTAGAACGCGGGCAGCGCCTGCATGGCGTCGAGCGCGTTGTCGGTGGCCCAGCGCTCGGCGCGGTGCCAGTAGATGCCGCGTACATACTCGCGCCAGCCGAGGATCTGCCGGACGAACCCCTCCACCGCCGGCAGCGGCGCGTCGCCGTTCTCCAGCGCCGCGATGGCGGCGTCGACCACCGTGCGCGGCTCGATCAGGTGCAGGTTCATCGCCGCTGACAGGCGGCTGTGGAACAGGTAGGGCTCGCCGAGCCACATCGCATCCTGATAGCGCCCGAACGCAGGCAGGCGCTGCGCGATGAAATCCGCCAGCGCCTCGCGTGCCTGCTCCGGTGTCACCGGCCAGTCGAAGCCGTCGCAGCGGCCCGGATGATCGCCGTAGCGCTGCTGCACCTCGGCGATCACCTGCGCGGTGATCCGGTCGGGCGCGAAGCGGCGCGGCGCGTCCAGGCGCTGCGGGCCTTGCGCGTCGAAGCTCTGGCGATTGTCGGCGTCGAAGTTCCAGCGCCCGCCGCGCGGCGCGCCATCCGCCTCGACCAGGATTTTGAAACGCTGCCGCTGCTCGCGATAGAAGTACTCCATGCGCAGCTGGCTGCGACCGCGCGCCCACTGCGAGAAATCAGCAGGCGTGGTGTAGAAATGCGGGTCCTCGCGCAGCCGCCACGGCTGACCGGCGGGCTGCAGCGTATCTCGCAGTTCGGCCCACAACTGCAGATCGCCCGGGCGGGTGATCAGCACCACCCCGGGCTGCAGCTCGCGCAGATCGCGCAGCAACCGCTGCGCCAGCGTGTCGGCGCCGTGGTCGTCGACCTCGCGGTAGATCAGCCGCCAGCCGCGCTGCTCGATGCGCTCGCGGAAATGCCGCATCGCGCTGAGGAAGTACACCAGCCGCATCTGGTGCGACCAGGCGCGGCGGGCCTCGCTGCCTCGCTCGCACATCCACAGCGCGTCCTGCCGCGGGTCGAAATCGGCATCGACCACGCAGGCCGCGTCGAGCTGGTCGCCCAGCACCACGTACAGCCGGCGCAGCTTCATCGCAGCGGACGCCGCCGGCAGGCGCGCGAGCAGTAACGCACCTGATCCCAGCAGGCCGCCCATTTGCGCCGCCAGCTGAAGGGGCGCCGGCAGCGCGCGCACAACTTGTGCGGCAGGCCCGGCTTGCGGTGCGCCATGACGGAGCGGCCTGCGCTCAGTACGCGATGGGCCGGCCGGCCCAGTCGAGAAACAGCGCCTCGCGCGTATCCGGGCGCTGGTCGAGCACGTCGAGGAACTGCGCTGCAGCGCGCTGTGGCGAGAACAGTGCCTGCGGCGCCACGTTGTGCTGGAACGGCTTCGACAGGGCGGTATCGGTCGTGCCCGGATGGAACAGCGTCACGCGTGCCAACGGGTGGCTGCGCGCCAGCTCGATCGCCAGATTGCGCAGGCCCATGTTCAGCGCCGCCTTCGAACAGCGGTACGAGGTCCAGCCGCCGAGACGGTTGTCGCTGAGGCTGCCGACGCGCGCCGACAGGGCGGCGACGCGGAGCGGCCGCTGCCGGTCGAGCCGCGGCAGCAGCGCCGCCAGCAGCTGCAGCGGGCCTAGGGCGTTGATGCGCATCACGCGCTCGAAAGCCGCGGCGTCGAGATCGGCCATGCGCCGTTCCGGCCGGATTCCCGGCGCGTGCAGGACGCCGCTGCAGAGGTAGATGCCGTCCAGGGCGCTCGCCGCCGGCGCCAGCGCATCGGCGAGCGCCGCGATCGACGACGGCTCCTGCAGATCGAGCGCCGGCCAGCGGCCGGCGCTCCGGCCCACGCGCAGCACCACTTGGCCGCGCGCCTCCAGCGCCGCGCAGACGGCACCGCCGATGCCGCCGCCCGCGCCGATGACCAGATGCGCCTCAGCCATGGTGCTGCAGCAGCGCACGCAGCGCCGTGCCGGCATCCGGCTGGCGGAACTCGAAACCGAGCCGCTGCAGGCGCGCCGGCAGCACCTGCTGATCGAACAGCAGCAAATCGGCCATGGCGCCCATCAGCAGGCGCAGCACCGGTGCCGGCAAGCGCAGCAGCAGAGGCCGCCGCAGGGCGCGCGCCAGCGCCGCAGCGAAGTCCTGCTGGCTCAGCGTCTGCGGCGCCACCAGATTGAAGCTGCCGGAGTACGCCGGATCGCGCAGCGCGCGGCTCAGGACCTCGACCCCGTCATCCAGGCCGATCCAGGCCATCTGCTGATGGCCGGGCCCGAGCACCGCACCCAGGCCCAGCGCGAACGGCAGGCGCAGCCTCGCCAGCATGCCGCCGGCGCCGAGCACCACGCCCAGGCGCAGCAGGCACAGCCGCGTGGCACCGACCCGTTGCGCGGCGATGGCGGCCGCCTGCTCCCAGTCCGCGCACAGTTGCGCCGCAAAATCGCGGCCGGCCGGCGCCGCCTCCGTCAGCGCGACGCCCGGGCGATCGCCGTAATAGCCGACCGCCGAGGCATTGATCCACACCGTCGGCCGCTGACCAGCGGCGGCAAGCTGCTCGCCCAGCTGCCCGGTAAAGTCGATGCGCGACTCGCGCAGCGCCCGGCGCCGCGCCGCGCTCCAGCGCCGGGCGCCGATGTTCTCGCCCGCCAGATTGATGACCGCGTCCAGCGGCGCGTCGATCTGCGCCGCGGCAGCGATCGGAATGCCGCCGCCGCGCAGCCGCTGCGGCCGGCGGCTGAGCGCGTAGACGCGGTCGCCTGCCGGCAGCCGCTGCCGCAGGGCGCTACCGATGAAACCGCTGGCACCAGTGAGCAGGATGTTCATCCGCCTTGCGAACTCCGGGTTCTTCCGTCAGACAAGACTCTGTACGGATCGGCCCGGCCAACGGACGCAGCGGCGCGACGGGACGCGGACTCAGGGCGGCGCGGCCGGCAAGCGGCCCGGCGTGGCCGTCCCGTTCGCCGCCAGCCAGGCCAGGCTTGCGTAGACCGCCACGTTCTGCCGCAAGCCCTCGCGGTCCAGATGGTCGAGCGTATCGGTCGCCGCGTGATGGACATCGAAATAGCGCGTCGCATCCTGCCGCGGCGCCAGCGCCGGGACACCGGCGGCGCCAAGCGGTCCCAGATCGGCCCCGGCGCTGTCACGCGGTTCTCCGGCGGCCACGCCCAGCGGCGCCACAGCCTCGAACGCTGCATCGGCAAACGCCTCGCTGCCGGCGCCGAGCCGGGTGTCCAGCCGCCAGACCTTGCCCGAGCCCAGATCGGCTTCGAGCGCCAGCGCGTGGCGGTCCAGCGTCGCCGCGTAGGTCTCGGCATAGGCGCGTGCGCCGGACAGGCCGAACTCCTCGTTGGCGAACAGCACGATGCGGATCGTGCGCCGGGGCTTCTTGCCGGACTTGAGGAGGATCCGCGCGGCACCCAGCGCGATCGCCACGCCGGCGGCATCGTCCTCCGCGCCCGGCGTGATGTCCCAGGAATCCAGGTGGGCGCCGATCAGCACGACTTCGCCGTCGGTGCTGGCGCCGGGAATCTCGCCGATCACATACGAGGTGTTGACCGCGCCCAGCTCGCGCGCCAGCAAGCGGATCGACAGCGTCGCTCCGCCGGCGCGGACGACGCCGGCGAGCCGGTCGGCGGCGCGGTTGGACAGCGCCAGCGCCGGGATCTTCGGCGCGTCGCCGTAGGCCAGCGCGCCGGTATGCGGAGCATCGTCATCGGCGGTACTGAGGCTGCGCAGCAGGTATGCCGCGGCGCCGCGCTTGCCGGCTTCCACCGCGCCCTGCGAGCGCAGCGGATAGCCATCGCGATAGCCGGACGCATCGCGCATGCGCGGCATCTTCCAGTCCATGAAGATGATGCGGCCGCGCGCCTGCTCGGGCTTGAGCGCCTTGAGCGCATCCAGCGATTCGACACGGATCACCTCGGCCTCGATGCCGCGCGGCAGGGTGCCGACGCTGCCGCCGAGCGCGACGGCATTGAGCGGCACCGTCTCGCCGCTGTCGGCGAGCAGTTCGACGCGGGTCTCGCCGCGCTGCCAGTGCGGCACGATCACCGGCTCGGCGCGGATGTTCTTCAGGCCTGCCGCCTGCATCTTCTGCAGGGCCCAGATCACCGCGCGCTCGTAGCCGTCGCTGCCGGCGAAACGCGGCCCGACTTCGCTGACCAGGCTGGTGGCGAGAAACTCCGGATACGGATCGTCCAGTGCCTTCTTCTGCAGCCGCGCCAGATTGGCGTCGGCAGCCGCCGCCGTCAGCGGCAACAACAGCGCAGCCAGCACCCACAGGGGCGAACGCATCGCCGGCATCCTCTTCTCCTTTGCGGTGGAACCGCCAAACTGCAGCCAGATGCGTGCCGTGCCGGGACCGCAGGCGCGAGGCTCGTAGCAGGCATGAGACAATGCGCGCTCCGGCGAGCCGGGCCGTGAAACCGGCGCCGATCGCCCCTGCTCACGCAACACGCCGTTTCCACTGCGGACGCCGCGCGCCGCGGAAACGCACTGGCATTGTCGATGACCGCATTCTCCGTTCTTGCCCCCTCCTTGTCTGCCGGCGAAAACAGTCCGGGCAGCAGCACTGCACCTGTCGCCTGGACCGGCCTGGGCGCCGCCACGCCGCTGGCGATCGCCCAGTTGGCCACGCAGCAGCAGCGGCTGGTGGTGGTGCTCGCCGCCAGCGAGCAGCAGGCCTACCGGCTGGAAGAAGACCTGCGTTTCTATCTGGATCCGGCGCTGCCGCTGGTCCATCTGCCGGACAGCGAGGTGCTGCCCTACGACCAGTTCTCGCCGCATCAGGAAATCCTCTCGCAGCGACTGGCCGCGCTGCACCGCCTGCCGCGGATGCGCCGCGGCGTGCTGCTGAGCACCGCCGACCAGCTGCTGCGCAAGCTGCCGCCGCGCGGCTGGCTCGATGGCCGCGCCTTCGATATCAAGCGCGGCGACAGGCTGGACCCGCAGGCGTTCCGCGCGCGGCTGATCGGCGCCGGCTACCAGTCGGTGTCCGAGGTGCAGGCGCAGGGCGAGTTCGCGGTGCGCGGCGCGCTGGTCGATCTCTACCCGATGGGCGCCGCCGAGGCCTATCGCATCGACCTCTTCGACGACGAGATCGAGACGATCCGCACCTTCGATCCGGAGACCCAGCGCAGCGCCGACAAGGTCGAGGCGATCCGCCTGCTGCCGGCGCGCGAGTTCCCGACCGACAAGGACGGCATCGAAACCTTCCGCCGCCGCTACCGCGAGGTCTTTCCCGGCGACCCGGCGCGCTCGCGTATCTACAGCGAGGTCAGCAAGGGCCTGATGCCCGGCGGCATTGAGTCCTGGCAGCCGCTGTTCTTCAGCCAGGACAGCGCCACCCTGACCGACTACCTGCCGGACGAGGCGGTGCTGGTCGCGCTGGATCACCTGGACACGGCGCTGGCCGAGGACTGGCAGCAGATCGAAGAGCGCTACGCCCGCTACTGCGGCGATCTGGAACGGCCGCTGCTGAAGCCGGCCGACCTGTTCGTCGCCCCGGACGCGGTGCAGCGCACGCTGGCGCGCTTTGCTCGCGTGCAGATCGGCGGCGAGCTGCTGCCGCGCCACGACTTCAGGGTCAGCGTGGTGTCCGGCGGCGCCGAGCGGCTGCGCGCGCAGCTGGCCGCCAGCGACGCCGACGAGAAGATCCTGTTCGTCGCCGAGTCCAAGGGCCGCCGCGAGGCGGTGCTGGGCTTCCTCAAGCCGCTCGGCATCCAGCCGCGCGAACATGCGTCGTGGGCGGATTTCGTCGCCACCGGCAAGCGCTACGGCATCACGCTCGGGCCGCTGCAGGAAAGCTACCGGCTCGACGCCGATCGCCTGACGGTGATTTCCGAGGCGCAGATCTTCGGCCAGCGCGCGCCGACCGCGGTGACGCGGCGCAAGGGCCGCATCCGCGATCCGGAAACGGTGCTGCGCGATCTCTCGGAGCTGGTTCCCGGCTCGCCGGTCGTGCACACGCAGCACGGCGTCGGCCGCTACCGCGGGCTGGAGACGCTGGACGCCGGCGGCATCGAGACCGAATACCTGGTGCTCGAATACGGCGGCGGCGGCAAGCTCTATGTGCCGGTCACCTCGCTGAACCTGATCCACCGCTACACCGGCACCGAGCCGGAGCAGGCGCCGCTGCACAGCCTGGGCTCGGACCGCTGGGGCAAGGCACAGGCCAAGGCGCGCGAGAAGGCGCACGACGTCGCCGCGGAACTGCTGCAGATCCAGGCGCGCCGCGCCGCCAAGCCGGGTCTGGCGCTGGAATTCGACGAGCAGGACTACGCGCAGTTCATCGAAGGCTTCCCGTTCACGCCGACGCCGGACCAGCAGAAGGCCATCGACGCGGTGATCGAGGACATGCGCGCCGACAAGACCATGGACCGCGTGGTCTGCGGCGACGTCGGCTTCGGCAAGACCGAGGTGGCGCTGCGCGCCGCCTTCGTCGCCGCCCGCGGCGGCCGCCAGGTCTGCATGCTGGCGCCGACCACCCTGCTGGTCGAACAGCACGCCAAGAACTTTGCCGACCGCTTCTCGGGCTTTCCGATCCGCGTCGCCTCGCTGTCGCGGCTGCGCTCGACCAAGGAGCAGAACCAGGCGCTCAAGGAACTGGCCGACGGCAAGCTCGACGTGGTGATCGGCACGCATCGTCTGCTGCAGGACGACATCAAGTTCCAGAACCTGGGCCTGGTGATCGTCGACGAGGAGCATCGCTTCGGCGTGCGTCACAAGGAGCGGCTGAAGAATCTGCGCGCCGAGGTCGATCTGCTGACGCTGACGGCGACGCCGATTCCGCGCACGCTGAACATGAGCCTGGCCGGCCTGCGCGATCTGTCGATCATCGCCACGCCGCCGCCGTCGCGCGTGGCGATCAAGACCTTCGTCTCGGAGTGGAGCAATCCGCTGGTCTACGAAGCCTGCCTGCGCGAGCTCAAGCGCGGCGGCCAGATCTACTTCCTGCACAACGAAGTCAAGGACATCGAGAGTTTCGCGCGCAGCATCCAGGAGCTGGTGCCGGAGGGCCGCGTGCGCTTCGCGCACGGCCAGATGCGCGAGCGCGAGCTGGAGCAGGTGATGCTGGATTTCTATCACCAGCGCTTCAACATCCTGGTCTGCACCACGATCATCGAATCCGGCATCGATGTGCCGAGCGCCAACACCATCCTGATCGACCGCGCCGACCAGCTGGGCCTGGCGCAGCTGCACCAGCTGCGCGGTCGCGTCGGCCGCTCGCATCATCGCGGCTACGCCTATCTGCTGGTGCCGTCGCGGCGGGCGCTGAACGCCGACGCCGAGAAACGCCTCGACGCCATCGAGACGCTCGGCGACCTGGGTTCCGGCTTCGCGCTGGCCACGCACGACCTGGAGATCCGCGGCGCCGGCGAGCTGCTCGGCGACGACCAGTCCGGGCAGATCGAGGAGGTCGGCTTCACGATGTACGCCGAGCTGCTGGCGCGCGCCGTCAAGGCGATCAAGTCCGGCAAGCTCGACGACGCGCCGTTCGGCAGCACCGCCTGCGAGATCGACCTGGGCGTCGCCAGCCTGATTCCGTCGGCCTACGTGCCGGACGTGCATGCACGGCTGACGCTGTACAAGCGCATCAGCGAGTGCACGCAGGACGAGGCGCTGCGCGAGCTGAAGATCGAGATGATCGACCGCTTCGGCCTGCTGCCGGAGGCGGCGGAAAACCTGTTCCATGCCTCGGAGCTGCGCATCGCCGCCGAGCGGCTGGGGCTGGCGCGCCTGCGCGCCGGCGGTCGCTCGATCACGGTCGACTTCGGCGACAAGCCCGACATCGAGCCGGTGCGCCTGATCAAGCTGATCCAGACCCAGCCCAAGGTCTACAAGCTGGAGGGCCAGAAACGCTTCCATTGCTACGGCAACTTCGAGGCGGCGGAAACGCGCATTGCCCAAGCGCAGCGGCTCTTGGCTACACTGGCGGGCACTGCGCCGGCCGACGGCGACAGCAAGCCGGGAAAGAAGTCCTGATGGGGATCAACGCTTGAATCCGACCACGTGCATGCCGGGCAGCGCGCCGTTCGCGCGACTGTTGCGCCTGTGCCTGCTGGCTGCCGCGCTGCTCGGTTTCGCCGCGCCCTCGCGCGCCGAGGTCTACCGCATCGATGTCATCGTCTTCGCCGACCGCGGGCCGGTCACCGAGGCGCCCAACGGCGGCACGCTGCCCAATTTCGCCGGCAGCCTGCTGCCGGACAATCCTGCGGCGCTGCAGGCGGCCGGCGTCACGCTGCTGCCGGACGACCAGTTCGCGCTGCAGGGCGAATGGCAGCGGCTGCGCAACTCGCGGCGCTTCCAGCCGCTGGCCAGGCTGGCGTGGACGCAGCGCGATCCGCCCGGCGCCCGCGGCCCCTCGCTGCGGCTGCGCGTCGGCGCCGCCGAGCAGCCGATGCTCGACGGCAGCCTCGCCCTGCTGATCGTCAACCGCTACCTGACGCTGGACGCCGACCTGCTCTACGTCAGCGGCAGCGATCAATGGCGCTTCGAGCAGCGCCGCAAGATGCGCCGCGACGAACTGCATCATGTCGATGGCGGCCGCCTCGGCATCGTTACCCGCGTCACCAAGGCCGACGGCGGCAACGGAGGCGCGCCGTGATGCGGCCGCGCCTGCTGCTGCTCGCCGTGCTGAGCCTGCTGGCGGCCTGCCATCAGGCGAGCCGGCCGGACGACGGCGCGGCCGGACATACCATCGCCGCGCCGCCGGCGCTGCTGGCGCCGCCGCCCAGCTGCGGCGCGCTGACGCACACGGTGCCGGTACTGACCGTGCCGGACACCGATGCGCCAAAGCGGGCATCCGCCAGCAAGGAAGCACCGCTGGAAATCTCGCAGGTGCATACCGTCAACCGCGCACTGCAGGACGTCGGCACCTGGGCCGATCGCGACGACGGCTGGTCGCTGCTGGCGCTGCAGCTGGGCTCGCGGCGCGCGCGCTCGATCAGCGTGCGCCTGCGCGAGCTGCGCCTGCCGTCACAGAGCGAAGTCTGGCTGTGCAGCGCCGACGGCAAGCAGCGCCACGGCCCCTTGCAGGCCAGCGCCGAGGCCGAGATCTGGCCGCATGGCATCAGCGGCAACGCCGCGCGCATCGAGGTCTGGGTGCCGACCGCGCGGCGCGCACAGTTCCATGCACTGCTGGCAGATGTTTACGGCGGCTATCGCTGAGCGCGCCGGCGCAAATCCCCTTGCCGGGCGGCGCTCAGGGCGCCGGCAGCGCCTTCGCCAGTACCGCGCGCACCTTGGCCATGCCGTCCTCGATCGACTGCGCGATCTCGGCGTGGATGTCGCCCAGGCCTTGCACGCCGGCCGCCCAGTTCACCGACACCGCCAGGCAGGCGTAGGCCATGTGCAGCTCGCGCGCCAGCGCGGCTTCCGGCATGCCGGTCATGCCGACCATGTCGCAGCCCTCGCGCGCGTACTTGCGGATCTCCGCCGCCGATTCCAGGCGCGGCCCCTGCGTCACCGCCAGCACGCCGGCGCCGGCCACCGGCGTGTCCGAGGCCGCCGCCGCATCGAGCAGGCGCTGGCGCAGACCTGGCGCATACGGCTGGGTGAACTCGACGTGGTGCAGCTGCGAGCCGGCACGGCCGTCCGAATACGTGTGCTCGCGACCCCAGGTGTAGTCGATCAGGTCGTCCGGCACGGCGATCGCGCCGGGCGCGAACCACGGCGCGATGGCGCCGACGGCAGCGATCGCGACCACCTGCTGCACGCCCAGCTCGCGCAGCGCCCAGAGATTGGCGCGGTAGTTGATGCAGTGCGGCGGGATCTTGTGGCCTTCGCCGTGGCGCGCCAGGAAGATCGCCCGCGTGCCGTAGACGCGACCTTCCAGCAGCGGCGCGCTGGGCGCGCCGTACGGGGTGTCGATCTGGTGCTGTCGTTCGATCTCCAGGCCCGGCCACTGGTTCATGCCGGTGCCGCCGATCACGGCGATCGTCGTCATCGTCACAGACCTTTGACGGCGTAGATGCCGGTCAGCTGCCGCCAGTAGCCCTTGTAGTCCATCCCGCAACCGAAAACGTAGCGGTCCTCGACTTCCAGGCCGATGAACTCGGCGAACGCGCCTTCGGCACGGCGGTTGTGTTTCTTGCTGACCAGCGCGGCAACCTTGACCGAGGCCGGGTCGAAGGCGTGCAGCGCCGAGCGCACGGCATTGAGGGTATGCCCCTCGTCGAGAATGTCGTCGATGATCAGCACGTGGCGGCCGGTGACGCGCTCCGGCCGCGGCTGCGCCTTCCAGACCAGGCCGCCGCCGTGCGTGGCGCCGCGGTAACGCGTCGCATGCAGGTAGTCGATCTCGAACGGAAAGTTCAGGCGCGTGGAAATCTCGGCGGTGGCGTGCAGGCCGCCGGTCATCACGCACATCAGCACCGGATTGAGCTGCGCGTACTCGGCGGCGATCTGTTCGGCGAGGCGGTCGTAGGCACGCGCTACGGTGGCGCTGTCGTGCAGGCAGTCGGCTTCGTCGCGGACCTGGATGAAATGTTCGATGTCGTGGTTCATGCGGTGGCTCCGGTGGGGCGGCCGTAGAGTTTCTTGAGTCGCGCCGAGCCCTTGCGGCTGGGTGTGATGTCCTTGAGTGCGTCGATCAGCGTGATCGCGGCGGCGCGGTCATTGCAGACCGGCAACATATCGCAGCCGGCGGCCAGCGCCAGCCGCGCGCGCGCCTGCATGTCGCCGACGACGGCAGCGCCATTCATTGACAGATCGTCGCAGAAGATCGCGTTGCTGAAGCCCAGCTCGCCGCGCAGGATGTCGGCGATCCAGCGCGACGACAGCGAAGCCGGCTGCTGGTCGATGGAGGTGTAGCGCACGTGCGCCATCATCAGCGATTCGATGCCGTCGTCGATCAGCGCCTTGAACGGTGCCAGATCGATGTTGCGCAGTTCGGCTTCCTGGCGCCGATCAACCGGCAGCTCCAGATGCGAGTCCGCCGTCACCGCGCCGTGGCCGGGGAAGTGCTTGCCGGTAGCCGCCAGGCCCGCCGCGTTGAGGCCGCGCCGGAAGGCGCGCGCCAGCTCGACGATCACCTCGCTGCGGTTGCCGAAGGCGCGGTCGCCGATGATCTGGCTGACGCCGTGGTCGATGTCGAGCACCGGCGCAAAGCACAGGTCGATGCCGAACGCCGCCAGTTCGCGGCCGATGGTCGCACCGTGCGCCTCGGCCTCGGCCAGCGCGCGCGGCACGCTCTCCTCGTACAGCTGGCCCAGGCCGCGCATCGCCGGAATGCGCGAGAAGCCGACGCGAAAACGCTGCACGCGACCGCCTTCGTGATCCACCGCCAGCAGCAGGCGCTGGCGCGGCAGCGACAGGATGTCGTCGCACAGGGCCTTGAGCTGCTCCGGATCGCGATAATTGCGCGTGAACAGGATCAGCCCGCCAACCAGCGGATGGCAGAGCAGTTCGCGGTCTTCCGCCGTCAGCTCGTGACCGGCGACATCGATCATCAGCGGTCCGAGCAAGGTACTGCGCCGCTTGCGCGGCGGTTTATTCGTGGAGCTCAACGGCGGTTCCTGGTGGGACAAGATCGAACAACTCGATGACGTCTTCATTGCGCATGCGCACGCAACCGTGCGAGCCGGGGCTGCCCATCGGCTCGCTGTCCGGCGTGCCATGCAGATAGATGTAGCGGCGGAAGCTGTCGACGCAGCCAAGCCGGTTCACGCCGCGCTCGCAGCCGCACAGCCAGAGGATGCGCGACAGGATCCAGTCGCGGCCCGGATGCTGGGCCTGCAGCGCCGGTGTCCACACCTCGCGCGTCCAGCGCCGGCCGCGCAGTACCGCACCGCGCGGCAGGCCGGCACCGATCTTGGCACGGACGCGATGCAGGCCGCGCGGCGTGCAGCCGGAGCCCTGGATCTCGCCCGGCCCGTTGGCGCCGGTCGACACCGCGTACTCGCGCAGCAGCTGCGCGCCGTCGTAGAGGCGCAGCTGCTGCCGGCTGAGGTCGACGTCGATCTTCATGCGCGCTCGTCGGCGCTCCATTGCGTGTACGGCCGCAAAGCCAGTGCGTGGTTGTACCAGCGCTGCTCCGCACTGAGTTCGCGGCCGAGCCATGGTGGCTTTTCGAACGCTTCGTTCTCGCTGCCGAGTTCGATCTCGGCGACGACGAGGCCGGCGTTGTCGCCGCTGAAGACGTCGATCTCCCAGCTGCGGCCGTTGCCGGCGTCGACGTAGTGGCGGGTCTTCTCGACGCGGCCGACGCAGAGCGTCGCCAGCATCTCGCGCGCCTCGTCGACCGGGATCTGGTACTCGTACTCGGCGCGCGCAGTACCGACGACGGCGGCCTTGATGTTGAGATTGGCGGTGTCGCCTTCGAGGCGCACGCGGACCGAGGCGCGGCCTTCGGTGCGGCTGAGATAGCCTTGGCGCATCTCGACGCTGCGTTCGGCCTGGGGGCGCCAGGCGTCGCTGATGACGAGGAATTTGCGTTCGATTTCGATCGGCATGGGTTAGTTAAAACGCGCCTTTGTTGATTGTTTTGCGTCGCTTGCCTTTCGCCTTGTGAGGCGACCTACTTTTCTTTGCTTGTGCAAAGAA
>CAMLDZ010000075.1 GCA_946478985.1 uncultured Solimonas sp.
GGGCGCGCGAGGTCGACGTCATCGTCGTCGGCAGCGGTGCGGCGGGCTCGGCGGCAGCGATCGCCGCGGCCAAGGCCGGCGCCTCGGTCGTGGTGCTGGAGAAGATGCCGTTCCACGGCGGCACCTGCGCCAAATCCGGCGGCGTGCACTGGATTCCGAACAATCCGTACCTGAAGAGCCAGGGCATCGCCGACGAGCGCATCGATGCGCTGCGCTACATGGTGCGGCTCGCGCATCCGACGCGCTACAACCCGGACGACGCGCTGCTCGGCATCACGCAGCCCGAGTTCGACCTGCTGGCGACGTTCTACGACCACGGCAGCCGCGTGCTCGAAGAACTGATGGCGGCGACCGGCATGAAGGTGATTCCCTGGTACACCTGGGAGGACAAGCCCTATCCGGACTACTACGCCGACATCCCGGAGAACAAGGTGCGCCGCGGCCGCTCGCTGGTGCCGGATCTCAGCGGCCATCCCGAGCACGTGATCTGGGGCCGCGGCGGCGGCAGCGGTGCCGGCCTGATCTGGCAGCTGCAGCAGGGCTTCGCCAAGCTCAAGATCGAGCTGCTGCTCGAACATCGCGTCACCAACCTGACGCGCAGCGCCGATGGTGAGATCACCGGCGTGGTGGTCGACGACGGCGAGAACGCACCGTTCAACATGCGCGCCAGGAAAGGCGTGGTGTTCTGCTCCGGCGGCTTCACGCACAACGTCGGCATGGCGCGCAATTATCTGAAAGGCGCGATCTGGGGCGGCTGCGCCTCGCCGAGCAGCACCGGCGACTTCGTCAACATCGCCATCGGCGCCGGCGCCGCGCTCGGCAACATGAACAACGCCTGGTGGGGGCAGATCCCGGTCGAGCTGGCGCTGAAGACGCCGAGCGTGCCGGCCGACGTCTGGTCGACGCCGGGCGACAGCATGATCCAGGTCAACCGCTACGGCCGCCGCTTCGGCAACGAGAAGATCCAGTACAACGAGCGCACGCAGCTGCACTTCGTCTGGGATCCGGTGCGCAGCGAGTACACCAATCTGCTGAGCTTCATGATCTGGGACGCGCGCACCGCCAAGCACTACGCCGGCTTCGACCCGATCCCGGCTGCAAACTCCAGCAGCGCGCAGGTGATCGAAGGCGCCACACTCGAAGCGCTGGCGCAGAACATCGGCAAGCGCCTGGCCGGCATCGCCAAGCACACCGCCAACCTCAAGCTCGACAAGGATTTCGTCGCGACGCTCAGGCGCAGCATCGAGCGCTTCAACACGCTGGCGAAGAAGGGCGTCGACGAGGACTACGCGCGCGGCCAGAGCTCGATCGAGATCGCCTTCCAGTTCTTCAACCTCGACAAGGCGCCCAACGAATATCCGAACATGACGATGTACCCGATCGCCGACAAGGGGCCGTACTACGCGGTGATTCTCGGCGCCGGCGTACTCGACACCAAGGGCGGTGCGGTGGTCAATCCCAAGGGTGAAGTGCTGACACCGGACAACCAGCCGATCAAGGGCCTGTATGCGGCCGGCAACTGCGTCGCGCATCCGGCCGGACAGGCGTACTGGGGCGGCGGCGGCACGATCGGTCCGGCGATGGTCTACGGCTATCTCGCCGGGACCGCCGCGGCGGCCAGCAGCGCCAAGGCGGCCTGAGCATGCGCGCTTTCATTTTCGTTGCGGCGATTGCCATTGCCAGCGACGCCGCGAGCGCCGAGGCACCGGTCAGCTACAAGACGCAGATCCAGCCGCTGCTCAATGCGCAGTGCGTGTTCTGCCACGTCACCGGCGCCGAGAACGGCGGCCTCAACCTCGGCGGCAAGGCTGCATACAAGAGCCTGGTCGATGCGCCGAGCACCGAATCCAAACTGCTGCGTGTCGAACCCGGAAAGCCGGACGAGAGCTACCTGATGCACAAGCTCAAGGGCACTCACGTGTCGGTCGGCGGCAGCGGCGATCCGATGCCCAAGACCGATCCGCCGCGCCTGCTGGAAGCCGCGCAGATCGAGATGTTCCGCAAATGGATCGCGCAGGGCGCGCCCAAAGAATAAGCAGGCAGAGAACACCATGAGTCGAAATCGCTTCGAGGGCCGCGTGGCCCTGATCACCGGTGCGGCCTCCGGCATCGGTGCCGCTACTGCAAGACTGTTTGCCGCCGAAGGCGCATGGCTGGTGCTGGCTGATGTCAACGAGGCCGCCGGGCAGGCGCTGGTCGAGTCGCTCGGCGGGCCCGGCCGCGCGGTGTTCCGCCGCACGGACGTCAGCGTGCAGGCGGAGATCGAGGCGCTGGTCGCGTTCGCGGTCGAGCGCCACGGCCGCATCGACGTGCTGCACAACAATGCCGGCGTGCTGAGCATCGCCAGCACCCCGGACCTTGATCCGGCCGAGTGGCACCGGCTGTTCGCGATCAATATGCATTCGATCTTCTACGCCTGCCGTGCGGTGATTCCGCTGATGCAGCAGCAAGGCCGCGGCGCGATCGTCAACACCGCCTCGGTGTCCGGCCTGCGTGGCGACTTCGGCTTCTCCGCCTACAACGCCAGCAAGGGCGCGGTGGTCAACTACACGCGCAGCATCGCCATCGACCATGCCGCGCAGGGCATCCGCATCAATGCCGTCTGCCCCGGCGTGATCGCCACGCCGATGGCCTCGCCGCTCGGCGATCTGGGCCTCGGCGACATCACGCTGGCCGGCATCCCGATGCGCCGCTATGGCCAGCCGGAAGACGTCGCGCAGGCAGTCGCCTTCCTCGCCTCCGATGAAGCCTCGTTCATCACCGGCACCACGCTGGTGGTCGACGGCGGCGCCGCCGCGCATACCGGTCAGCCGGATATCCCGGCGGCGATGCGCGGCGCAAGCACAGCAGCATGAGGCCATGAATCCATCGAGCTTCAACTTCGATCTCGGCGCCGACATCGACGCGCTGCGCCAGACCGTCGCCGAGTTCGCACGGCGCGAGATCGCACCGATCGCCGCACAGACCGATCGCGACAATGCGTTTCCGAACGCGCTATGGCCCAAGCTGGGGGAGCTGGGTGTGCTCGGCCTGACGGCGCCCGAACAGTACGGCGGCACGACCATGGGCTATCTGGCGCACGTGGTGGCGATGGAGGAGATCTCCCGCGCCTCGGCGTCGATCGGTCTTTCGTACGGTGCGCACTCCAATCTCTGCGTCAACCAGCTGACGAAGAACGGCAATGACGCGCAGCGCGCGCGCTATCTGCCGAAACTGATCAGCGGCGAGCACATCGGCGCGCTGGCCATGAGTGAGCCGGGCGCCGGCTCGGACGTGGTCGGCATGAAACTGCGTGCCGACCGCAAGGGCGACCGTTACGTGCTCAACGGCAGCAAGATGTGGATCACCAATGGTCCGGACGCGCAGACGCTGATCGTCTACGCCAAGACCGACACCCAGGCCGGTTCGCACGGCATCACTGTGTTCATCGTCGAGCGCGGTTTCAAGGGCTTTTCGACCGCGCAGAAGCTCGACAAGCTCGGCATGCGCGGCAGCAATACCTGCGAGCTGGTGTTCCAGGACTGCGAGGTTCCGCAAGAGAACGTGCTCGGCAGCGTCGGCCGCGGCGTCAAGGTGCTGATGTCCGGCCTCGACTACGAGCGTGTGGTGCTGTCAGGCGGACCGCTCGGCATCATGGCCGCCTGCCTCGACGTGGTGCTGCCGTACGTGCACGAGCGCAAACAGTTCGGCCAGAGCATCGGCGAGTTTCAGCTGATGCAGGGCAAGCTGGCCGACATGTACGTCGGCTTCAACGCCTGCCGCGCCTATGTCTACGCGGTGGCACGCGCCTGCGATCGCGGCGAGACCACGCGCAAGGACGCCGCCGGCGCGATCCTCTATTCGGCCGAGAAGGCGACCTGGATGGCCGGCCAGGCGATCCAGGCACTGGGCGGCAACGGCTACATCAACGAATTCGCCACCGGCCGCCTGTGGCGCGACGCCAAGCTGTACGAGATCGGCGCCGGCACCTCCGAAATCCGCCGGATGCTGATCGGCCGCGAGCTGTTCAACGAGAGCCTGTAATGCCTGCCATTGTTTCCAAGCTTCGCACCGGCAGCGATGAGTTCCGGCGCAACCACGCCGCGCTGCGCACGCTGGTCGACGAGCTGCGCAGCAGAACTGCGCAGGTGGCGCTCGGCGGCTCCGCCGAAGCCCGCGCCAAGCACGCCGCGCGCGGCAAGCTGCTGGTGCGCGATCGCCTCGACCTGCTGCTCGATCCCGGCACGCCGTTTCTCGAAATCTCGCCGCTGGCGGCGCTGGGCATGTACGGCGGCGAAGTGGCCTGCGCCGGCAGCGTCGCCGGCATCGGCCGCATCAATGGCCGCGAGTGCGTGATCGTCGGCAACGATGCCACCGTCAAGGGCGGCACCTACTACCCGATCACGGTCAAGAAACATCTGCGCGCGCAGGAGATCGCCCGCGAAAACCAGCTGCCCTGCGTCTATCTGGTCGACTCCGGCGGCGCCTTCCTGCCGATGCAGGACGAGGTGTTTCCGGACAAGGAGCACTTCGGCCGCATCTTCTACAACCAGGCGCAGCTGTCGTCGCTCGGCATCCCGCAGATCGCCTGCGTGATGGGGTCCTGCACCGCCGGCGGCGCCTACATGCCGGCGATGAGCGACGAGGCGGTGATCGTCAAGAACCAGGGCACGATCTTTCTCGGTGGCCCGCCGCTGGTGAAGGCGGCGACCGGCGAGATCGTCAGCGCCGAGGATCTGGGCGGCGGCGACGTCCATACGCGGCTGTCCGGCGTCGCCGACCATCTCGCCGACAACGATCAGCACGCGCTGGCGATCGTCCGCAACATCGTCAGCAACCTCGGCCCGCGCCCGACGCCGTGGCTGGTCCCGCAGGCCAGCGAGGAACCGCTGTACGACGCCGACGAGCTGTACGGCGTGATCCCGGCCGACACGCGCAAGCCCTTCGACGTCCGCGAGGTGATTGCGCGCATCGTCGACGGCTCGCGGCTGGACGAGTTCAAGGCGCGCTTCGGCACCACGCTGGTCACCGGCTTCGCGCACGTTCACGGCTACCCCGTCGGCATCGTCGCCAACAACGGCGTGCTGTTCTCGGAGTCGGCACAGAAGGCGGCACATTTCATCGAGCTGTGCTCGCAGCGGCGCATTCCGCTGGTGTTCCTGCAGAACATCACCGGCTTCATGGTCGGCCGCCGCTACGAGAACGAAGGCATCGCCCGCCACGGCGCCAAGATGGTCACCGCGGTAGCCACCGCGCAGGTGCCCAAGTTCACGATGCTGATCGGCGGCTCCTTCGGCGCCGGCAACTACGGCATGTGCGGCCGCGCCTATTCGCCGCGCTTCCTGTGGAGCTGGCCCAACTCGAAGATCTCGGTAATGGGCGGCGAGCAGGCCGCCAGCGTGCTCGCCACCGTCCGCCGCGATGCGCTGGAGGCGCAGGGCAAGCCGTGGAGCGCCGAGGACGAGGAAGCCTTCAAGGCGCCGACGCGCGCGCAGTTCGACGCGCAGGGCAGCCCCTACTACGCCACCGCGCGCCTGTGGGACGACGGCATCGTCGATCCCGCGCAGACGCGGCGCACCCTGGCGCTGGGATTGGCGGCGACGGCGTACGCGCCGGTCGGCGAACCGCGCTTCGGCGTGTTCCGGATGTGAGAGTGCCTGCCATGTTCACCAAGATCCTGATTGCCAACCGCGGCGAGATCGCCTGCCGCGTGATCGCCACCTGCCGCAAGCTCGGCATCCGCAGCGTCGCCGTCTACTCCGAGGCCGACTCCGGTGCGCGCCACGTGCGGCTGGCCGACGAGGCGTACTGCATCGGCCCTGCCGCCTCGCGCGACAGCTATCTGCGCATCGAGCACATCATCGACGCCTGCAAGCGCTCCGGCGCTCAGGCCGTGCATCCGGGCTACGGCTTCCTGTCGGAGAACGAGGCCTTTGCCGAAGCCTGCGCCGCCTCCGGCATCGTCTTCATCGGTCCCGATGTCGCCAGCATCCGCGCGATGGGTTCCAAGTCGGCGGCCAAGTCGCTGATGGAGAAAGCCGGCGTGCCGCTGGTGCCCGGCTATCACGGTGACGATCAGGAGCCGGCGCATCTGCGCCGCGAGGCCGACCGCATCGGCTATCCGGTGCTGATCAAGGCCACCGCTGGTGGCGGCGGCAAGGGCATGCGCGTGGTCAGCGCCAGTGCCGAATTCGACGCCGCACTCGCCTCCTGCCAGCGCGAAGCCCGCGCCAGCTTCGGCGACGACCGCGTGTTGATCGAGAAGTACTTGGAGCAGCCGCGTCACATCGAGATCCAGGTGTTCGCGGACCGCTACGGCAACACCCTGAGCCTGCACGAGCGCGACTGCTCGGCGCAGCGCCGCCACCAGAAAGTGATCGAGGAAGCACCGGCACCGGGCATGAGTGCAGAGCGCCGCGCGGCGATGGCCCGGGCTGCCTGCGAGGCCGCGCGCGCGGTGAACTACGTCGGTGCCGGCACCGTCGAGTTCATCACCGACCGGCACGGCGCGTTCTTCTTCATGGAGATGAACACACGGCTGCAGGTCGAGCATCCGGTCACCGAATGCATCACCGGCCTGGATCTGGTCGAGTGGCAGCTGCGCGTCGCGGCTGGCGAGGCCCTGCCGCTACGCCAGGAACAGATCCCGCTCGACGGCCATGCGATCGAGGTGCGCCTTTACGCCGAGGAACCGGAGAAAGGCTTCCTGCCATCGGTCGGACGACTGGCGCACTTTGCAGTGCCCGCGCAGAGCCGGCACGTGCGACTCGATAGCGGCGTCGAGCAGGGCGACGAGATCACGCCGCACTACGATCCGATGGTCGCCAAGCTGATCGTCTGGGACCGCACGCGCGAAGCGGCGATCGAACGCCTGCTCGGCGCGCTGGCGCAGATTCGCCTGGTCGGCGTCGGTCACAACATCACGTTCCTGTCGCGCCTCGTCGATCATCCGGTGTTCCGCGCCGGGCAGACCGACACCGGCCTGATCGAACGCGAGCAGGCGGCGCTGACGACGCAGGCGGCGGCGATCCCGGCAGAGGCATTCGAGATTGCCGCGCTGGCGGAGGTGATGGCCGAGCAGGCGGCCGCGCTCGGTGAAGTCTCGCCATGGGCGGGCCGAGATGGCTGGCGCCTCAACGGCGAGTTCGAACGCAAGCTGCAGTTTTCGGCCGGCGAGCGAACGCAGGACGTGACGATCCGCTACGAGCGCCGCGGTTACCGGATCGGCGGACAAGCCGTACAGGTCGAACGCATTTCTGACACCGGCCTGCGCGTGCGCAAGGGCGATTCCAGCATCGACGCCGAAGTGATTGGCGCCGGCGAGCAGCGCCACGTCTTTGCACGTGGGCATTGCCACGTGCTCACACGTCTGTCACCGCTGACAAACGCCGGCGAAGCCGACGACACCCACGGTGAACTCACGGCGCCGATGCCGGGCAAAATCGTCGTGCTGCTGCATGAGCCCGGCGCCACCGTCGCCAAGGGCGAGGCGCTGCTGGTGATGGAGGCGATGAAGATGGAACTGACCTTGAGCGCGCCGGCCAAGGGTTGCGTCCGCGCCTACCTTTGCGCCGCCGGCGATCAGGTCAAGGAAGGCCTGGCGCTGATCGACTTCGAAGCCGAGAGCGCCGGCTGAGGCACGTCAGCGCGCCGATGCTCCCTCGGCAAGCTGCAGCTGCAGGATCGCCTGCCGAGCCGCGGCGCGATCGTGCACGCCGAGCTTTTCGTAGATGTTGCGCGTGTGCCACTTGGCGGTATCCGGCGAGATGCGCAGGCTTTGTGCGATACGCTTGGTCGACAGCCCGCGCGCCAGCAGGAACAGCAGCTCGCGCTCGCGCGCGGTGAAGCCGGCATGCGCGCCGGCCAGCGCGGCGTCGGTCCAGGCGCTGCCCGGCGCGATCATCCGCTGATCCGGCTGCGGGCCACCCAGGCTGCTCGCCATCGCCGCCTTCAGCCGGTCCAGATATGCGTGCAGCGGCGCGGCGACCAGACGCCGCAAGCTGGCGGCTTCGAGCAGCTCGCTGCCGTCGAGCTGGTCGACGATGCTGCGTACCAACCCCAGCGGGCTGGCCTGCTGGACGATGCGCGCCATCAGCGTCACCGCGGCATCGTGATCGCCACAGCGCCACAGCAGATCGGCCAGCAGCGTCTCGACCGCGACACGCGCGCGAACCCACGGCAGCGCCGCCAGCGCTTCGGCAAGCTGCCGGATCTGCGTCAGCGCTTCCGGCAGCTGGCCGCGACTGGCGAGGATGCGGATCTGCGAGACACGGCAGAGATGATTGATGACACCCTGCGGTGAATCGAGCAGGCCGGCGCGGTCATCGCGCAGCGCTTCGAGCCGGCCCGCCAGTTCCGCCACTTCATGGCCCTGTCCGCTGCGCAGTGCGATCTGGATCCGCAGCGCGAGCCCATGCGCGACGATCCGCGGCAGGTGGCTCTCCTCGCCGACCTTGAGGATGTCGTCGAGCAGCTCGGCGGCTTCGCCGCCGGCATTGCGCAGGATCAGGCTGTGCGCGAGCGCGACGCCCGCGGCCGTGGAACTGCCGGGCGTCGAATACTTGAGGCGCAGGTGGTTGCGCCCGCTCGCCAGCGCCAGCACCTCGTCGATGCGATCCATCTCGTACAGCACTTCGAGCAGCGGCCCGAGGGCGACGACCACCACCATCGAACGCCGTCCGCTCAGGTTCTCGGCCACCTTGACGGCGCGGCGGAACACCGCCTCGGCCGCCGCCATCTGGCCTTCGGCGGCATAGCATTCACCGGAGACCACGGCGGCGTAGGCGTGCGCGAGCATGCCCTGCCCCTGCATCTCCAGACTCGCGGAGCGGTACAGCAGCTGGCGCGCCTCGTCGAAATGGCCGGCGCTGAACAGGCACCAGGCATGCACCGTCGCGCAGCCGGCGCGGATGATCGGACTCGAGGCCTGCGCCAGCTCCGGCACCTGCTGCACCGCCGCCATCGCCGCATCGCGGTGATCAGAGATCGCGTGGCTGAATGCGCTCGCCGTCATCACCTCGGTATCGAAGGTCGCGCTGCGGCGCCGCGCCGAATGCACGCGTACCGAGCGCAGCAGCTCCGCAGCGGCGCCGGTCTCGTGCATCGTCACGCGCGCCCAGACTTCAGCCAGCTGCAGGCCCACCGGCCGGTGGCGCTGCTCGGGATGCAGGCGCCGGAGCCAGTCGATGACGCGATCGGGAAACCCTTCCAGCGCGATGTTGCGACCTTCCTGTTCGAGCAGCTCGCCGGCCTGCGCCGGCTCGCCTGCATCGATCAGGTAATCGATCGCCGCCGCCGCGTCGCTGCGCTGCCGCGCGGCCTCGGCCAGCCGGCGGCAGATCTGCCGGAAGCGCTCGGGCTGATCGGCCTGCAGCCGCGTGCGCACGCAGGCGCGGATTTCCGGATGCAGGACGAACGCCAGCTGCTGCTGACGCAGTAGTGGATTGCGCGCCGACCATTGTTCCAGCACCGGACAAGGGTCCGGCTCGCAGACGAAAGCGAGCAGCGCCTGATCCAGCTGCGGCGCCAGCGCCAGCGCCCACAGCACGGCCTGATCGGTGCCCGAACAGCCGGCAATCACTTCTTCCTCGATGTACGACCACATCGCCCGCCGCGGCAAGCGTTCCTCGCGCAGCGACGGCTCGAGCGCACGTCCCTGCGGCAGGCTGGCTGCCAGCACCGCGAGCAGCCCGGGCCAGCCCTGCGTGCGCTCGTGCAGGCTGTGCAGCGCCGCCGCGCCCGGCGACTCGTCGATCAGGCGGCTGAGGAATTCCGTGGTCTCGGCGAAGTTGAATCCCAGCTCCGCCGGATCCTTGAGCTCCAGCCGCTGCGCGGCCAGCAAGGGTCCGAGGCGCAGCCCGGGATTGCGCCGCGCCGCCAGCAGCACGCGCAGGCTGGCCGGCAGCGCTGCGAGCAGCGCATCGAGCCAGGCCAGGCCATCGCGGCTGTGCAGCAGCTCGACCTGATCCAGCATCAGCGTCAGCGGCCGCTCGCGACGCGCCAGCGTGTTGAGGATCGCCGTGAGCGCATCGTTCGCATTCGCCGGCACGTCGAGTGTCAGCCCGGCACGTCGCAGCGCCGCCGCGACGTAGCGACCGAGCTGCCCGATGTCATTGCACTCGGCGCCTAGCGTCAGCCAGCAGACGGCAGCGCCGCGCGCGCCGAGTTCGGCGTGGACGCTGCGCAGCAAGCTGGTCTTGGCGTAGCCGGCCGGCGCAAACAGGCCGATCACGCGGCCGGGCACGTCGAGTGACTTGAGCAGCCGGTCGGCGACATCGCGACGCTTGAGCGTCAGTACCGGCAGGCCGGGCGGCTCCAGCCGCGCATCGAGCAGAGCGGGGGTATCGATGTTGATGGCCGCGGTCATGGTGCGCAGAGGATAAGGCTTCGCAGCGCCGACTCCCACGCTGCCGGTCAGCGCTGGCAGCGCTGGCAGCGCGCCACACCAGGATTTTCGCCCTCCGGCGCCGCTCCCGCCCGGTGTACCCACCCACCAGCCAATCATCCCGGGAGGGGGCTTTGCCGCACTCAAGCCGGGAGAATCCGGACGTCTGTCGATACTGCCGCGGCCTGCACACACAAACGCGCGGCAATCGGCAGAACCGTTGCCACGCCAGGGGCGCGACGCTGCGAGCACTCACGCCCTGCCGGCGTGACCCGCATCGGACGCAGGCTCTGCACGGCGACCACACCATTCCAAGAAAGGGGAGTTCCAGCTGTGGCCAAGAACATCAAACACGCATTCCTGCTGCTGATCAGCGTCGGTTCGCTGTTCGTGGTCTGGCCGCTGGCTTTCGACTGGATGCGCAACGGCGGCAACATCATGAACCCGGTGTCGTTCTTCACCGACGTCTACAATCTCGGCGGCGCACCCGCGTTTCTCACCGTCGACATCGCGGTCGCCTGGATCGCGTTCATGGTGTGGGTGGTGCCGGACGCTAAGCGCATCGGCCTCGGCGCGCGCTGGGGCTGGACCTTCCTGGTGCTTTCCTACCTGGGCACCTGCTTCGCCTTTCCGCTCTATCTCGTGGTCCGCGAGCGGTACCTGGATGGCAAGGCGACAGCGGCGGCGAACTAACGGAAACGATGGAGAAGAACCGATGAAAGTCAGGGAAATCGACATCGACTTTTCGCAGGCCAAGATCTTCTGGACGCCGGAAGATCCCGAATTTGCGCAGTTCTGGAACGGCGCATCGACCTTCCTGCCGTACCTCGAACCGTTTCTCAACAAGGCGGTTCGCGAAGGTGCGCTGCAGCTGCCGGAAAGCGAGGCGCCGCTGAAGGAAGACTGCCGCATCTTCATCGCCCAGGAAGGCCGGCACTATCGCAATCACGCCAAGTTCAACCAGCTGCTGCGCGAAGCCGGCTATCCCGAACTGGCGGCGCGCGAGGCGGTGATGAAGGCCGACTACGAGCGCTACTGGAAGGAGAAGGGACTCAAGTACTGCCTCGGCTATGCCGAGGGTTTCGAGACGCTGGGGCCAATCATCGCGTGCTTCTTTCTCGAAGGCGCCCGCGAACTACGCAACCCGAACATCGACGACCCCACCGCAGACCTCTGGCGCTGGCACCTGGCAGAGGAATACGAGCACAGGCACGTCTGCAATTACCTGTTCCACCGCCTGGGGCACAGCTACTGGTATCGCCTCTACGGCGTCGCCTACGCCGGCCGCCACATGCTGAGCTACATGATCGGCACCGCGCTCTACCTGCTGCGGGAAGACTACAAGGCAGGCCGCATCAAGCAGCCCTGGCGCAGCCGCCTGCGCATGGCCGGAATGCTGACGCGCCTGTTTGCCTATCTGATCCCGCGGCTGATCCGCAGTCTTTCGCCCCGCTACGAGCCGATGGACATGCCGGAACCGGCCCGCTCCATGGAAGTCCTGGCGGAAGCGGAGCGCAAATGGACACGTGCGCCGAAATCGGCAACGACCTGACCCCCAAGCAACCAGCAATCAGACCCTACAAGCCATGTTTGCCTATCAGACCGAGCACCTCTTTTCCTATCGTTCCGCAATCTCGGCGCCGGAAGTCATCGGCCCGTGTCCCGGAGATATCCGCTTCAACTTCCCGCTCACTGGCGGTGAAGTCTGGGGACCGAAACTGGCAGGAAAAGTCCGCTCGGGCGGAGTGGACTTCGCAACTTTGCGTACTGACGGCGTCATTCTTCTGGATGTGCGCGGCACGCTGGAAAGTGCGGACGGCGCATTGATCGACGTTGCGTATGGTGGGGTGCTTGACCTCGGACCCGAGGGACATACCAACTTCCTCAACGGCATCATGCCTGCCGAACTCAAGATTCGTGCAACACCGCGCTTTCGTACTGCACATCCTGCGTATCAATGGCTCAATCGGCTGCAGTGTTATTCGATCGGCGAAGCCGATCTCGCCAAGCAAGAGATCAGCTACGACGTCTACGCGCTGCGCTAAGACATAGCCGTGTCACCACGGCTCATTGCCAAGTGAGGACCACTCCATGGACGAGCTGATCCTGCCCGGCTTCCACTCCGAGCAGGAAAGCCTGCGCGCGCTGCGCGAGACCTCTCCACAGCTGGCGCTGTTGGCCTTGATGGGCCAGGCCTCGCACGACGATTTCGTCTGCATCGGTCGCGACGAGGATGGCCATCCGACTGCCGTCATCGTCGATCGCGAGGCATTCCTCGAATGGTTGGCCGCGCCACGCACTGACCAGCGTCTGTCTTGAGCGGCCCCTCGCCCTACGCGGCGCGGCCCGCTAAAGACAGAGCCATTGACGCTCAGACCGCGGCGCGGGCTGCGAACGCGCGGCGCACCACCAGCCAGACGGCGATAATCGACACCACCGTGAACACCAGCGCCGGCACCAGGCCGATGTACGAGGCCAAGTTGGCGGCGCCGTGGCGGTTGTCGGCGAAGCTCAGCGCGCGATTGGGCGCGAACAGCGCCGCCCAGTAGAACAGCGTGTTGGCCCAGCCAGTGCCGATCAGCATCCAGCTGAGCTTGCGCGCGCCGGCTTCGGTGAATTCCAGCGGCACCAGCGCCAACGCGATGACAATGATCAGGATGCCGTTGAGCATGCCGCCGAGATGCGCGCGCACCCAGGCGTCGGTGCCGCCGAACACCGGGAATTCGGTGATGGTGCCCGGTATCAATTCCAGGCCGCCGAGCAGGCTGATCAGCAGCCCCAGACCGGCAAGCATGCCGATGAACAGCACCAGTGCCCCGTGGGCGATCAATCCCCGCTGAATCTTCTGCATCGCTTCTCCCCCTTCTCTGCTGGGTACGGCCCGGAGATGGTTCTCTAGACCGCGACCTGGCCCTTGATATGCGGATGTGCCTGATAGTCGACCAGCTCGAAGTCTTCGAGCCGGTAGCTGTCGATCGACTCGGCCTTGCGCAGGATGCGCATGCGCGGCAGCGGATACGGCTCACGCGTCAGCTGCAGCTGCACCTGCTCGATGTGGTTCTTGTAGATGTGCACGTCGCCGCCGGTCCAGACGAAGACGCCCGGTTCCAGCCCGCACTGCTGCGCCAGCATCATCAGCAGCAGCGCGTAACTGGCGATGTTGAACGGCACGCCGAGGAAGACGTCGCACGAGCGCTGGTAGAGCTGCAGGTTGAGGCGGCCCTTGAGTACCGAGGTCTGGAACAGGCAATGGCAGGGCGCCAGCGCCATCTGCGGCAGGTCGCCCGGATTCCAGGCGCTGACGATCTGCCGGCGTGAGGCCGGGTCTTTCCTGATCAGCTCGATCAGTTGCTTGATCTGGTCGATATGCTGGCCGTCCGCCGTGACCCAGTCGCGCCACTGCTTGCCGTAGACCGGCCCGAGATCGCCATTGTCGTCGGCCCACTCGTCCCAGATGCTGACCTTGTTGTCGTGCAGGTACTGCACATTGGTGTCGCCGCGCAGGAACCACAGCAGCTCGACGATGATCGAGCGCAGGTGCAGTTTCTTGGTGGTCAGCACCGGAAAGCCGTCGGCCAGATCGAAGCGCATCTGGTGGCCGAACACCGCCAGCGTGCCGACGCCGGT
>CAMLDZ010000076.1 GCA_946478985.1 uncultured Solimonas sp.
CAACAAAAGGGAGGCGAACTTGCGATCGCCTCCAAGGTACATCCCCAAGCAGCACCAGATGGGAATGCGCGGATTGCGCAAAAACGGGAGCTGCGACGAGACCTTAAGCCTGCTTCCTAAAGCCCGCCTTGGCTGCGCAGCCGAAGGGGGTCCGGCGTGCGGGCCAGTGTTGCGCGCCCCGCTCGTCCCTCAGCGCGCCGAGGCGCGCACCGGGCGCCGGGTGGCGCGCTTGCGTTCTCGGTACTGCACCGGCGTCATGTGCGACCAGCGCTTGAAGGCGCGATAGAAGGTGCTGGGCTCCGAGAAGCCGGTCAGGTAGACGATGTTCTCGATCGCCTCGTCGGTGCCGGCCAGCAGCCGCTTGGCGAGCGCGAAGCGGAAGTCGGCCAGCAGTTCGGAGAAGCTGGTGCCGGCGCGCGAGAGTTCAAAGCGCAGGCGCCGTGTCGGCACGCCCAGCTCGGCGGCCACGTCTTCCAGGGTGAGCGCGTCCAGCTCCAGACGCTGCGCGAACAGTTTCTGGATGCGCTCGATCAGATCGTGTCGGCGCAGTTTGGACAGGCGGCGCTCGGCCAGGTCCTCATGCAGCTTGAGCAGGTCCGGATCCCAGCGCGGCGAGCGGTACTGCAGCACGGCGCGGTCGAACCAGATCTCGTTCTGCGTAGCGCCAAAGCTGACCTGGCAGCCGAAGGTCTTGTCGTAATCGGCGTTGCTGGCGCGCTGGCTGCAATGCAGCGCCACCCGTAGCGGCACGAACTGCTGCTCGGTGACGCTGCGCAGGAACTGCACCCATTCGTAGGTCATGACGATGTCGGTATGGCGCAGTTGCGGCGCATCGGCGGCGGTGCCCTTGACCAGCAGACGCGCGCCCTGTTCGTCGTCGACGATGCGGACATTGAGGGCATCGCTGAGCAGGCGCAGATACTTCAGTGAGCGCTCCAGACCCTCGGCGAGCGTGGCGCTGCTGAACAGCAGGTATTCCAGCACTTCACCGTGGAATACCGGCAGATGCGGACACAGATGCAGGCCCACTTCCGGATCGCCGGTGACGGCTTCCACGGTCTCCCAGAAGTACGCCTGCAGTTCGTGCGGCGTGCGCATCTCGCGCAACGGCAGGTCCTCGGCGTTGTAGCCGAGGCGCTCGTAGATGGCGTTGACATCGAGGCCGGCGTTGACCATGCCGCGATGAATGATCTCCAGAAACTGTCCCGAGTCGCGCATATCGTTGTTATCCGTCAGGAGCGGGGGCCCTTGTATCGGGCTTGCGGCCGAGTTTGCCGAAATGACAACTCGATGACCAGAGCAAAGGCCTGCGCCCGGATCGATGTGCGCTGGTAAATCGGGCTCAGCGGACTTTCAGGATCTGCGCGGCGCTCCAGCTTTCGCCGGCAGCCACATGCACCGGCGCGCCGATCGTCGCTGCCTCCAGGCACAGCATGTGACGCCAGCCGCCGGGATCGAGGTCGGCCAGCGCCGCAGCCTTGGTCTCGCCCGGGTTCCACACCACCAGATCGCTGAAGCCGCGGCTCTGCACGGACACGGTCCGTTCGCCGTCGGCGAGCGTGATCGCGGGCGGCGCGTCGAAGTAGATGCGGTCTACTTCGCCGGCAATCGCCAGCGCGTCCTCGCGCTGGCTGCAGAGGCGATTGCCGTCGGCGGAATCGCGGTAGCGCAGGCCGGCCAGCCCGTGCACGCGGGCGCGGCTGATCTCCGCTACGCGCAGGTAGCTGTGCAGCGCCGCCGTGAACGAGAACGCGCTGTCGCCGGTGTTGTCGATGCGCAGCTGCACTTCCAGCACCGCGCTGCCGATCAGCACCTGCAGTTCGGCGGCGAACGCATGCGGCCAGGCGGCGCGTGTCGTCGCCGAGTCTTCGAGCGAGAAGCGCGCATAGGCGCGGCCCTCGGCGTCGTGGCCGGCGCCGCGTTGTGACCAGGTCAACGCGCGGGCAAAGCCGTGCTTGCTCAACGGCCCCTCACTCGCAAACTGCGGAAAGATCACCGGCACGCCGCCGCGGATGGCGAGGCCGGGGCCGATCTGCGAGCGCGAACTCAGATACAGCTGTTCCTCGCCGCCCTGCGGAATCCACGACGTCAGGTGCGCGCCGTGCGCACTGATGGCGGCGCGGGCGCCGTCGGCGGCTTCGATCTGCAGCACGGGAATGGCGGAAGGCGTGCTCATGTTCTGCGCGGGCTCTGACAAGTGTTCCGCCGCAGGATGCCAAGCAAGCGCGCATCGCTGCAAACCGCCGCGCCACGCTTGGCGGCGGCGCTGCAAGCCCAGGCGCCGCGGCCAATGCCGGGCTCATGCTGCGTCGCCACAATCGCCGCAAATTCTCCTCCGGCCGCGATCCCATGCCTGCCTACAAAGCGCCGCTGCGCGACATCCGCTTTCTGTTCAACGAAGTCTTTGACTACCCGGCGCACTACGCCAGGCTCGCCAACGGCAAGGACGCCGATCCACAGACGGTCGAGGCGATCCTCGGCGAGTGCGCGCGCTTCTGTGAGGAGGTGCTGTCACCCCTGAATCAATCCGGTGATGAGGAAGGCTGCCACTTCGACAACGGCGAGGTCCGCACGCCCAAGGGCTTCAAGGCGGCTTACGCCGAGTACGTGGCCGGTGGCTGGCAGGGTCTTTCGCATCCCGTCGAGTACGGCGGTCAGGGCATGCCGATTTCGCTGGGCCTGGTGAAGACCGAGATGATTGGCACCGCCAACTGGTCGTTCGCGATGTATCCGGGCCTGTCGCTGGGCTGCATGAACACGGTGATGCAGTACGCCAGCGAGGAGCAGAAGGCGCTGTACATGCCGCCGCTGACCGAGGGCCGCTGGACCGGCACGATGTGTCTGACCGAGCCGCAATGCGGCACAGACCTCGGGCAGGTGAAGACCAGGGCCGAGTTGCTGGCCGACGGCTCCTACGCGCTGACCGGCACCAAGATCTTCATCTCCGCCGGCGAGCACGATCTGGCCGAGAACATCATCCACATCGTCCTCGCCCGTCTGCCGGACGCGCCGAGCGGCACCCGCGGCATCTCGCTGTTCCTCGTGCCCAAATTCCTGCCGAAGGCCGATGGCAGCCTCGGCGAGCGCAATCCGGTGAACTGCGCGTCGATCGAACACAAGATGGGCATTCGCGCGTCGGCAACAGCGGTGCTCAACTTCGACGGAGCGCGCGGCTGGCTGATCGGCGCGCCGAACCAGGGTCTGGAGGCGATGTTCACCTTCATGAACACGGCACGCATCGGCACCGCGATCCAGGGCGTTTGCCACGCGGAGCTGTCGTTCCAGGGCGCGCTGGCCTACGCCAAGGACCGCCGCTCGATGCGCGCGCTGTCCGGCAAGAAGGAGCCGGACAAGGCCGCTGACGCGATCATCCATCACGCCGATGTGCGCCGCATGCTGCTGACGCAGAAGGCCGTGGCCGAAGGCGGCCGGGCGATGATCTACTTCGCCGCGCAGTACGCCGATCACATGGTCAACGGCGTCATCGCCGGCGATCAGAAAGAGTACGAGCGCTGGGACAACAAGCTCGGCTTCCTGACGCCGATCCTCAAGGGCTTCCTCACCGAGCTGGGCCTGGAAGCCGCCAATCACGGCATGCAGGTGTTCGGCGGCCATGGCTACATCAAGGAACACGGCATGGAGCAGATCGCGCGCGATGCGCGCATCGCCACGCTCTACGAAGGCACCACCGGCATCCAGGCGCTGGATCTGCTGGGCCGCAAGGTACTGGTGATGACGCGCGGTGGCGCGGTGCGCGAGTTCAGCGCGCTGATCGGCAAGTTCGCCGTCGAGCACATGCGCAACGCCAAGATGCGCCGCTATGCCACGCAGCTGGCCAGGCTGGCCGCTGAATGGAACGTGCTGACCATGCGCATCATGCTCACCGCGCGCAAGGATCGCGACAGCGTCAGCGCCGCCAGCCATCACTTCCTGATGTATAGCGGCTACGTGACGATGGCGTATTTCTGGGCGCTCCAGGCCGCCGCCGCCGGCAGCAAGCTCGCGCAGGGCGGCGCAGAGTCACCCGAGTTCTACAAGGCCAAGCTGGCGACCGCGCGCTTCTACTTCGATCACCTGCTGCCGCGAGCCAAGGGCCATGCGGCGTCGATGATCAAGCCGAGCCGTTCACTGACCAGGCTGCCGGTGGAGCACTTCGCTTTCGGCTGAGCGCTGCGAGGGGGCTGCGCCGCGGCGGACGGAACCGCATCCGCGATGCGACAATCCAAGGCAGATCACCACGATCTGTCCCAGGGAGCGGAACATGCGGAAATCGTCCATCACGGCGCGGCGCGGCTTGCTGACGGCTCTCGCCGTGGCGGCAGTGGGCCTGAGTCTGCCCGCCTGCGCGCAGACCTTGCGCGAACGTCTGGCCGAGCGGCGCGCCGAAGCCCAGGCCCAGAAGCAGGAGCAGACAGCCGAATCGGCCGAACTGCCGGCCAAGGGCGATCCCTCGACCGCGCAAAAGCGCACGCTGCAGTTCGGCGGCCAGACTCGCACGTATCTGGCGCAAGTGCCCAAGGGCGGCAAAGGCCCGCTGCCGGTGATCGTGCTGCTGCATGGCGGCACCGAGACCGCCGAGGACGCCTGGAAGGAAACCAGCCTGCCGACGCTGGCAGCCAGCCAGAACTTCATCCTCGTCGCGCCGCAAGGCATCGACAAGCACTGGAACGACGGACGCGGCAACACCATTGCCGGAGACGCCGCTTCCACCGCCGACGATGTCGGCTTCCTCAAAGCCTTGATCGCGCAGACCGTGCAGCGCGACGGTGGCGACGCCAAGGCCGTGTTCATGGTCGGCGCGTCCAACGGCGGCTTCATGACGATGCGCTTCGCTTGCGACGCCGCCGATCTGTTGCGCGGCGCGGCCAACGTCGTTTCCAACCTGCCGCAGGACACTGCCAGCAATTGCCGGCCTGCCAAGGCGCTGCCGTGGCTGTCGATCAACGGCATGAAGGATCCGGTCATCCCGTTTCTCGGCCAGGCGGCCGGCACCAAGAACCGCAAGGGCGAGCCGCAGCCGGCGCTGCTGTCCGCGGATGCGACGTTCTCGTTCTGGGCGGACCGTAACAAGTGCGGCCGGCCGGTGGTGCAGCGCATTGGCCGCGCCGTCGAGAAGCGCACGCGCAGCGGCTGTGCGGCGGGGGGCGAGTCGGTGCAGTACGTGATCCAGGATTCCGGGCACGTCTATCCGGGTCTGGAGATCAAGCGCCCGCTGATTGCCAAGCTGCTCGGCGGCACCAATCTGGAGATCGACTCCGGTACCACGATCTGGGGTTTCTTCCGCGGCGTGCTGAACAGCGGCAAGTAAGCAGAAAACAAAACGCCCGGCGCGCTCGTCCCTCGAGCGCGCCGGGCGTTTTTTGTTGCCGCCTCAGCCCGCGGAAATGCCGCCGTTGACGCTGATGACCTGGCCGGTGACGCGCGCCGCCTCCGGGCTGGCCAGGAAGACGATCATCGCCGCCAGATCATCCGGCACACAGACGCCGAGGCTGGCCATGCTCTCGATCTGCGCGAACAGCTTGGCGCTGAAGCCGGCGTGCTGGACGTGATGCGCGGTCGGCGTGCCGCCGATCAGCGACGGCGTCAGCGCATTGACGCGCACGCCGGAGCGCTTGGCTTCCATCGCCAGCGTGCGTGAGAACACTGTGATCGCCGCCATCGCCGCGCCCAGGATGGTCTCGCCCGGCGTCGGCACCTTGGCGGCGTCCGAGGCGACGTTGAGGATCACGCCGCCCTGGCGTTCACGCATCAGCGGCAGCACCAGCCGGCTCATCAGCATCGGCGCCGAGGTCACCGACAGCAGGATCGACTGAATGTCCTCCGCCGGAATCTGGTGCAGCGGATTCGGCGTGTAGCGGCTCATGTCCACCGTGCAGTTGACCAGGATGTCGATGCTGCCCAGCTTGGCGCTGGCTTGCTCGGTGATGCGGCGGGCCTGGTCGAGCTGATTGGCGTCGCCCTGGATGAAGTGCACCGTGGCGTCCGGCACCACACTCAGCACGGCCTGCCGCGCGGTTTCGCCGCGCTCGGCATTGCGGCCGACGATCGCGATGTCACGGATGCCTTTGCGGGCGAGCTGCGTGGCCGTTGCCAGCCCCACGCCGGAGGTGCCGCCGACGATCAGGGCTCCGCTCTCGGAGAAGGGACGGACGATCACTGCAGGACGTTCTGCCATTGCCGGGTTTCCTGATAAAAAAATAAAAAAACAAACAGTTAAATGAACTGAGCCGCCGGGGCGGGCTGGGGCCTGGAGTATCGCAGTCCGAGCAGCCGGCCGGGCGTCGCGCAGCGAAGATTATGGTGAGATGCACTCATCAACTCAAGTCAAGTTCATGAGTGGCCATTTAAATGTCACCAAAAGGCGGTTTTAACGAATGAAAAATAACAACATATTTTTTGTTGAGTTTAACTTTATTAAATTCCACGAACGAATTCGGATCGACTTGCATGCTGAGTGTTACTCATTTCATAATGCCAAAAATCACGGGCCGCCGGAAGGGCGAAGCGGGTCTCGGCGACGGTGAAGTCACCGTCATGCAACACCGGGTCAGGCGCCATCATGCGCCGTGGTATCCCGCAGCCTGGCCATCATTGGTTAAGAACTGGATATGACGCAGAAGTCGAACAACGCTGTCAGTACATTGCTGGATGTGGCCCGGCGCCCGGAGCGCTATAGCCAGGCGTGGAAGCGCGAGCATGGCCGCAAGGTGATCGGCGTGCTGCCGATGAATTTCCCGACTGAACTGGTCGCCGCCAGCGGTGCCTTGCCGGTGGTGGTGCAGGACCGGCAGGAGCCGATCACGGTCGGCAACAACCTGCTGACCGAGTTCTACTGCGGCTATACGCGCAGCCTTGCCGACCAGGCGGCCAAGGGCCAGCTCGATCATTTCGATGCCTTCCTCAATGCTGACCACTGCATCCAGCTGCTCGGCGCCGCCGATGTGATGCGGGTCGAGCGTCCGGAGAAGCCGGTGTTCTTCGAGCACCTGATTGCGGCGATGGACGATGAGTGGACGCACCGCCAGGTCGGCGAGAAGGTCGATTCCTTCATCGAGGAAATCGAACGCATCACCGGCAGCCCGGTTTCCGACGACGCCCTGCGCGAAGCGATCCTTGTCGCCAATGAAAACCGCCGGCTGCTGCGCACGCTGTTCGACGCGCGGCGCAACGGCGATGCCCGCTTCACGCCGGGCCAGCTGCAGGCCTTCGTGAAGTCGAGCATGGTGATGGACAAGGCCGAGCACACTGCGCTGCTGCGCCAGGCGCTGGCGGAAACGCCCGACGCGGTGCCGCGCGACGCGCGCATCCGCCTGCATCTCTCCGGCCACTTCTGCCACGCCCCGCGCGTCGAGTTGTTCGACCTGCTCGAGGAGTGCGGCGCGATCATCGTCGACGACGATCTCTACTTCGGCGTGCGCTACGTCTCCACCGACGTGTCGGAGGACAAGCCGCCGCGCCGCGCGCTCGGCGAGTGGTACTTCGACCGCAATCGGAACATTCCGTGTCCGACCCGCGTGCAGGCCTCCGTTGACTGGGATCGCTATCTGGACCGCTCGGTCGCCGTCAGCGGCGCCGAGGGCGTGATCGTGCTGATGGCCAAGTTCTGCGAGCCGCACATGTTCCACTACCCGGAACTGCGCAAATCGCTCGATCGTCACGGCGTGCCGCATTTGCTGATCGAGACCGAGCACGAGGGCATTCCGGTCGAGACCCTGCGCACCCGCATCGAGGCGATGCTGGAGCGCATTCGCCGCAAGAAATCCTCCACGACCGGACGGCCGCAAGCGGCCCCGGCACCTTCCAGCGTTGAAATGCAGGAGCACTGAAACATGAGCACCGCGATCCGCGAACCGAGCAAGGTCAATCGTCTGCGGGCCTCCGACGCCGGCCGTCATATGGTCTCCGACTATTGGGAACGCATCTTCACCATCAAGGAGCGCGGCACGCAGCTGGCCTGGTACAACGGCGGCGCGCTGAACCCGATCTTCCAGGCGGCCGGCATCGAGTGGGCGCACGGTGAAGCCTTCGCCGCGCGCCTCTCGGCGCAGAAGCTGGAGCGCGCCGCACAGCTGGCGGCACAGGAATACGGCTACGTCGGCGAGCTGTGCTCGTATGCGCGCACGCACCTGGGCGCGGCACTGCTGGCCAAGAAGGCCGAGGAGCAGCAGAGCACGGTGGTCGGCGCGGACGAGCAGCGCGACATCGCCAGCCGTTTGCCGACGCCAGACATGGTGGTTAACTGCTATGCCGGCTGCAGCACCGGCCAGCAATGGGACGAGATCACCTACCGCGTGCTCGGCAAGCGGCCGCCGGTGTTCAATGTCTCGCTGCCATTCCTGTGGAGCAACAAGCCCGATGCCGGCTATCTGCGTGGCCAGGAGTGGGAGCAGGCGAGCGACTTCGTCGAGGCGCAGCTGCACAAGCTGATCGAGTTTCTCGAAGCGCAGACCGGCCGCAAGTTCGATTGGGACGCGCTGAGCCAGAACGCGTTCTACATCAAGCGTGCCTCGGAAGTGCGCCGCGAAGGCATGGCGATGTTCCGCAACAAGCCGTCGCCGGGCACGTTCTGGGATCTGATCGCCAGCGTTGCCCATATCAACTTCCTGCCGGCGAGTCAGGAGTTGGTCGACTACTTCACGCGCATCCGCGACGAGATCGCCGATCGCGTCAAGAACGGCGTGGCGGCGATCGAAGGCGAGCGTTACCGCGTCTACTTCGACGGCATCATGAACTGGAACAAGCTGGGCGTGCTGGCGCGCGTGTTCGCCGAGCACAAGGTCGCCGTCGTCGCCGGCCGCTACACGCACAACGCGTTCTGGCAGGAGCCGCAGCTGATCGACGTCGACCGCCCGCTGCGCGGCCTGGCCCAGCATTACCTGCTGTGCCCGAGCAATCACGGCTTCAACACGATCAAGTACTGGACCAAGCGCGACTGCGAGTTCTACGGCATCGACGGCATCGTCATGCATTCGACGCGCACCTGCCGTGCCTTCACCGGCCCGCAGCAGATGCTGGCCAAGGCGATGCAGAACGAGATGGGCATTCCCTCGCTGTCGTTCGAAGGTGACGTCGCCGACGAATCGTTCTACAAGGGCGAGATGCTGGAAGGCCGTCTGGAAGCGATGCTCGAAACGATCGACGTGCGTCGCGCCCGCGGCCAGGCCGCTTGACGCTGCCAGCAGCGGACGCCGGACGATCGGCAGGCGAGTGAGGCGATGAGCCAGTACTTCATGGGCGTGGACCTGGGCTCGACGACGGCCAAGTCGGTCGTGCTCGATGTTGCCGGCAACGTCGCCGGCGCGCTGATCGTGCAGATGGGCGCCGTCAGCCGCGCCGGCCTGCAGCGCGCCGTCGACGGGGCGCTGGCGATGGCGGGCATCAGGCAGGATCAGCTCGCCTACACCATCGGCACCGGCTACGGCCGGCGGCTGGTGCCGGGCGTCGGCCGCACCTTCACGGAAATTACCTGCCACGCGCGCGGTGTCGCCGCAATCTTTCCGGACGTGCGTCTGGTCGTCGACGTCGGCGGCCAGGACAGCAAGGTGATCGCCGTCGACGAATTCGGTCTGGTCGACCAGTTCGCGATGAATGATCGCTGCGCCAGCGGCACCGGACGCTTCTACGAAGTGCTGGCGCGCGCGCTGGAATGCAGCATCGAGGAACTGGGCGCGCTGGCGATGCGCGGCACGCGCGATCTCGACGTCAGCACCATGTGCGCGACCTTCGCCGAGACCGAGATCATTTCCTTGCTCGCCGAAGGCGCCGATCCCGCCGATGTCGCCGCCTCCGTGCATCGGGCGATCGCCTACCGGCTGGTCGGCCTGGTCGGCCAGGTCGGCAAGCGCGAGCCGGTGGTGATGACCGGTGGGGTCGCCAAGAACGCTGCCGCCGTGCACTTCCTGTCCGAAGTGCTGCGCGCGCCGCTGCGTATTCCGCCGGACCCGCAGATCATGGGCGCGTACGGTGCGGCGCTGCTGGCGCTGGAGACCTCCACCGGCGCGCAATCGCAGCGCGGCGACCTGTCGCGGATCGAGCAGGTCGAGCGCGAGGTCGAAGCCGCCTTCGTGCCCGCCAACCGGCCGATTCCCTCATGCAGCGACTGCGCCGGCGACGTGCCGGCCAAGCCAGCCGGCCATCTGGCCGGCATCCCGATCAAAACGCTCACCGCACGATAAGCTCGGACGCTGATCCCAAGCGAACAAAGAGCGGATGAAGACCAACGAGTTTGCCGATTCGGCGGGTGACAGGAACGAGCGCAGCGTCGGCCGGCTGCCGCCCAACCAGCGCATTGCCAGAATCGAGGCGGCGGCACGCGAGGAACTGGCCGAGAAGGGCTACCAGAATTTTTCGCCGATCGAGGTGGCACGCCGCTGCGGCGTTTCGGAAGCGACCATCTATCGCTACTTCCCGACCAAGCGCGATCTGCTGATCAAGGTCGCCGAGGACTGGTTCGAGGAACTGCTGGCCATCGAGCCCGCAGCGGGCGACAACGACGACATCGCCGGACGCCTGCGGCGCCTGATCCACCACAGCCTCTGGGTGATCCGCAGCCAGCCGGCGCTGAGCCGCTTCGTGATGCAGGAACTGCGTCCGGATCCGCAGTACCGGACGATGCGCGTGTTCAAGCTCAACCGCCGTTTCACGTCCAACATCACGCGCGTGGTGGAGGAGGCGGTTGCCAGCGGCAAGTTCCGCTCGGGGGTCTCGCCGCTGCTGGTGCGCGACATGATCTACGGTGCGGTCGAACACCAGACCTGGTCGTATCTGCGCGGTGAGGGGGATTTCGATATCGACGCCGCCGCCGATGGCATCGCCAGCCTGATCTGCCATGGCATGTCGACGATGCCGCTGTCCGATGCCGCGCGCCTGACGCCGCTGGTGTCGAAGCTGCGGGCCAGCGCCAACGCCATGCGCGACGAGATCGACGCGCTGCGCGTGCTGGTGGAGCCGGAACACAAGATTTAAGGGGCGCCGTCCTCAGCCGGCGGCCTGGGTTCGGCGCTGGCGGGCGGGATCTGACACTTGAGGAGAAGAAGCGATGCAAGGGACGCAGTTGATAAAGACTTCGTATTGGCCGGCCGATACTTCCGAGCCGCTGCTGGATGTGAGCTTGGGACAGCTGCTCCGGCAGGTGGCTGCGGAAGTCCCGGACCGGCGCGCGCTGGTGGATGGGGCCAAGACCGAGGGCACGCCGCGCAGCTGGACCTATCGTGAGCTGCTGGCGACCACCGAGCGCATTGCCCGCGTGCTGCTGACGCATTTCCAGCGCGGCGAGCGCGTCGCCGTGCTGGCACCCAACTGTCCGGAGTGGGTGCTGCTGCAGCACGGCCTGCACCTGGCGGGCCTGATTCTGGTGCCGATGAATCCGGCGTACCGGCAGTCGGAAGTCGAGGCGATCATCGACGGCTCCGGCGCGGTCGGCATCTTCTATGTCGACAGCTTCCGCAACAACGATATCCGCGCCACCGTCGAGGCGCTGCGTGCGCAGAAGCCGACGCTGCGTACGGCGGTCTCCCTGAAGGACTGGGAGGCGTTCTTCGCCGTCGTTGATGAAGGCATCGCGCTGCCGGAGATCAAGCCGGACGACATCCTGCAGCTGCAGTACACCTCCGGCACCACCGGCGTGCCCAAGGGCGCCTGCCTGCATCACCGCGGTGCCATCAATACCTCGCGCTTCGTCGCGCAGCGCGCCGGCTTCCCGGAAGGCGGCGTCTGGCTCAACGCGATGCCGATGTTTCATATCGGCGGTGCGGCGGTGACTCACATGGGCTGCCTCTCGCAACGCGGCACCTACGTGTTGCAGCCGGGATTCGATGCCGGAGAAGTGCTGGAGCTGATCGAGCGCGAGCGCGCCAATGCCACGCTGGTCGTGCCGACGATGATCCTCGCGCTGCTCGAGCATCCCGACTTTTCCAGGCGCAGGCTGGACAGCATGAAGACGGTGCTCACCGGTGCCGCGGTGGTGCCGGCGGCGCTGGTGCATCGGACCAAGAAGGCCTTCAACTGCGATCTGAGCATCCTGTTCGGACAGACCGAGCTCAACGGCGTCTGCTCGCAGACCAGCATCCATGACACGGTGGAGGATCAGTCCGAAACCCTGGGCAAGCCGCTGCCGCAGTCGGAGGTGGCGATCCTCGACGCCGACACCGGCGAGGTGCAGCCGCTGGGCGTGGCCGGCGAGATCTGCGTGCGCGGCTACCAGACCATGCGCGGCTACTTCGGCCTGCCGGAGGCGACCAGCAAGTGCATCCGCGAGGATGGCTGGCTGCGCACCGGCGACATGGGCACGATGGACGAGCGCGGCTATCTGCGCATCGCCGGCCGCCTCAAGGACATGATCATCCGCGGCGGCATGAACATCTATCCGCGCGAGATCGAGGACGTCCTGTTCGATCACCCGCTCGTGGCGCAGGTCAGCATCGTTGCGGTACCGGATGAGAAGTGGGGCGAGGTGGTGGGCGCGGTGATCGTGCCGGCTGACGCTACCGCCGAGCTGCCGGTGCTGGAGCTGCACAACTACTGTCGCGAGCGGCTGTCGGCGCACAAGACGCCGGTGCTGTGGTACTCGGTGACGCAGTTCCCGCTGACGCCATCCGGCAAGATTCAGAAATTCGTGCTGCAGGATCAGATCGCCAAGGGCGAACTGCAGCCGCTGGTCTGGGAGCGCCCGGCCAGCCAGCGCGACGCCGGCTGATCCGCGTTGGCCCTAGCCACCTTATCGACAAACCAAGGAGAGAGAACGATGACAACCAAAGCCAAGGCCGCCCTGGTGCGCAAGACGGGTACGCCGTGGGTGATCGAGGACGTCGAGATCGCCGCACCGCGCGAGGACGAGGTTCTGGTGCGCGTGGTCGGCTGCGGCATCTGCCACACCGATATCGCCTGCCGCGACGGCGACTTCCCGGTGCCGCTGCCGATGGTGCTCGGCCATGAAGGTTCGGGTGTGGTCGAAGCGGTCGGCGCCAAGGTCACGCGCGTCAAGCCGGGCGATCACGTGGTGCTGAGCTTCGATTCCTGCGGCCAGTGCCCGACCTGCGCCGAGCATGCGCCCTCGTACTGCTTCGAGTTCTATCCGCGCAACATCTCCGGCGTGCGCAAGGCGGACGCGTCCGCGACCGTCACGCAGAACGGCGAGCCGGTCAACGCGGTGTTCTTCTGCCAGTCCACGTTCTCCACCTACGCGCTGGCGCGCGAGGTCAACACGGTGGTGATCGACAAGCAGCTGCCGCTGGAAATCATGGGGCCGCTGGGCTGCGGCATCCAGACCGGCGCCGGCGCCGCAGTCAATGCGCTGGGCCTGAAGAAAGGCGATTCGCTGGCGATCTTCGGCGGCGGCGCCGTCGGCCTCAGCGCGCTGCTGGGCGCTCGTGCGATCGACGCCGGCACGGTAATCGTCGTCGAGCCCAATGCGCAGCGTCGTGCGCTGGCGCTGGAACTCGGCGCCACGCATGTGATCGACCCCAAGGCCGAGAGCGATGTGCTGGCGCGCATCAAGGAGCTGGGTGGCGGTGGCGTGCGTTACGCGCTGGATACCACCGGCATTCCGGCGGTCGTTGCTACCGCTGTCGAAGCGCTGCTGCCCAAAGGCATGCTCGGCCTGCTCGGCGTTCCGCCGCCGGAAGCGACAGTGCCGGCCAACATGATGAGCATGCTGGTGCGCGGTGTCGGCGTGAAGTACATCGTCGAAGGCGACGCCGATCCGCAGGAGTTCATCCCGCGCATGGCCAAGTGGTATCAGGACGGCAAGTTCCCGTTCGACAAGCTGGTGCAGAAGTTCCCGTTCGAGCAGATCAACGAGGCCGCACAGTCCTCGCTCAGCGGTGCTGTGGTCAAGCCGGTGCTGGTGTTCTGA
>CAMLDZ010000077.1 GCA_946478985.1 uncultured Solimonas sp.
ACGGCCGCTTCCTGATCACCGCGCTGCGCGGCACCGATCCGCGCGAGGCGCTGGCGCTGGCCGCCGCCGGCGGCGGCTGGGGTCTGGTGGAGCTGCATGCGCAGCAGCGCACGCTGGAAGAGATCTTCGTCGAGCTGACGTCGGGCGATCTGAGGGCCGCGGCATGAGCAACATATTCAACATCGCGCGCAGTGAATGGCGCCGCATCTTCCTGTCGCCGCTGGCCTGGGCGGTGCTGGCGGTGCTGCAGTTCATCCTCGGCTTCGTCTTCATCAATCTGCTGATGCAGTACGCCGCCACCGCCGGTGGCGGCGAGATGGGCGTGTCCGACTTCATCGGCGGCTCGCTGTACGGCTTCGCGACGATCCTGCTGTTGCTGATCATGCCCTTGATGACGATGCGGCTGTTCGCCGAGGAACGGAAAACCGGCAGCATCACGCTGCTGTTTTCGGCGCCGGTGTCGCTGACCGAGATCGTGCTCGGCAAGTTCGTCGGCATTCTCGGCTTCGTCGCCGTCGTCATCGTCCTGCTCGGACTCATGCCGCTGTCGCTGGCCGGGGCCACGCAGATGGACTGGGGCCGCATCGGCGCCGGCCTGCTCGGCCTGTTCCTGCTGACGACGGCGTTCGCGGCCGCCGGCATCTTCGTGTCCTCGTGCACGCGCGAGCCGACCATCGCCGCCGTCGGCAGCTTCGGCCTGCTGCTGGTGGTATGGCTGATCAACATCCTCGCCTACAACGATCAGGTGCCGTTCAAGGAGCTGTTCGGCTATCTGTCCTTGATCGATCACTTCGAGAGCCTGCGCCGCGGCGTGTTCGCCACCGCGGACGTGGTCTATTACCTGCTGTTCTCCGCGCTGTTCCTGTGGCTGACGGTGCTGCGTCTCGACATCGAGCGGAACTAAAAGCGATGAACCAGAAGAACAAGACCCTGCTGCAGCAGCTGTTCAACGCGCTGCTGATCGTCGCCGTCATCGGCCTGCTGGCCTTGCTGTCGGTGCGCTTCAAGACCGAGCTGGACTGGACCGCCAACAAGCGCAATTCGCTGACCGCCGCCAGCGTCAAGCAGCTCGGCGAAATGAAGGCGCCGCTGGTGTTCCACGTCTTCGCGCCGAGCGGCGCCGACACGCGGCGGCTGGTCGAGGGCGATCTGGCGCGCTACAAGCGCGTCAAGCCGGACATCGAGATCGATTTCATCGATCCCAGCGCGCAGCCGCAGAAGGTGCGCGACTACAACGTCAATTTCGTCGGCCAGATCGTCGTCGAATACCAGGGGCGGCGCGAGACGCTCAACGCCACCGACGAGACCGCCGTGACCACCGCGCTGCAGCGGCTGAGCTACGGCGGCGAGCAGTGGGTGGTGTTCCTTGAAGGCCATGGCGAGCGCTCGATCCACGAGCCCTCGCCGGCCTCGCTGAGCCGCTTCGCGCAGGCGCTCAAGGACAAGGGCCTCAAGGTGCAGGGCCTGAACCTGGTGCAGACGCCCAAGGTCCCGGACAACACCAGCGTGCTGGTGATCGCCTCGCCGGCGGCCAGGCTGCTCGACGGCGAGGCCAAGATCATCGCCGAGTACGTGCAGCGCGGCGGCAGCCTGCTCTGGCTCGCCGATCCGGACACCGCGCCGGGCATCGAGCCGCTGGCGGCCCTGCTCGGCGCGCAGTGGCAGGACGGCTACGCGATCTTCCCCAACTACCAGGCGCTGGGCATCAGCAATCCGGGCTTCTTCGTCGCCATCGGCTATCCGCCGAATCCGGTGTCGCAGGGCCTGGATCTGGCGACGCTGTTCCCGCTGGTGCGCTCGCTGCAGATCACTCCCACCGGCGACTGGAAGGCGCAGCCGCTGCTGCAGAGCGGCGACGACGCCTGGCTGGAAACGGGCGACATCGATCAGGGCCCGATCACTTTCGACGAGCGTGACGTCAAGGGTCCGCTGGTGATCGGCGCAACGCTGACGCGGGCGTTGCCCAAGCCGGAGCAGCAAGCGCAGACGGCGGCCGCTGCCGAGGCGCCGGCCGACGAACCCGCGCTGCCGCAGCTGCAGCGCGTCGCGCTGATCGGCGACGCTGATTTCATCGCCGATGCCTACCTCGACCAGCTCGGCAATCAACAGCTCGGCCTCAACGTCGTGCAGTGGCTGGCCAGCCGCGACGCGCAGCTCAACATCGACGTGCCGAAGGCGCGCGACACCTCGCTGTACCTGCCGGGCTGGTCGACGATGCTGATCGCTGCCGGCTTCGTCGTGCTGCTGCCACTCTTGCTGCTGGGTTTCGGCGTCGGCCGCTGGTTCGTTCGTCGCCGCCGCTGAAAGGAACGCCATGAAGCGCAGCACCCTGAATGTCATGCTGGTCGCGGCGGTCGCCGGTCTGGGCGCAGCCGTCTGGTTCACGCAGAAGCAAGCCGAGCAAGGTCCGCCGCTGACCGCGCTGGCGGCCGACACGATCGAGCGCATCGCGATTCTCCATCCAGGGAATCCAGGCGCCGCCGAGATCCAGTTGGGCAAGCAGAACGGCGAGTGGCGCGTCGTTGCGCCCGTGCAGGCCGCCGCCGATCCGCTGGAAGTGGCGACGCTGATCAATCTGGCCTCGCAGGAGACGCACCGGCGCCTCAAGCTCACCGAAACCGATACGCGTGAGCTCAAGCTGGAGCCACCGCAGTTCACGGTGATGCTGGGCGAGCAGAAGCTCGATTTCGGCGACATCGATCCGCTGGAATACCGCCGCTACGTCCGCGTCGGCGACGAGATCGCGCTGATCGACGATCCGCCGGCAGCCTCGGTCGATGCGGACTACTCGGATCTGGTCGGCAAGGAACTGCTGCCAGCCAGGGCCGAGATCGAGCGGATCGAAGTGCCGGGTCTCAAGGTCGAGCGCCAGCCCGATGGCAAGACCTGGGCAGCCACTCCGGACGCCGGGGCCGGCGGCGATGCACTGGCGCGCTTCGTCGACGGCTGGAGCGGCGCGCGCGCGATGTGGAACGCGGCGATGCCGGCCGACGGCGGCCAGGGCGAAGCGGTCCGCATCATCCTCAAGGACGGCCAGACCCTGGACTTCACGATCGCCGCGCGCGAACCGCAGCTGGTTCTGGACCGCCCTGCCTGGAAGCTGCGCTACACCTTGTCGAAAGCCGACGAATCTCGCCTGCTGACGCTGGCGCCGCCGCCCAGGCCCGAGGCACTGCCGCCGACCGGCGACGCCCCGGCCAACCCCTAGCCGGCCAATCCAGTACCCTCGCCTGCACCGCCTGCCGCATCGATGCCGGCGCCGACGAGACGAGAACCCATGAAAGCCAAGCGCGCCGGCGGATCACGCCCTGCGACGCCCAAGACCCGTGCTACGGATTCCGTGACGCCCGCGGCCGCGGGATCGCGCGGCGCCACGGGGATGTTGTTCGAGCTGTTTGCCGACCAGACACGTCAGGATCTGCTGCTCGGTTTCCTGTTCCACGACGTCGCGCGCATGCGCCGCCGTGCCAGCGACCAGTTCATGAAACCTTACGGGCTGACGCGCGCGCAGTGGTGGGTGCTGGCCAGCCTGGCGCGGCAGGACGGCATGACGCAGACCGCGCTTGCCGACGATCTGGAGATGGGCAAGGCCAATCTCGGCGTCGTCGTCGAAAGCCTCGAAGCCGGCGGCTGGGTCGAGCGCATGGGCACGCCCAGCGACATGCGCGCCAAGCGTGTGTTCCTGACGCGCGCTGCTGTCGCGCTGGTCAAGCGCATGTTCCAGGCGGAGGTCGAGTTCAACGAGCTGACGTTGACGAAGCTGACGCGCAAGGATCGCGAGCAGCTGTTCAAGCTGCTCGCCAAGGTCAAGCTCGGACTCGGCCAGCTGGAGATGGCGCCCGCCGCGCGCGACTAAGACGCGCGACTAAGACGCGCGACTCGCGGAGTCGCACCGGCGGATGGCGGCCAGCAGACTTATTAATCAATAGCAAGCATCTCCGGAAGCGCGCCGACGCCGACGCCAATGGACGGCATCGCCTCCGGTGATCGCGGAGATTCGGCGATTTGGTCGAGAAAGCGTCCTGACCGGTAACCCGAGACTCAGCGTCCCGAGCTCTCAGAAATCGGTCGATGTTGTGCAGATAGTATTTAAACACTACTATCGTCCGGCAATGAACATCCACGATCCGGCAGACCTGCAGCGACGTCTGGCCGCCTATCTGTGCGAGCAGACCGGCAGACACTGGCAGCTCGGTGTCTTCACTCGCCACGCGGTCGGGTTTTCGTGGATTACCTATGGGTTCTCAGCGAGCCGCGATGGCGAGACGCTAGGCCTGATCCTGCGGCTGGGACCGCCGTACGGCCTGTTCGCGCCGTATTCGGCGCTGCCGGAGTACCGCGCGCTCAAGGCGCTGGAGGGCAGCGCCGTGCCGGTGCCGCGCGCGTTCTGGTGGAGCGACGACAGCCGCATTCTCGGTGCGCCCTTCTGCATCACCGAGAAGATGTCCGGCGAGGCGCCGGTGCCCTGGGGCGAGGCCGGCTTCGCGCAGGACTGGCGCCTGGGCATCGGTCGTCAGTTCGTCTCGGCGCTGGCGGCGCTGCATCGCGTCGATTGGCGGCAGGCCGAAGGCTTCGACAGCGAGTGCGGCATCAGCGCCGCCACGGTCGCGCAGGCGCAGATCGACTTCTGGGACGCGGCACGGCAGCGCTGGGCGCTGCGCGATTACCCGATCCTGCACTACGCGATGCTCTGGCTGCGCGAGCGGGCGCCAACGGCGCCTCATGTCGCCCTGATCCACGGCGACTATCGGCTCGGCAACTTCCTTGAGGAAAACGGCCGCATCACCGCGATCCTCGACTGGGAGCTGACGCATCTGGGCGATCCGCACGAGGATCTCGGCTGGGCCTTCCTGCCGCAGTACGCGATGGGTAGTGGCCTGATCTGCCGTCTGCTGCCGCGCGAGGACTTCATCGCCCAATATGAGGCCGAGATCGGCTTCAAGGTATCGCCGGAGTCGCTGCTGTTCTACCAGGTGCTGGCGCTGGTCAAGCTGGCGCTGACGCATGTCGCCGCCGTGCGATGTTTCGAGGACGGTCGCTTCGACGACATGCGCATGCCGGCGATGGGCACGCAGATCGCACCGACCCTGAGGCAGATCCAGAAACTGCTGATGACGCCATGAACAACTCTTTCGACCGTCTGCTGGACGGCATGATCAAGACGCTGCGGCAGCAGGTGATTCCGCACACCGATACGGTGTTCGCACGTGGGCAAGCGTTCGGTGTCATCTACATGCTGGAGAGTCTGCGTCGTCGCGGCGGCTGGTCGGTGCAGTTCTTCACGACGCAGCTCGCGCTGCTGGACAGACTCAATGCGCAGATCGCGCCGCGACTGGCCGGCACCGCAGCACCGCCGCTGCCGGACACGCAGGTGACTGCGCCGGCTGGAGCCGACGAGCTGCAGGCCGTGTTCGAAGCCGCGCAGACGCGCATCTGTGCGCTGCTGGAGTGGACATTCGCGCACCCGCAGCGCGATACCGATGCCGATGTCATCGCCGTGCGCAAGGCCCTGCATCAGTACACGCAAGACCAGATCCGCTTCGAGATCGAGACCAGCGCGCGGCCGATGTTCGCGCAGATTTCCAGCGGCGCGGAGTAAACAGATGCTGACTGCACAGGACGATTACATCGGCCACCAACTGCCGACCACCTTCGATCACGTGGCATCGAGCGACCCGGCGTGGACCGAGCGGCTCTGGTATACCGGTCATCCGCGCGATGGCGGCCTGATCTTCGACATCGGGCTCGGTTATTACCCCAATCGCAATGTGATGGATGGCTTTGCCGGCGTCACCGTCGGCGAGCAGCAGTACAACTTCCGCGTCTCGCGCCGCCTGCGGCCGCATCCGGAGCTGAGCCCGCTCGACACCACGATCGGAGCGCTGAAGATCCAGGTGCTCGAAGGGCTGCGGCGTCATCGCCTGACGCTGGCCGACAACGACTCCTGTATCCGCTTCGACATCGAGTTCATCGGCACGCTCAACCCCCATGAGGAAGAGCCGCATTTCCGCCGCCGCAATGGCCGCGTCACCGAACACATGGCGCGTGGCCAGCAAATGGGGCGCTATCAGGGCTGGCTGGAAGTGGCCGGCAGGCGCTACGAAGTCGATTCGCAGCACTGGCTGGGCCAGCGCGATCACTCCTGGGGCATCCGCGCCGAGATGCGCAGCGACGAGACGCATCCGCCGCTGACCTTCTATCCGCCGTTCTTCTACGTGTGGACCACCGTGCAGTTCGAGAATCGCGGGCTGGTGGTGTTCTTCAAGGAGCGCGCGCCCGGCGATCTGATCTATCTGTCCGGCGAGGAAGTGCTGCCGCTGGGCGTCAGGGCCGACCGCCGCCGCCGCATGGTCGACGTCATCGCTCACGAGGTGAAATGGGCGGACGATCCGCACGGCCAGCGGCTCGCCTCCGCCGAATTGCAGATCCGTCTTGGCAGCGGCGAGACCCGCATGTTGCAGATCCGCACGCTGCCCGCGCGTTACTACCTCAAGGGCGGCTGCTACGGCGGACTCGACGGCTGGTTCCACGGTGACGACAAGGGCAAGCAGCACGCCGAGCATGACTGCTGGGATCTGCGCGACGCTGCGGTTCGCAAGAAGGCGCGCACGCTCTGCGACCACGTGATCGAGGTTCGCGAAGGCGGCGAGACCGGCTACGGCATCATGGAATACGGTGTCGGCGCGGGCTACGCGCGCTACCCTGAGGTGCAGACCCACCCCGCCATCTAGGTTTCGTCGACGCCATGTCCAGTGAACCGCAGCTCTCCAGCACCCGCGCCGCCCGCGAACGCCGGCTGGCGCTTGCCGGCGCCGTCAACTTCCGCGATCTCGGCGGTTATCAGACCCTCGACGGACTTCAAACGCGCTGGGGCACGCTGTACCGCTCCGACTCGCTCGCCGAACTCAGCGACGACGATCTGCGCCAGGTCGAGGCGCTGGGGCTGCGCACGCTGTGCGACATGCGCCATCAGGATGAACGCACGCGCAAGCCCAACCGGCTGCCGGCCGGCGGCCGCATTCGCAGTCATGCGATCGGCTTCGAGCCGCATGGTGCCTATGCGCTGTTCAGCCGCGTGCGCCGTCGCCAAATCGATCCGCAAGAAGTTCATCAGGCGCTGTGCGAAATGTACCGGCGCATGCCGCTCGAACATGCCGGCACCTACGCGCAGCTGATCGACGTGCTGTTGCAGGCCGATGCACTGCCGGCGCTGATCCATTGCACCAGCGGCAAGGACCGCACCGGCTTCGCTGCGGCGGTCATCCTGCTGACGCTGGGCGTGCCGCGCGAAACCATCATCACCGACTACGTGCTGACCAATCAGTACCGCCGCGATCTCGCCTTCCTGCTGGGGCATGAGGCCGATCCGCGTGTTGTCGACGCCGCCAAGCGCGCCGACCCGGCGTTCCTCGATTGCGCATTCGCGAGCATCGACACGCATTTCGGCGGTGAGGCCGGCTTCATCCGCGACGGCCTGCGGCTGGACGCCGAACGGCAGGCGCAATTGCGCGAGCGTCTGCTCGAAACGCCGCTCTGAATGGTGTGGTGCGGGATGCGGACGGGCGCCGCCGACGGCCGCAGCCGCTGTGTCATGATCCGCGGCCATGCCAGAACTACCGGAAGTCGAAACCGTCCGTCGCGGTCTGGACCCGTACCTCAGCGGGCGGCGCATCCGCGGCGTCGAGCTGCGCGAGCGCCGCCTGCGCTGGCCGGTGCCGGCGGAGCTGCCGCAGCGCGCCGCGGGCCGGCGTATCGAGACACTGGCGCGGCGCGGCAAGTACATCATCGTCACGCTCGACAGCGGCGATCGGATGATCTGGCACCTGGGCATGTCCGGCCGCCTGTTCGTGCTCGACGCCGGCCATCCGCTGGTCAAGCACGATCATCTCGACTTCGCGCTCGACAGCGGCAAGCTGGTGCGTTTCAACGATCCGCGCCGCTTCGGCGCCGTGCTGTGGTGGCCGCGCGACGAAAACTCCCATGTGCTGCTGGCGACGATGGGCCCGGAGCCCTTCGATCCGGCGTTCGACGGCGACTACCTGTTCAGGCTGTCGCGCGGCCGTGAGGTGGCAGTGAAGAACTTCGTGATGGACGGCCACGTCGTGGTCGGCGCCGGCAACATCTACGCCGCAGAGAGCCTGTTCCGCGCCGGCATCCGGCCGACACGGCGCACCGGCAGGCTGACGCGCGCCGAATGCCAGCGGCTGGCCGACAAGATCCGCGAAGTGCTGGCCGAGGCGGTCGAGCGCGGCGGCACCACGCTGCGCGATTTCGCTGGCGCCGATGGCGCTTCCGGATACTTCCAGCAGGAGCTGTTCGTCTACGGCCGTGAAGGATTGCCATGCCGCGTCTGCGGCACGGCGATCAAGCACCTGGTGCTGGGCGGCCGCGCGTCCTGCTATTGCCCGGGCTGCCAGCGCTAGCTAGCTGCGGTTGCCGCGCTCTTCGCGGCGGTTGTCCTGGCGATCCTGGCGCTGCTGCTGGCGCTGCGCACGTTCCTGCTGTTGGCGATTGGCGGTCTCGCGCATGCGGTCCTCGCGCTGCGAGCGCTCTTGCTGCTGGCGCTGCTGCCGCTCCATGCGCTGCTGTTGCTGTTGCTGTTGTTGCTGCTGCGCCTGGCGCTGCTGCTCGAAGCGCTGGCGATCCTGTTGCTGACGCTGCTGGCGTTCCTGCTGTTCGCGCGCGAAACGCTCCTGCTGACGCTGCTGGTCCTGGCGGCGCTGCTCGTTCTGCCGCTGCTCACGCTCGGCAAACTGCTGGCGACTGCGCTGCTCGTGCTCCGCGTTCTGCCGCTGCTGCTGTTCGCGCTGCTGGGCCTGCTGCTGGCGGCGCTCGTTGTCGCGGCGCTCGGCATCGCGGCGAGCGTCGTCGCGCTGGCGTTCGAGACCGGCACGCATCTCACGGTCACGGACTTCGTTGCGGCGCAGCTGGCGCTCATTCTCGGCGCGCTGCTCCTGGTCGCGGCGTGCACGCTCGGCGTCGTCGCGGCTGCGCTCGGCCTGGCGCTCGCCCTCATCGCGATCGCCGCGCGAGAAGAAGCCGGGTCTCGTCTCGTCGCTGCGACGATCATTGTCATTGCGCTGCTGCTCGCGTTGCGGGCGCCCGGCCTGGCGACCGTCATCGCTGCGGCTATTGCGCGAGAAGAAGCCGGGGCGTGCTTCGTCGTCGCGCTTGCCGTTGTCACGGCCGTCGTTGTCATTGCGGTTGAAACGTGCCGGCTGCGCCGTCGTCAACGTCGCCGGCCGGCCGCGATTTTCGCTGAAGCGCAGGTCGCGATCCTCGCGGGCAGCGCGCTCATGACGCTCCTGATCGCGCGTTTCGCGCTCGTGGCGCTGACTGCGGTAGCGCTCGTCCTCACGGCTCGGGCGATCGCGTGTGCCGCGGTCGCCGCCGTTGTAACTGACGCGGTCGCCGTCGAAGCGGTTGACCACCGTGGTGTGGTAGGTGTTGTGGATATGGGTGACATTCACCCGGTTGACCGAGCGGTTGTAATAGAAGTCGTTGCCGCGCCAGTAGCCGCCGGAGTAGCCGCGACCGGTGTAGCCATAGCCGTAGTAGATGCCGCCGTAGTAGCCGACGCGCGGGCCCCAGTAGCCCGGATACCAGACGTAGTGAGGTCCCGCCCAGGCCCAGTAGCCCGGTGTCCACAGCACGCCGACCCGCGGCGGGCGTACCCAGGTGCCGGGCACCCAGTAGTAGTCCTGGTCGTAGTCGTCCCAGGCCCAGTAGCCGGGTGTCCAGATATAGCCGGGGCCGGGGCACCAGGGCTGCTCGTAGACCGGCAGCGGCGGCGGCGCGATGTTGACGGAGATGAAGACCTTGGCGTGGCTCGCCAGCGGGCTGAGGAACAAGGCAAGGGCCAGCAGCAGCGAACGCATCGGGATACTCATCACACCCCTCCAGAGGGGATCACGTGCGGACGCTATCGGAGTGTCCTTAACCGGCTATTAAGCGTGCAAGAAAAAGTCCTACGGCCGGAACCAGTCGTCGATCCGCAGGCCCCCGATACCGGCAAAACTGCTGGCGTGACGCGTCACCAGCGCCAGGTCGCGGGTGGCGGCGATCGCCGCCTGCTGGCCATCCAGGATCGTCCAGTTTCGCTGCACGCGCAGCCGCTCGACGCCACGCCCGGCCAGCCAGATGGCCGCCTCGCGGTCGAAAGGCAGCACGGTCGGCCCACACAGCAGCAGCTCGGCGGTGAAGGCCTGCAGATGCTGGCGGCGCGGCCCATCGGGCAGGCCGTCAATGCCGCGCAGCAGCGCGTGCAGCGTCGGCGCCGCCAGCGCGCATTGCAACTGCCGCTGCGCGAACAGCGTGAAGATGCGCCGGTTGCCGTTGGGGCGCGTCAGCTCCGCCAGCACCGGCAGGTCGAGCAGATAGTCGAGCTTGGTGGCCATAAGGACGCTAGACGTTGCGCCAGCGCTCCAGCTCGCCGGGGCCGATGCCCTCGAAGCCGTCCGGCAATTGCTCGCGCCAGTCCTGTACCCAGCCGGCGAAGTCGGCGGCAGCTGAGGCGGCCGATTTCAGCCGCGCGTACTCGGCTTCCGACAGCAGCACCGCGACCGGCTGGCCGCGCCGCGTGACCTGCACCGGCTGGCCCTCCTCGGCCTGGTACAGCAATTCGGTCAGGCGGTTCTTGGCATCGGCGATGGAGACGGCTTTCATGGCGTGCACGGCGCGGCGGATCAGCAGATGGCCATTTTGATGGCCATCTTGCCGCCCGGCAAGCCATTGATTCTCCTAGGCACATTTTGTGCGTAGGGAATCACCCCCGCTACGCGCTTGCGGCCGCCCGGCGGCCTCATTAAGGTCCGCTGCCCGCATTTTTAAGCTGCGGCGACGCTCGCGCCTGCGCGCGATCCGTTTAATGCTTCAGGAGCAAGCCCGTGTTCGAACGCCAGCCCCACGGCCTTTACCGGCCCGAATTCGAGAAGGACAGCTGCGGTTTCGGTCTGATCGCCCACATGGACGACCAGCCCTCGCACAAGCTCGTGCAGACGGCGATCACGGCGCTGCAGCGCATGACGCATCGCGGCGCGGTGGCGGCTGACGGCAAGACCGGCGACGGCTGCGGCCTGCTGATGAAGAAGCCGGACAAGTTCCTGCGCCGCGAGGCGGAGCGCCAGGGCATCGTGCTCAGCGCCGAGGACTATGGCGTCGGCAACCTGTTCCTGTCGCGCGACGAGGCCCGCCGCGAGCGCGCCCGCGCGGTCCTCAAGGAAAGCCTGGAGCTGCATGGCCTGAAGCTGGCCGGCCTGCGCGTGGTGCCCACCGACCCCAGCGCGCTGGGCGAGGAAGCGCTCAGGAGCGTGCCGCATGTCGAGCAGGCCTTCATCGTGGCGCCGGCCGGCACCGCGCAGACCGCCTTCGAGCTCAAGCTCTACAAGGCGCGCCGCCGCGCCGAGAAGCAGCTGATCGGCGAAGGCGACACCGAGTTCTACGTCACCCATCTGTCGTGCCGGGTGATCGTTTACAAGGGCCTGGTGATGCCCGAGTACCTGGGCAGCTTCTTCCCGGACCTCGCCGATCCGCTGCTGGACTCGTCGATGTGCGTGTTCCACCAGCGTTTCTCGACCAACACCCTGCCGCAGTGGCGGCTGTGCCACCCGTTCCGTTACCTCGCCCACAACGGCGAGATCAACACCATCTCCGGCAACCGCAAGTGGGCGGCCGCGCGCGCCAAGAAGTTCCAGTGCGAGGCGCTGCCCGACATCGAGGAAGTCGCGCCGCTGGTGACGATGAACGGCTCGGATTCGCAGAGCCTCGACAACATGCTCGAAGTGCTGCTCGCCGGCGGCATGGACGTGTTCCAGGCGATGCGCGCGCTGATTCCGCCGGCCTGGCAGAACGTCGAGGATCTGGATTCCGATGTCCGCGCGTTCTACGAATACAACTCGGTCAACATGGAGCCCTGGGACGGCCCGGCCGGCGTCGTCATCACCGACGGCCGCTACGCCGCCTGCACCCTGGACCGCAACGGCCTGCGCCCGGCGCGCTATGTCATCACCGCCGACCGCCACATCGTGCTGGCCTCGGAAATCGGCGTGCATGACTTCAAGGAGCAGGAGGTCGTCGAGAAGGGCCGCCTGCGTCCGGGCGAGCTGCTCGCCGTCGACACCCAGAACGGCACGCTGTTGCGCCCGGAAGAGATCGACAAGATGCTGGCGGCGCGCAAGCCGTACAAGCAGTGGCTGAAGACGCAGATGAAGCGCGTCGAGGCCTCGCTGTCGGACGATCCGAATGCGCTGGACGTGATGCCGCCGGACACGGTGGCGACGTACCACAAGATGTTCCAGCTGACTTTCGAAGAACGCGACCAGGTGCTGCGTCCGGCGGCGGAAGCCGGCCAGGAAGCGGTCGGCTCGATGGGCGACGACACGCCGTTCGCGGTGCTGTCGGAGCACGCGCGCTCGGTCTACGACTACTTCCGGCAGATGTTCGCGCAGGTCACCAACCCGCCGATCGATCCGCTGCGCGAGCAGATCGTCATGTCGCTCGAATGCCAGCTCGGTGCCGAGAAGAGCATGTTCGAGGAGACGCCGGAGCGTGCCGCGCGCCTGATGATCGACTCGCCGGTGCTGTCGGAAGCCAAGTTCAAGAAGCTGCTGGCGATCGGCAACGAGGACAGCGCGTTCTCGCACCACGTGCTGGACCTCAACTACGACGCCAAGCTGGGCCTCAAGGCGGCCATCGACCACCTTTGCGAGGAAGCTGCCGCCGCCGTGCGCGCCGGCCGCGTGGTGCTGGTGCTGTCCGACCGCGCGATCGAGCGCGGCAAGCTGCCGATGCACGCGCTGCTGGCCACCGGCGCGGTCAACAACTATCTGGTTCGCGAAGGCCTGCGCTGCGACTGCAACATCGTCGTCGAGACCGCCACCGCGCGTGATCCGCACCAGTTCGCCTGCCTGATCGGCTACGGCGCGTCCTGCGTCTATCCGTACCTCGCCTACGCCTCGCTGTACGAGATGGCGCGTTCCGGCCAGATCAAGAACAAGCCGGCCGAGGCGCTCGCGCAGTCGTACCGCAAGAGCATCAACAAGGGCCTGTACAAGATCATCTCGAAGATGGGCATCAGCACCATCTCCAGCTATCGCGGCGCGCAGCTGTTCGAGATCGTCGGCCTGCACGACGAGATCGTCGATCTGTGCTTCGAGGACACCGTGTCGCGCATCCAGGGTGCGCGCTTCGCCGATCTGCAGGACGAGCAGCAGGAGCTGGCGGACGCGGCGTGGAGCGCGCGCAAGCCGATCGGGCAGGGCGGCCTCTACAAGTACATCCACGGCGGCGAGTACCACGCCTACAACCCGGACGTCATCGCCACGCTGCAGAAGGCGGTCAAGACCGGCGACTACGCCGACTACCAGCTCTACGCCGATCTGGTGAACGAGCGCGGCGTCGCCGCGATCCGCGATCTGTTCCGTCTCAAGGACGCCAAGCCGATCCCGCTCGACGAAGTCGAGTCGGTCGAGGCCATCCTCAAGCGCTTCGATTCCGCCGGCATGTCGCTGGGCGCGCTGTCGCCGGAGGCGCACGAGGCCCTGGCTACCGCGATGAACCGCCTCGGCGGCCGCAGCAACTCGGGTGAAGGCGGCGAAGACCCGGCGCGCTACGGCACCGAGAAGATGTCGAAGATCAAGCAGGTCGCGTCCGGCCGCTTCGGCGTCACGCCGCAGTACCTGGTCAACGCCGAAGTGCTGCAGATCAAGGTCGCGCAGGGCGCCAAGCCCGGCGAGGGCGGCCAGCTGCCCGGCGACAAGGTCAACGACCAGATCGCCAAGCT
>CAMLDZ010000078.1 GCA_946478985.1 uncultured Solimonas sp.
TTCAACCGCTTCTTCGGCGAGGAGATCGGCCTGGAATGGGAAACCATCCTCACCGAGCGTCTGCATCTGGCAGTGCCCAGCGCGCATCCTTTCTCGCAGCGACCGCGCGTGGCGCTGGCTGAGCTCCAGGACCAGCCCATGGTTTTGTATCCCCGAATGGCGCGCGGCGGCTTCATCGACCACCTGATGCGCCTGTTCCATCAGCGCAATCTGGCTCCGCGCGTGGTGCAGGAGGTGGACGACGTGGTGACTGCAGTCGCCTTGGTGGCCGCCGGCGTCGGCCTGAGTCTGGTGGTCGATTCGGTCTGTAACCTGAACCTGCCCGGTGTCAGCTATGTACCGTTGAGCGACAAGGATCGGGCGAGCTTCGACCTGTGCATGATTCATCGTGAAGGCGACGAGTCTCCCCTGCTTCGCGCTTTTCTCTCAGTAGCACGCGCGTCGAAGCGGAATTCACCCTCTGTACGCCAGCGCTAGGCGACGGCGCGTGCACGCACCTCGCCCGCACGTAGCTCGCTGGCGGGCACGCCGCCGATCGCCCAGTTTTCCGGTGCGATCGGCCAGCAACCACCACGGACCATGTGTCGCTCGACACCGAGTTCATTGACGATCAGCTCGGTGAACCCGGCCAGCAGCTGCTGACGCTCGTCAATTGATCGCCCTTCGAGCACCAGGAACTCAAAGTACGGCGCGCTGAGTGAGGCATCCCGGGCCATAACACCGCCAACCGCGACGTGAGCAGCGCGATGTGGCGTGATGAATGCTCGTACGCGTTCGATCGGGCTGTTTAGCACCTGCGCGTACAAGCGACTCGCAGCGAGCAGCAGTGCTTCGCACTGCGCATCCGAGCATGAATTTTCAAGAAGATGGATAACGAGTACGGGCATGGCGGACCTCAGGGCAGGCCGCGACGGCGACCCGCGTCCATGAACAAGGTGCTGCCGGCCAGCGCGTTGGCCTCTGGTGCCAGCAGCGTCTGCACCATCCAGGCGATCTGTTCTACCGTGGTGAATTCGCCGATCGCGGACTCCGCTCGCATCGTATCGAGCACTTGGTCTGTGCTGCCGCCGTCCCGGCATGCGCGATCCGTTGCAACGCGACGCACACGCTCGGTATCCGCCGGGCCAGGCGCCAGCAAATGCGCCGTGATGCCGCGCGGCCCATAAGCCCACGACAGCTGTCGCATGAGATTGGCCAAGGCCGCGTTGGCGACCCCGGCGGTCGCCGCGTAGGCAGTCGGCTCGAAACCGTAGTGCCCGCCGATGGCCACCACGCGTGCACCGCGGAGCAGATGTGCATCAACCGCGCGCAGCAGGCGTAGCATGCCGGCGACCTTGATGTTGACGGCGTCGACGATGGCCTGCGTCGGCACCCCGAGCACACCGCCCGCCGTTGCAACACCAGGACCATGCACCAGCATCCGCACCGGGCGGTCGATGGCGGCCCGGATCACCTCGACGGCCTCGTCGGTGGCGATGTCGCACACACAAGCCGACGCACCTTCGCAGCCGTCAACCAGCTGTTTCAGTGATTGCTGCGACCGGGCGACCGCCAGCACCTTGAGCCCCGCACCCGTCAGGCGACGGACGATGTGTTGCCCCATCGCACCGGTACCGCCGACGACGACCGCGATCTCCTGCCTGGACATCGCGGTTCAGGTCAGCACGGTCAGGAAGCTTTCGCGAGGCGTATTGTCTTGCGAGAACGTGGCAGCGCCGAGTTCGGTGGTATCCCAGACCAGCGTCGGGGTGTCCGGATAATGGACATAGCCTTCGGCAAAGACTTCATTGCGGTTGCCCGACGGGTCGAAGAAGTAGATCGTCGATCCGCGGGTAACTCCGTGACGGTTGGGGCCGACGTCGACGGGGATGCGGTATTTGCCGATCTTGTCGGCAGCTTTGATGACGTCGTGCGCAGATTCGAGCAGGAACGAGACATGATGGAAGAGCCCAGCCGCAGGCTGCAGCACGAAGGCGATGTCGTGCGGCTTGGTCGAACAGGTCAGGAACACCGCCAGCGACGCCTTGCTCTCGTGATCGATCAGCTTCTCGGACAGATCAAACTCGAAGACTTCAGTGAAAAGCCTGACATTGTCGTCGATATTGATGCCGCCCAGCAGCAGGTGATCGAGCCGGTTGATGTTGAAACCGCGAATGATGCCTTCGTCTGGAATCACACCAGGATTGAGCGTGCCCAGCGTATTGCCGACCTGCTCTTTCTCGGCGTAGAGCTGCATGGTGTGGCCGCTGGGCAACACAAACTGCAGACGGCGGCCGCTCTTGGGATAGACGCCGGCGGCGATGCGCTGCACCGTCAGCCCGAAGGCCTGAATCTTCGCTTCCAGCTGCGTCAGTGTGCGATCGTCATAGACCTTGAACGCGAAATAGTCGATGCCCGGGGAGTCCGCCTGGCGCAGGATGATCGAGTGATGATCATGCTCGTCCCAAGCCTTGTAGTAGACCCGTCCCTCGGCGTCTTCCATCACCTCGTGCAGACCCATGCGGTCGCCATAGTGGCGACGCGACAGCTGCATGTCCATGACGCGAATGGCCACCTCGCCAACGCGCAGTACGCCACGTAGAGACATCGGGCTTCTCCTGTTGTCGGCCGGTTCTTGCCGAGCCGTGTGAGCTTGTTTGCCGGGCTTGCGCCTGGCCCGCCGCCGTGCCGCATCGGCTTCTGCAAGCAAGGTAGTAAGCGCGATCAATACCGTCTAATACCTTTGGCACTTTCATCAATACCTGATCGGTATCGGTTTCCAGGCCTGCCTGCGGGTTTAGTAATCGCCAGCGAGCGGTGCTTTGGCACCCTCCGTTTGGGAGGGAGAACTTTCACTCCTGCCCTCCTAGAGTCATGCCTCCGGCATCGCGCCGGGATCGCCACCACACGCGCTGCGAAGTCAGGGCGCGGCAGCAAGGAGGAAGTATGTTTATCAAGAACGCGTGGTATTGCGCGGGCTGGGACTATCAGGTCTCGCAAGGCAAGGACGCACTGGTCGCACGCAAGATCGCCGGCACGCGTGTCGTGCTGTACCGCAAGCTTGGCGGTCAGGTTGTTGCGATGGAAGACCAGTGTCCGCATCGCCAGGCGGCGCTGTCGCTGGGCCGCAAGGAGGGTGACGCGCTGCGCTGCATGTATCACGGCCTCAAGTTCGAAGCCAACGGTGCCTGCTCGGAGATCCCCAATGTCGAGAAGGTTCCGGGCCATATCTGTGTGCGCACCTTCCCGGTCGTCGAGAAGGACAACTGGATCTGGGTGTGGATGGGCGACCCGGGCAAGGCCGACCCTGCCCTAATCTGCCACGCCGTCGGTCCCAGCGACCCCCATTACCTGACGCGGCCGAGCTACATCCAGGTCAAGGCGAACTATCTGCTCGAGAACGCCAATCTGGCCGATCTTTCGCACAGTTCGTTCACGCATGACGCCACCATTGCGATGGGCTGGGCACAGGCGCGGGCCAAGCCGGAACACAAGATCATTCCGCGCGGAATCAAGACCGACTACTGGGTCCGCAATGTGCCGGTACCGAAGTTCGTCGCCCACCTGTTCCCGCCGGACTTCCTTTGTGATGCCAACTTCGACATCACGCAGACCGTCCCCTGCAACTGGATGCTGCACTTCCGCGTGTTCACCGCCGGTATGGCGACCGAGGGCGAGTCCGACGGTCATCTGGTGCTGGACTCCTGGAGCTGCCAGGCGATCACGCCGCGTGACGAGGAGTCCGTCGATTACTACTACTCCTGGGGTGTCAGCCACAGCACCGCACAGCCCGGCCTAGCGGACCTGCTGAAGGAAGGGCTCGACGCGGCGTTTGCCGAAGACAAGCGCATGCTCGAAGCGCAGCAGGAGCGGCTCAAGGAAAATCCGCATTTCCGGCAGATGGGAATCGGCGCGGCCGACGCAGGTCCGGCGAAGATGCAGCGTGTCATCGACGAAATGCTGGCGCAGGAGCAGCGCGAGGCCAGTGAAATGGCAGCCGCAGCCGGCTAAGCAAGTCATACCGGATGGCGGCCCATCGTTGCTGATGGGCCGCCAGCACGGCTTTGCGCATGCATTCACAGACCCGTGTGCGGACTGCACTTCGATGAGCGCAAACCGCAGTTGAAGGGTACGTAGCCTCCCCTCAGAATCCCGCGAATGTGGCTGCCCTCCCCGTCCTGGACGACCAATGCAACCAAGCTGCTGCCGCCCAAGCAGCGAATCCGGCTTGTTAACCGCACACGTATTGCCGAGAAAGCTGACGAATACCTGGAGGGTCGCCTGCTGCTGGTCTCGGCGCCTGCCGGCTACGGCAAGACCAGCACCCTGATCCAGTTGCATGAGCGCCTGCGCACCCGCGGTGCGGCCGTGGCCTGGCTCAGTATCGATGCCGACGACAACGACGTCGTCCGCTTCGCCGCGCATCTGGTCGACACCATCTCCCGCACCGGGCTGGTTCTCGATACGCGCAACGACGGCCCGTTGGGCACGCACGCATCGGCACAGCACGGCCTGGATTCGGCGCCGTCAGCCACCTCGCTGAAGACCGAGCTGCTTAATGCGCTGGCGGCGCTGCAGACGGATCTGTACTTGTTTCTCGATGATCTGCATCTGCTGCGGGATGCGGGCGTCATCGATCTGATTTCCGCCTTGCTGCTGGCACCGCTGGACTCGCTGCATCTGATCGTCGCCGCCCGCGAAGTACCGGCGCTGCCGCTTGCACGTCTGCGTGCCCATGGCAGTCTCCATGAGCTGGAACTTGGCGACCTGGCCTTTTCCGATGAGGAAGCAGCGGCGCTGGCCAGTGACGATTCCATGGTGCATCTGACACCGGAGCAGATCCGCGCGCTCAGGCGCAAAACCGAAGGCTGGCCTGCCAGCCTGCAAATGGCGCTGATCGCAGTCCGCGCCGCGCCCGACCCGGCACGCTTTCTCGATTGCTTCGCTGGCACGGATCGTGCGGTCGCCGGCTTCCTGATCGACGAGGTGCTGCGCCATCAGCCGCAGCATGTTCAGGACTTCCTGCTCGGCACAGCGCTGCTCGCCCGCTTCAACGCTGCATTGGTCAACGCGATCCTCGGCCGCACCGATGCGCGGGAGATGATCGACTACTGCGAAACGCACAATCTATTCGTGTTCTCGCTCGATCGGGACCGGCACTGGTATCGCTACCATCACCTGTTCGCCGAACTGCTCCGTCAGCGCGCCCACGAAACTCAAGCCGAGCGCGCGGCCTCGATCCATGCCCGGGCCTGCGCATGGCTGGCTTGCAATGGGCATCCCATCGACGCGATCGATCATGCGTTCGCAATCGGCGATACGGCGCGCGCCGGCGAACTGGTCGACATGGTCAGTGCCAGCCTGTTCGCCAGTGGACAGACCGCCACGCTCAACGCCTATGCCCAGCGCCTGCCGCCGGCAGTCATGAAGGCGCTGCCGCGCCTGCAGCTTGAAGTGGTCTGGGAGCAGATCATCCGCTGGCGCTTCGACGAGGCACGCGACAGCCTGCTCGAGATCTGCCAGCAGCTACAGCGCTCGACGCTACGGGATGCCGAGATTCAGGCTTTGCGGCAGAAGCTGGCACATCGTGACGTGATGATGCGCACCTTCACCGATCAGCTCGACGCCCTGGAGGAAGAAGGTCGTACCTGGATCAACGAGTACGGCCTGCGCGATGGCTTCATGAGTCTGTCGATACGCACCGCGCTGCTGATGAGCCGGCGGGAGGCATTCGACACCACGATGACGCAGGCGGAATGGGAAGGGTTGCGCGAGCAGTTCATCGACGCCCGCGCGATCTACGGCACGGTCTTCCTCGATACCGTCGTCGGCAAAACCTTGCACCTGCGCGGCGAACTCAAGCTGGCGGATGCCGCATTGCGGCAGGCGTATGCCAGCGCGGTGCGCCTGCATGGCGAAGCATCCAGCTACGCGGCCATGCCAGCCAGCGAGCTGATCGCCCTGCACTACGAATGCAATGATCTCACTGCGGCGCGTGCCGGACTCGATCGCATGCAGAGCCTGTCCGCCGCCTTCGGCCTGCCGGATTCGGTGATCGCGCGCTATCGCACGCAGGCGCGCCTGCACCTGATCGATGGTCGTCACGCCGATGCACATAGAACCCTCGACAATGCCAGCCATACAGCGGAGCAGTATCGACTGCCACGCTTGCAGGCCTGCGTGGTCCGCGAACGGATCAGCTTGCTGATCGCCGAGGGCCAGCCTCGCGATGCGCTTCAGTTGACGGGCGATCCTCGCTACCGGGAAGGGTTTGCGCGTGTCGTGCCCGGCCGGCGCGCCACCCGGCTGCAACTGCAGTACGCCCTGAGCTTGGCGCGCCTTCATGCCGAATCAGGCGATATCGCACAGGGACTGACGCTGATGAGACGCTGGCTCGGCCACCTGCGCGACCGCCAGACTCCCGGGGAAACCATTGAGGTTTTGTTGAGCCTCGCACTTCTGCAACTGCGCGGCGGGGATGTTCGCGCCGCGCAACGCAGCCTGCTCGACGCGCTACGCCTCAAGGTCGTTCATGGCTACGTCCGCCTGTTTCTCGATGCCAGCCCTGAGTTGGCGGACATGCTGGCCACTCTTGAGGCCCTGCAGAGCGACGCCGCGCTGGTGCAGGCGCCTCGGCCGCAAGTGACGGAATGCACGCCGACGGCGGACGTCATCGATTCCGAAGCGGGCGGTGCGCTCACGCACAAGGAAGTACGGATCTTGCGCCTGAGCGCTCAACATCTGACCACTTCGGAAATTGCGCAACAGCTTGGCGTCGTGGACACCACCGTCAAATGGTATTGGCGCCGGATCTACGCAAAGTTGGGCGTGCATCGCCGCACCGCAGCAGTCCGTGAAGCCGCACTGCGGGGCTTGATCAGAGAGGGTTCTGCAGACTGACCGATACTTGATCGGCATCAAGTTTCTTGCCAATGAGTATTGGACCGTATACCAGACGCGGCGTAATTTGAGGATGGATCCACCGACCCCGCGCAATACCTTATGGGCGACAACATCGACTCCCGCGAATTCCCCGCCTCGATGAAACATCGACTGATCGAGCCGCTGACCAAGCGCGAAATCGAAGTCCTGGCACTGATCTGCGAAGGCCATTCCAATCAGGAAATCTCGAGCCGAACCAAGATTTGCGAGCCAACCGTCAAATTTCACGTCGCTAACATTTTCGGAAAACTGGGCGTGCGGCGCCGCACGCAGGCAGTTGCCGTGGGTATTCACCTCAAGCTGGTGACGCCCGCCTGGCTTGGCCCCCAAGCAGCGGAGCCCCGTTTTTTACGCACGACGTATAACGCTCGCTGATCCTCCGGGCTCGCAAAGCGTCTGTGCACACCGAACTTTCGCCGCTCTGAAGTGACGCGAGACTTGCTAAGCTCTGGTCAAAGACTTGCTCATCACGACACATCTGTGGAGTTTCCACCCATGAAGCTATACGCCTTTCATCCGCAGGGGCCCGGCCAGCTTTCGTACTTCGTCACGGCATCCAGCGAAGAGGAAGCCCGTGTGGCAATCCGGCAGCGTATCGATCAGGGCGTCGCCAATCGCACCCTAACGTCACACGAGGTTCAGGGCTTCGGCACCCCGTATTACGAAGTAACGGAGCTGGATCCGGGTCAGGTCGCGATAAACGACAATCACTGATCAACGTCGCTGAGATCTTGCAGAACGCCCCGCTTGCCGCGGGGCGTTTTCGTTGCGCCGTGGCTCGCCTTCTGAGCCAGTTGCGCCCTGACAATGCCGATGCCGGATGAGGCGTCGTCCGGTTCAAGCTGATTGCCCCGGCCGTACTGGCCGGGGCTTTCTTGCGATCTGCATCTGCTGGCAGCGGACCTGCGTATTGAGCAGTGTGTCCCGCTGCCCTGGCCGGATTTTCAACCGCCCGTATTCCGGCCAGGGCATTTTTGCCGCGATGCTTCGGGTTCTACCCCGTTTCCACGGACGGTTTAGAAAGAGCTGAAAACTTCTGATCCTGCCTGGCGACTCTACGCCGCATTCTCGGGTTATGAAATCGCTCGATGTAGTCGAAGAGATCGGCCTTGGCGATATCGACTGTTGCGTACTTCGTGCGATGCACGCGCTCACGTTTCAGCATGCCAAAGAAACCTTCGCAGGCGGCGTTGTCACCACAATGCCCCGGTGCACTCATCGAGCACAGCAGCGTGTTCTTCGTGAGCAAGCGCTGGTAGTCGCTGCTGCGAAACTGGCTGCCACGGTCCGAATGCAGGATCACTGACCAGCCGCCTTGCCGTTGCCAGATCGCCATTTCGACGGCCCGCATCACCATCTGGCGGTCCTGCCGATGGTGCATTGCCCAGCCGATCACCAGCTTGCTGAAAAGATCGATGACGACGCACAGATACAGCTTGCCCTCGTCGGTGGCGATCTCGGTGATGTCCGTCACCCACTTGGTCTCTGGCTCCAGCGCATCGAAATCCCGCTCCAGCAGATTGCTGACGCCCGGTGGCGGCAAGCCCGGATCTGCCCGCTGACCACGGCGCTTCTTCCGAGGCCAGCCCTGCAGACCGTTCTTCGCCATCAAGCGCGCTACGCGATTCAGGCTCGCCCTTTCACCTTATTCAACCAAGTCTTCGTGCATTCGCGGCGCGCCCAGAGCGCCCCGGCTGTCTTCATGCATCGCGCTAATCCGAGTGAGCAGGCGATCGTTATCGAGCTGCCGCGCGCTCGGCGACCCCATCGTCAAATACGCAGCGTGAAGACTTCATCGTGCCGAATAAATAATGATAATTCTTCTCACAAAAACTGAAGCGGCACCGATCGCAGTGCACCAGAGCCCTGCCCTCGCCGGCCATCCGATGCGCCGCACCTTCCATCGCGGTTGCCTCAAGTTGGACAGTCGCCGTGTCTATCGTCGCCCGCAGATCAGCTCACAGGCTGCCGCCGATACCTCACGCACCGGAGTCCCTAGATGCTCAAGAAAACTTCCCTGGCGCTCGCGATCGCCACCGCCACGATGCTGGCCGCCTGCGGCGGAGGCGGCGGAGGCGGTCCGAACAACGGTGGCGGCAATGGCAATGGTGGCAGCACCGAAGTATCCGGCCCGCTGGATACGGTGCAGAACGCGGTCTCCGACACGGTGATCTCGCCGCTGGCCACGGCCGCTGCGGGCACGCCGTTGCAAGGCGTGCTGCTGTGCGCCGACGCCGCGGTCAACCGCAACATCCTCGATATTGCCGATGCCTTCGGCAACGGCCTGCAGAATCCGGGCACGCTGAGCGCGGTCACGCCGGAAGAAGCCCAGGCCGCCGTAGCAGCGCTGGTGGCCAATCTGTCCGGCCTGCTGAATTCGCTGGCCGGCGCCGCGGGCTGCAGCGGTGCAGCCGGCGGTGGCAGTCTGGTCCCCGAAACGAACCCGCTGGCGGGAACGCCGCTCGCCGCGCTGGGCAGCGCCTTGCTGCCGGCGCTGAGCGCCGCGCAGCAACAGTTGCTCGGCGCTTCCGGCAGCTCGCCGCTCAGTGCCACGCAGCTGGCCTCGATCCTCGCGCAGCTGTCCAATGCCTTTGCCGATGGCCTCGATGCCCTGCCGGACGAAGTCACCTCGGCACCCGTGGTCGGCGGGTTGCTGGCGACGGTCGACAATGCGTTGACCCAGCTCAAGACCATTTCGCTGCTGGGCGCCTCCGGCGCGTCTGCCACCCAGATCGCCTCCGCCTTCCAGGCGCTGGTGCAGGGAGTGCTGAGCGATCTGCTGACCCAGGTCTTGCCGGTGGCCGACCTGCAGAACGCCGCCGGCGGCGGCGCTTCCAGTGATCTGCTGACGACATTGCGCGACGCAGTCGCCAGCCTGACCGCGGGTCTCGCCGGCAATCCCACCGGCGGCCTGCCGAGCAATCCGCTGGGCGGCAGCGCCTTTGCACCGCTCAGCGATCTGGTCGAGCAGTTCGTGTCCCTGCTGCCGAACTTTCTCGGACAGGCCGGCAGCGGCAGTTCGCCCCTCGATCTCGCCAACGGACCGATCCGCAACCTGATCAGTTCATTGCTGGCGCCGCTGACCGGTGGCACCGGCGGTTGCCTGCTGAGCTTCCTTGGTCTGTGCCGCAGCACCTGATTTGTTGCACTCCCGGGCTGTAAGCGAACTGAGGCCGCGCAAGCGGCCTCTTTTTTATCCGCGCGTCGGTGCCCGCGATTGCCGGACTTTGCAGATCACGGTGTGATCGGCGTTGGGCACTCCAATGAAAACATCGCGATAAACGCATAACTTCCGTATATCATTGAAGTCGCGCAATCATTCAGGACCGCGCCAGCTCATCAGGGGAGTTCGTCTCATGTTCAAGAAATTTTCTCTCGCTGCCGCGGTTGCGGCTGCGATGATGCTCGCCGCCTGCGGCGGCGGTGGCAACGACGGCATCGACACCGGCGGCAATGACAATGGCAACGGTAATGGCAACGGCGACGGTGGCGGCACGCCCGAACCGACCGCCGGCCTGCTCGATCCGGTACAGAGCGCCGTCTCGACGCAGGTGCTGACGCCGCTGGCGACCGCTGCGGCGGGCACGCCGCTGCAGGGCGTGCTGCTGTGCACCGACAAGACCGTCAATCAGGACACTCTCGACATCGTCGACGAACTGCTGATCGCGATCGATGCCGGCATCGAGAATCCGAGTGTCACCACCGATCTGCCGCTGGAGGATGCGACTGCCGCGGTCGAGCGCCTCGTCGGCAATCTCAGTGGCCTGCTCTATGCGCTCGCCGGAAATCTGGCGGGCCAGCCGGTCACCTGCGGCCAGCCGGTCGCGGCGCCGGGCACCAATCCGCTCGCCGGCACGCCGCTGGCGCCGCTGGGCGAGCAGCTGCTGCCGGCGCTGGTGCTGGCGCAGCAAACGCTCGCGGGCGACGCCACGCTGAGCACCGATGCGCTGGCGGACCTGGTCAGCGATCTGGCCAATGCCTATGCCGAAGGCTACGCGCTGCTGCCGGACGAAGTGAAAGGCGCACCGATTCTCGGCGGCGTGCTGATCACGCTGGACCATGCACTGACCAATCTCGACGCCTTCGTCGCGCTGACCGCCGACGACGTCAATGACGCCAACCAGGCCGAGACCTACAACGAAGCGCTGACCCTGCTGGTCGAAGGCGCGCTCGACGACCTGCTGACGCTGGTGCTGCCGATCGGCGACCTGCAGGATCTGCTGAACCTCACCGATGCTCAGGGCCTGATCGCCGAAGTCGAAGCGGCGGTGTCCGAACTGGTCGGCCTGCTGGTCGGCGGCGACATCGACGGCCCGATCGATCTGTTCGAGATCGTCGATCTCAGCGCCCTCGAAACCTTGCTGACGCAGATCGGTATCGAGCTGCCCAGGCTGATCGGCACCGGCTCCGGCATCGGCACGCTGCTCGGCACCGTCAACGGCGTGGTGACCACCTTACTGTCGACCCTCACCGGTAACACCGGCGGCAGCTGCCTGCTCGCCCCGCTGGGCCTGTGCCGTTCGACGACGCCATAAGCCTGCGCCGCATCACACGCAGTAACGAAAAGAGGCCGCGCAAGCGGCCTCTTTTTTTGTAGCGCAACAGCGAAGTAAAAAAGCCGCCGCCAGCGGCGGCGGAACGACTCAGACGGTAAGGTGATGCTTGACGATCTCGTCGCTGAGCTCGCCGATGGCGCCACCGGCGACGACGCGGCCTTTGTCGAGTACCCGGAACTCGCTGCCGACGCGACGCGCGAACGGCAGCTTCTGTTCGACCAGCAATACCGTCAGGCCCAGCTCCTGATTGAGGCGGATGATCAGATCGCCGATCTCCGCGACGATGTTCGGCTGGATGCCCTCGCAGGGCTCGTCGAGGATCAGCAGCTCCGGATCGAGCCCGAGCGCGCGGCCGATCGCCAGCTGCTGCTGCTGGCCGCCGGACAGATCGCCGCCGCGGCGGCGCGCCATCTTCTTCAGCACCGGAAAGATCGTGTAGATCTTTTCCAGCACGTCAGCATGTTTGGCCTTGACCGCGCGCGCGTAGAGGCCGACGCGCAGGTTCTCCTCGACGCTGAGCTGCGAGAAGATCTCACGGCCCTGCGGCACATAACCGATGCGCAGCCCTGCCCTCGCCTCCGCAGCGGTCTTGCGCAGATCGCGACCTTGGTAGCGCACTTCGCCGCTGGCCACCGGCACCAGGCCCATGATCACGCGCAGCAGCGTCGTCTTGCCCATGCCGTTGCGGCCCATCAGGCAGGTGCGTGAACCGCGCGCGACCTGCAGGTCGACGTCCCACAGCGTATGGCTGCCGCCGTAAAACTGGTTGACGCCGCGGATATCCAGGAACGCTTCAGAGGCTGCATTCATCGCTTCACTCGCCAAGGTAAACCTCGATCACTTTGGGATCGTTCTGCACATCGTCGATGCTGCCTTCGGCAAGTACGCTGCCCTCGTGCAGCACCGTCACGGTCCGCGCGATCGAGCGCACGAAATCCATGTCGTGTTCGACGACGACCACTGAATGCTTACCGGCCAGCGACACCAGCAACTCTGCCGTGCGCTCGGTCTCCTGCGGCGTCATGCCGGCGACCGGCTCGTCGACCAGCAGCAGCTCCGGGTCCTGGCACAGCAGCATGCCGATCTCCAGCCACTGCTTCTGGCCGTGCGACAGCGCGCCGGCCATCTGCTCGCGCTGTGCCGTGAGACCGATCGTCTGCAGCACCTCGTCGATGCGTTCGCGCTGCGCCGCACTGAGCTTGGCGAACAGGATCTTCCACACCGACTTGTCGCCGGCCATCGCCAGTTCCAGGTTCTCGAACACTGTATGCTGGCCGAACACGGTCGGCTTCTGGAACTTGCGGCCGATGCCGGCGGCGGCGATCTCCGGCTCGCTGAGCGTCAGCAGATCGATGGTCTGGCCGAACCAGGCGGAGCCCAGATCCGGCCGCGTCTTGCCGGTGATGACGTCCATCATCGTCGTCTTGCCGGCGCCGTTGGGACCGATGATGCAGCGCAGTTCGCCGGCCTCGACATAGAGGTTCAGATTGTTGAGCGCGCGGAAGCCATCGAAGCTGACGCTGATGTCTTCGAGGTACAGGATGATGTTGTGGCTGAGATCGACGCGCGGCGCGCTGGAGCGCCGGCCCGGCTTCTTCAGCAGATGCGAGAAGCCGCTCACGCCACCTTCTCCTTCAGTGCTTTCTTCCATTCCGGCTTCTTGAGCTTGGCCAGCAGACCCACCACACCCTTGGGCAGGAACAGCGTGACGCCGACGAACAGCGCGCCGAGCGCGTACAGCCAGATCTCCGGCAGCGCCGCGGTGAACCAGGACTTGGCGTAGTTGACGATGAGCGCCCCCAGCGCCGCGCCATACAAGGTGCCGCGACCGCCGACGGCGACCCAGACCACGACTTCGATCGAATTGATCGGCGCAAACTCGCCCGGATTGATGATGCCCACCTGCGGCACGTACAGCGCTCCGGCGATGCCGGACAGCATCGCCGAGAAGGTCCACAGCCACAGCTTGTAGTTCTCGACGCGGTAGCCGATGAAACGCGCACGGCTTTCGGCGTCGCGCACCGCCTCGATCACCCGGCCGAGGCGCGAGCTGACGATGTAGCGGCAGGCCAGATAACCGAGCGCCAGCGCCAGCGCCGAAATCAGGTACAGGCTGATGCGCGTGCCCTTCGCCTGCAGGTCGAAGCCGAGCAGGTCTTTGAAGTCGGTCAGGCCGTTGTTGCCGCCGAAGCCCATCTCGTTGCGGAAGAAGGCCAGCAGCAG
>CAMLDZ010000079.1 GCA_946478985.1 uncultured Solimonas sp.
AGGTTGAGCACCGCCGCCATCGAGCCCAGCGGCACCATCTTGCTGGCCACGGCATAAACGCTGGAGCGGTTGTTGTGCGTGAAGCCATCGCTGCCCCAGCGGCCGGTGCCGTTGACGCCGACCGCGAACGAGGCATAGCCGGGCAGGTTGGTATGCAGCTTGAAGCCCAGCGAGCCGGCTTCGGCGAAGCCGTCGTCCGAACCTTTGTCGCCGAACAGCGAGGACGCAGCGACGCTGACTTCCAGCGCCGCCAGATCGTCCGGATTGCCCAGGCCGAAGGCGAGGCCGAGCGAGCCGTCGGCGTCGTCGCCGTTGCAGTCGCAGCCCTGGCCGTAAAGGCCGACACCGGCCGTGCCCCAGCGCGCGCCGAAGGCCACCGGCGCTTGCAGGGATGAAGCGGCGAAACCGCGTAGATCGCTGGCGGCGGCGCCGGCGGTGGTGCCGCCGGTCTGCGCGCGCGCGGCGCCGCAGGCGAGCAGCAGGCTGCCGGCCAGCGCGGCCGTGGCTGTCTTGTTGAAATGCATGAATCCCTCCGATGGCGCGGCGCCTGGTTCAGCGCCTGTTCCCTTGTGGTGACGGCGCGGCCGACACTAGGAGCGCGGGAGTGAATTCCGCCTTAACTTGCAAAACGCAATGCTTTCAAGCCGCTTACAGCATTTCTTCAAGTGGACGAAGCATGTAGGGCTTCAAGCTTCTCGCTGGCATCCAGCCATTCGCTTTCGGCCTCTGAGAGAGCGCGCTTGGCCGCGGCCTGTTGCGCCAGCGTGGTCTTGAGTTCAGCGGCGCGGCCCGGCGAATACAGCCCCTCATCAGCCAGTTTGGCGTCGTGCCGTGACAGCTCGGACTGCAGCTTGCCCATCTGCTTGTCGAGGCGCGAGACGATGTCGCGGAGCAGCTTGGTCTGTGCGCGCACTTCGGCGGCATCGCGCGGCACGGCCGCGACGGCGGGTGTGGCCTCGACCGGGCGCGGCGCGGCAGGCGCGCTCTTGCGGGTCTGCAGCCAGCGCGCGTAGCTATCAAGATCGCCTTCGAACGGCTGGCAGTCGCCGCCGGCGACCAGCCAGAAGTTCTCGCAGGTGCTGGTCAGCAGGTGACGGTCGTGCGAGACCACCACCAGCGCGCCCGGATATTCCAGCAGCGCGTTCTCCAGCGCGTGGCGCATGTCGAGATCGAGGTGGTTGGTCGGCTCGTCGAGCAGCAGCAGGTTGGGCTTCTGGTAGACCACCATGGCCAGCGCCAGCCGCGCCTTTTCGCCGCCGGAGAACGGCCCGACCGCCTCGAAGGCGCGATCGCCCTTGAAGTTGAAGCTGCCGAGGAAAGTGCGCAGCGACAGCTCCGTCGCCTTCGGATCGAGGCGGCGCAGGTGCAGGATCGGCGAGGCGGCCGGGTCCAGGCTGTCGGTGGTGTGCTGGGCGAAGTAGCCGACGCGCAGGTGCGGATCGCGCATCGCGTTGCCGGCCAAGGGCGCCAGCTCACCGGCCAGGGTCCGCACCAGCGTCGACTTGCCGGCGCCGTTGGGGCCGAGCAGGCCGATGCGGTCACCCGGCGCCACCAGCACTTTCAGGCCATTGAGAATGGTCTTGCTGCCGTAGCCGGCGGCCAGCTTTTCGTAGCGCAGCAGCGGCGAGGGCAGGCGCTCCGGCACCGGGAAGCTGAACGAGAATTCCGAATCGGCGTGCACCGCCGCCACCAGCTCCATGCGCTCCAGCGCCTTGACGCGGCTCTGCGCCTGTGTGGCCTTGCTGGCCTTGGCCTTGAAGCGGCGGATGAAGTTCTGCAGATGCGCGATCTCGCGCTGCTGCTTGTCGTAGGCGCCGGCCTGCAGCGTGAGCTTTTCGGCGCGCTGGCGCTCGAACTGCGAATAGTTGCCGGCGTACAGCGTGGCGCCGCCGTTCTCCAGATGCAGGGTCTGGGTGGTGACTTCGTCGAGGAACTCGCGGTCATGCGAGATCAGCAGCAAGGTGCCGTTGTAATGCTTGAGCCAGTCCTGCAGCCAGATCACCGCGTCCAGATCCAGGTGATTGGTCGGCTCGTCGAGCAGCAAGAGATCCGAGCGGCACATCAGCGCGCGCGCCAGGTTCAGGCGCATGCGCCAGCCGCCGGAGAAACTGGCGACCGGCTTGTCGATGGCGTCTGGCGCAAAGCCCAGGCCGTGCATCAGTTCGGCACCGCGGGCGCGGGCGCCGTAGCCGGCGATCATCGCCAGGCGCTCGTGGATGGTGGCGATGGTCTCGACGTCGTGCGCGTCCTCGGCCTTGGCCAGGCGTTTCTCCAGCTGGCGCAGCTCGACGTCACCGTCGACGACGAAGTCCAGCGCCAGATCCGGCAGCGAGGGCGTTTCCTGGGCGACGGTGGCGATCGCCAGGTTCTTCGGCAGGCTCAGCGAGCCCTGCTCGGCATCGAGCTCGCCGAGGATCGCCGCGAACAGCGTCGACTTGCCGGTGCCGTTGCGGCCGATGATGCCGACGCGCCAGCCGGGATAGATCGTCAGCGAGACCTGATCGAGCAGCGCACGACCGCCGCGACGCAGGCGTAAGTTCTGGAGGGAAAGCATGGGGCGCGCAGTGTAACGGCTGCGTCCGCACCTGGCGCGGCGCTCTGCCATCGCGACGGCGGCAGCGCCAGCCCTCGCAAACACTGCAAACACCGTTCATCCCGTACCGGCCGCCGTCGGTCGCGCTGCGCAAAAGGCTCTCAAGTTTGTCGGTGGTGCTTCCGATAAGGGGTCAGCAGCGGCAATCCGGTAACGGGCGCTGAGGCAGGACCGGGAACCACTTGGATCGCCGGCCCGGAATTTTCCTTTCCTCTTCAGGAGTGCATCCATGCAAGGCATTAACACCAACGTGATGTCGCTGAACGCGCAGCGCAATCTGTCGTCGTCGCAGTCGTCACTGGCTTCTTCCATCCAGCGTCTGTCGTCGGGTCTGCGCATCAACAGCGCCAAGGACGACGCCGCCGGTCTGGCGATCTCCGAGCGCTTCACCTCGCAGATCAAGGGTCTGGACCAGGCGCAGCGCAATGCCAATGACGGCATCTCGCTGGCGCAGACCGCCGAAGGCGCGCTGAGCCAGGTCACCAGCAACCTGCAGCGCGTACGCGAGCTGGCCGTGCAGTCGGCCAACGCCACCAACTCCTCGACCGATCGCGCCGCGCTGCAGACCGAAGCCACGCAGCTGTTGAGCGAAATCGACCGCGTTGCCAACCAGACCAGCTTCAACGGCGTCAAGCTGCTCGACGGCAGCTTCTCGTCCGGCGTGTTCCAGGTCGGTGCCAACGCCGGCGAAACGATCACTGTCGGTTCGATCGTCGATTCCAACGTCGCGGCGCTGGGTTCGGTGACGGCGGCTTCCGGCCAGTCCAGCGCTGTCACCGCGATCGACACGCTGACCGCGGTCGGCGCCGGTGCGCTGGTCATCAACGGCACCGACGTCGGCGCCTCGATCGGCGCTGCCGGCAGCGCGCAGCAGCGCGTCGGCCAGGTCGTCGATGCGATCAACAACTCCTCGACGACCACCGGCGTCAACGCTGCCTATGACAGCGCCACCAACCGCATCGTGCTGACCTCCGGCGCCAACATTGCGGTGACCGGCACGGACGACGGCAGCCTGACCGGCTTCGACGCCGCGGGCGGCGACGGCGATGCCACCGCGACGACGACCACCGGCCTGACCTCGCTGTCGATCGCCTCGTACTCGGGCGCTTCGCTGGCGATCCAGCAGGTCGACAGCGCGCTGTCGCAGGTCAACTCGGCGCGCGCCTCGCTCGGTGCGGTGCAGAACCGCTTCGAATCGGTGGTCAGCAACCTGAGCACGACCTCGGAGAACCTGTCGGCCGCCCGCTCGCGGATCCAGGACACGGACTTCGCCAAGGAAACCGCCAACATGACCCGCTCGCAGATCCTGCAGCAGGCCGGTACGGCGATGCTGGCGCAGGCCAACTCGGCGCCGAACAACGTGCTGTCGCTGCTGCGCGGCTAAGCCGGTCGCGGTTCACGGCGCGGATTCCGGCTCCTCGGGGCCGGAATCCGCCGCCGGTTTGAGCAGGCACCGGGTGCGATGGATCGCAGAGCGGTTCGTCACCGGCGCCGGAGGGTAGGACGATGACGGATGCCATCAAGGCAATCGAAAACCTGGCTGCGCCGAAGGGCGGCGGCCTTTTGGTCGTTGTGCCGCCGCAGCCGGCAGTGGCCGCGACGGTCGCGGCTGCGTCGATGCGCAGCGGCAGCGAGCAGGCGCAGACCGGTCAGCACGACAGCGAGGCCGGACACGCGCAACTGCTCGCGGAAATGGTGCAGGCGCTGCAGGAACGCGATGTCGAGCTGCACTACAGCGTCGATCCGGAACTCAAGCGGGTCGTCGTCGAACTGCGCGATCGCGCCGACGGCACCGTGCTGCGACAGATTCCCAGCGAGGAACTGCTGCAACTGGCACGGCGATTGAAAGACGGCCTCGGCGGGCTGATAGAAACCCAGGCATAGACAGGCGAGCCCACAAGGAAAAGCCATGGCAAGCATTACCTCGGCAGGCGTCGGTTCCGGCCTGGACATCGAAGGGCTGGTCCGCCAGCTGGTTTCGGCCGAGCGTTCGGCGACCGACTCGCGGCTGGCATCCAAGCAGACCAAGCTCAATTCGCAGCTGTCGGCGGTCGGCAGCTTCAAATCGGTGCTGACCACGCTGCAGGACAAGCTCGGCGCGCTCAAGACCAGCGGCTCGCTCAACCAGCTCAGCGCCAGTTCCTCGGCGGCCGAAACCTTCACCGTCAGCGCCACCAGCAGTGCCAAGCGCGGCAGCTACCAGGTCGAGGTGATGGCGCTGGCGCAATCGCACAAGCTGGCCTCGTCGGCGTTTGCCGGCGGTGCCGGTTCGGCGCTCGGTGCTGGCGACGTCACGCTCGAGGTCGGCGGTGAATCGTTCACGGTAACGCTGGGGGCGATGGACACGCTGGGCTCGCTGCGCGACGCCATCAATGCCGCCAGTGACAACAAGGGCGTGACGGCGACCATCGTCAACGAGAGTGGCGGCGCGCGCCTGTTGCTGACCTCGGATCAAAGCGGTGCCGAGCACGAAATCACGGTGACGTCCTCGCTGCTGTCGTTCACCGAGAAACAGCCGGCACAGGATGCACATCTGCAGATCGACGGCTATGACGTCTATTCGGCATCCAATCAGGTCAGCGATGCCATCGACGGCGTCACGCTGAACCTGCTCAAGGCTACGCCGGGCACCACCGATACGCTCAATCTGAGCTTCGATAGCAAGACCGCGACTTCAGCGATCCAGTCCTTCGTGACCGCCTACAACACGGCGATCAGCATGATGACGACGCTGACCAAGTACAACGCCGACACCAAGGTGGCGGCCACGCTCAACGGCGATGCGATGGTGCGCGGCGCCTCGCAGCAGCTGCGCCAGCTGGCCGGCAGTGCCTTCGGCAGCGGCGATGTGAAATACCTGTCGCAACTCGGCATCAGCGCGCAGACCGATGGCACGCTCAAGCTCGACACCGCCAAGCTCGGCGAGGCGCTGGCGTCCGACAGCGTCGCCGTGCAGAAACTGCTGAGCGGCAGCGGCGGCGTCGCCGAGCAGTTCGATACGGCGATCAAGCGTCTGGTCAGCGACGACGGGCTGATCAAGTCGCGCAACGACATGCTGCAGAGCCAGCTCAAGGACATCAGCAAGCAGCAGGACGCGCTCGACGCGCGAATGACCAAGGTGGAGTCGCGCTACCGCGCGCAGTACACCGCGCTGGACTCGCTGCTGGCGCAGATGCAGACCACCAGCAGCTATCTGAGCCAGCAGCTGTCGGCGCTGAGCAGCGGCTCGTAAGCGTCTCAGCGCGCGCTGGCGCTGGCGTCCTTGAGGCGTGCCGCCAGCAGCTGGTACAGCTCGCGGTAGTAGCGACCCTTGCGTTGCGGGGCGCCGGCATGCGGCGCGGCGTCGCGCGCCTCGGCTTCCTCCTGGCGCGCCTTGCCGATCAGCTGGCGCAGCGCACGCAGATCGCCGCCGGGATAGGCTGTGCACCAGGCGGTCAGCGCGTCTTCCTCATGGAGCAGGCGATCGCGCCAGCGCTCGATCTCCTTGAGGCTCTGCGCCTCGCGTGCGCGGCTGTGGCGGTGCGTATCGACGGCGCGCTGCAGCGGTTCCGGATCGACCGTGCGCATCAGCTTGCCGATGAAGCCGAGTTGCCGCTTCTGCGCGTTCATCGTCGGAATGCGGCGGTACTCGCGCAGCGCGTCGCGCAGGCGCTCGGGCATATCCAGCGTGTCGAGCCAGTCGTCCGGCAATTCCAGCAGCGCCGCGCCGAGATCATGCAGCGCGTGCATCTCTTCCTTGACCTGGGTCTTGCTGGGCCCGTCGTAGAGGTCGGCGGCGGACGGCGCCTGGGGATCGCGGCGGCTCATGGCGAATTGGGTTGGCACACGGCACGGCGTGCGGGCCGCGCATGATACGGCAGCGCGGCCGTGGATCGTCATTGCAGCGATCCGTCAATCCGTTGGCAGCGCCGGCCATGCGCGTTAAGGTCGCCGCCCCGTCTCCAGCGCCACATCCAAAAAAGCATGGCCGTCGACCAAAATCGCATCCTTCGTTCCCTCGCCACCGAAGTCGCCGCGCGTGCGCCGCAGGTGGCCGCCGCCGTGGCCCTGCTCGACGAGGGCGCGACCGTGCCGTTCATCGCGCGCTACCGCAAGGAAGTCACCGGCGGGCTCGACGATACGCAGCTGCGCCTGCTCGAAGAGCGCCTGGCCTATCGCCGCGAGATGGAGGAGCGCCGCGATTCGGTGCTCGAATCGATCCGCAGCCAGGGCAAGCTGACGCCGGAACTGGAAGCGCAGATCGAGGCGGTCGACACCAAGGCCGAGATCGAGGATCTGTACCTGCCGTACAAGCCCAAGCGCCGCACGCGTGCCGAGATTGCGCGCGAGAAGGGCCTGGGGCCGCTGGCCGAGGCGATTCTCGCCGACCGCGACGCGGTGCCGGCAGAGCTTGCCGCCGCCTACGTGGTGGGCGAGGTCGCTGACATCAAGGCTGCCCTGGAAGGCGCGCGCGACATCATCGCCGAAGGCGTCGCCGAGAACGCTGCGCTGCTCGGCCAGCTGCGTGCCTATCTGCAGCAGCACGCGGTGCTGCGCGCAAAAGTCGTCGACGGCAAGCAGGAGGCGGGCGCCAAGTTCGCCGACTACTTCGACCATCAGGAGCGCTGGGCGACGGTGCCCAGCCATCGTGCGCTGGCGATGCTGCGCGGCCGCAACGAGGAAGTGCTGATGCTGGAGATCGAGGCCGACGCCGACAGCGCCGAGCCGATCAAGCCGGTCGAGCGGATGATCGCCGCCGCCTACGAGGTCCGGCTCGATGGCAGCAAGGCCGGCGACAGCTGGCTGCTCGAGGCGCTGCGCTGGACCTGGCGCGTCAAGCTGGCGTTCTCGCTGTCGATCGACCTGATGATGCAGATGCGCGAGCGCGCCGATGCCGAGGCGATCCAGGTGTTCGCGCGCAATCTCAAGGACCTGCTGCTGGCGGCGCCGGCCGGCTCCAAGGCGACGATGGGCCTGGACCCCGGCATCCGCACCGGCGTCAAGGTCGCGGTGATCGACGGCACCGGCAAGCTGCTGGAAACCGCCACCGTCTATCCGTTCCAGCCGCGCAACGATGTGCGCGGCGCGCAGGCGGAACTGGCCAAGCTGATCGCCAGGCATGGCGTGCAGCTGATCGCCATCGGCAACGGCACCGCCAGCCGCGAGACCGACAAGCTGACCGCCGAGCTGCTGTCGGCGCTGCCTGCCGACAAGCGGCCCACCAAGGTGGTGGTCAGCGAGGCCGGCGCTTCGGTCTACTCGGCGTCGGCGACCGCCGCCACGGAGTTTCCGGATCTGGATGTTTCGCTGCGCGGCGCGGTGTCGATCGCGCGGCGCCTGCAGGACCCGCTGGCCGAGCTGGTCAAGATCGAGCCCAAGTCGATCGGCGTCGGCCAGTATCAGCATGATGTCGACCAGTACCGCCTGGCGCGCTCGCTGGACGCGGTCGTCGAGGACGCGGTCAACGCGGTCGGCGTCGATCTCAACACCGCATCGGCGCCGCTGCTGGCGCGCGTCTCCGGCCTCGGCGGCTCGCTGGCCGAGGCGATCGTCGTGCATCGCAACCAGAACGGGCCGTTCCAGAACCGTCGCGCGCTGCTGGAGGTTTCGCGGCTCGGCCCCAAGACCTTCGAGCAGTGCGCGGGCTTTCTGCGCATCCGCGACGGCGACGAGCCGCTCGATGCGTCCTCGGTGCATCCGGAAGCCTATGGCGTCGCACAGAAGATCGTTGCCGCCTGCGGCCGCGATCTGCGCCAGCTGATGGGCGACAGTGCGGCACTGAAGAAGCTCGATCCGCGCGCCTTCGCCGATGAGCGCTTCGGCCTGCCGACGGTGCGCGACATCATCGGCGAGCTGGAAAAGCCGGGCCGCGATCCGCGTCCGGAATTCCGCACCGCCAGCTTCGCCGACGGCGTCGAGCAGTTGAAGGATCTGGTGCCGGGCATGGTGCTCGAAGGCACGGTGACCAATGTCGCGGCGTTCGGCGCCTTCGTCGACATCGGCGTCCACCAGGACGGTCTGGTGCACGTCTCGCGGCTCGCCGACCGCTTCGTCAAGGACCCGCACCAGGTCGTCAAGGCGGGCGACGTGGTGAAAGTCCGCGTGCTGGAGGTGGACCTCAAGCGTCAGCGCGTCGCGCTGTCGATGCGCACGCAGGACGAGCCGGGCGCGGTGACGGCAGGTGCCGGTGCGGGCCGTGGCGATCGCGGCGCGCCGCCGCCGCGCGGCAATGGCGGCCCGCGCCGGCCGCATGAGAAGGCCGCGCAGCCGGCACAGCCCGGCAACCTTGGCGCCGCACTGCTCGAGGCGATGCGGCGCGGCAAGTAGAGCTCCCTCACCCCAACCCCTCTCCCGCAAGCGGGCGAGGGGCTTGTGCGTTCCTTCTCCCGCTTGCGGGAGAAGGTGGCGCGAAGCGCCGGATGAGGGCTTTCAGTCGATGCTCAGCGACTCACGCATGCCGGCCGCGGTCAGCGTGTTCTCCATCAGCATCGCCACCGTCATCGGGCCGACGCCGCCGGGCACGGGCGTGATGAAGGCGGCGCGCTGCTTCGCCGATTCGAAGTCGACGTCGCCGCAGATCTTGCCGTCGGGCAGGCGGTTGATGCCGATGTCGATCACCGTCGCACCCGGCTTGATCCACTCGCCCTGCACGAAGCGCGGCTTGCCGACCGCGGCGACGACGATGTCGGCGCGCGCGACTTCACCGGCGACATCGGCGGTGAAGCGGTGGCAGCAGGTGGCAGTGGCGCCGGCCAGCATCAGCTCCAGCATCATCGGCCGGCCGACGTGGTTGCTGGCGCCGACGACCACGGCGCGCTTGCCCTTGAAGGTCTCGCCGGCGCTCTTGAGCAGCTCGATCACGCCGAACGGCGTGCACGGCCGCAGCGCCGGCATGCGCTGCGCGAGGCGGCCGATGTTGTACGGGTGGAAGCCGTCGACGTCCTTGTCGGCGCGGATGCGCTCGGTGACGCGGGTGGCGTTGATGTGCTCCGGCAGCGGCAGCTGCACGAGGATGCCGTCGATGTCGTCGTCGGCGTTGAGGCGGTCGATCGCGCCGAGCAGCGCGGCCTCGCCGATGTCCGGCGCGAAGTGCATCGGCACCGAGCGCACGCCGACCTTGTCGCAGGTCAGGCGCTTGTTGCGGACGTAGATTTCCGAGGCCGGATCGGCGCCGACCAGCACCGTCGCCAGTGCGGGTGCGCGCAGGCCGGCGGCGATGCGTGCGGCGACGGCGGTACGGACACGTTCATGGACGGTGGCGGCGACGGCCTTGCCGTCGATCAGTTTGGCGCTCAAGCGGGTATCCGGCGGTGCGAGAAGAAGAGGCGCGTATTGTAAGAGTCGCCGCGCCCGCGCATCTATGCAAAGAACTTGTCGGCGTCCCGCTGGTGGCTGCCGGGCCCCGGAAGCGCATCGCTGCAGCGTTTCGCGGGCTGTGCGCCTTGATGGCGGACAGCCCGCGCCAATCGCGTCGCCCGCGGCCAGCACTTAGACTACGCGCCGCTTTTTCCATCTTTCCACGAGCTGTCCACCGATCTTCAGGCGCGCCGTGCCGCTGCTGACCGCCGAAAAACTGACCGTCCTGCGCGGCGACCGCGAGCTGCTGCGCGGCTTCGATCTCGTGCTGGGGGCGGGCGAGCTGGTGCATCTGCGCGGTGCCAATGGCGCCGGCAAGACCTCGCTGCTGGAGACGCTGGCCGGCCTGCGCCGGCCGGGCGAGGGCAAGATCAGGCTCAGCGACGACGAGGCGCGGCCGCACTGGCTGGGCCATCGCAACGGCCTCAACCTGCAGCTGTCGCCGCTCGACAACCTGCGCTTCTGGTGCGGCCTCAACGGCGTGGCGGCGGCCGGCATCGAGCCGGCGCTGACGCGGCTGGGCCTGCCGCCGCGGGCGCGGCACCGCGCCTGCCGGACGCTGTCGGCCGGGCAGAAGCGTCGCAGCGCCCTGGCGCGGCTGCTATTGCAGCGGCGTGCGCTGTGGCTGCTCGACGAGCCGCTCGACGGCCTCGACGCCGCCGGCCTGCAGCTGTTCGCCGAACTGATCGCCGGGCAGCTGCAGACGGGCGGGGCGGTGCTGATGACCAGCCACCAGCCGCTGCCCGGCAGCCTGGCGGCGCGCGAGCTGCAGCTGTGAGCCTGTTCGGCGCCAGTGCCGCGATCTTCACGCGCGAGCTGCGGCTGGCGGCGCGCGCCAAGACCGAGTGGATGATGCCGCCGCTGTTCTTCATCATCGTCGTCACGCTGTTCGCGTTCGGCGCCAAGCCCGGTGATCCGCGCCTGGCGGCGTTCGCGCCGGCCATCGTCTGGGTCGCGGCGCTGCTGGCGGCGCTGCTGAGCCTGGAGCGGCTGTACCGCGCCGATCAGGACGACGGCAGTCTGGAGCAACTGCTGGTCAGCGCCACGCCGCTGACGCTGGCGGTCGCCGTCAAGACCTTCGTGCACTGGCTGCTCAGCGGCCTGCCGATCGTGCTGCTGGCGGCGCCGCTGGCGCTGATGCTGAACCTGCCGGCGCCGCTGGTGCTGCCGCTGGTGCTGGGCCTGCTGCTGGGCACGCCGGTGCTGAGCCTGATCGGCAGTTTCGTCGCCGCGCTGACCGTCGGCCTGCCGCGTGGCGGCGCGCTGCTGCCGGTGCTGGTGCTGCCCCTGCTGATGCCCATCGTGATCTTCGGCGCCGGCGCCGTGCGTGCCGCCGAGCAAGGCCTGGACAGCAGCGGTCCGGTATACTTTCTCGCCGCGATGCTGGCGCTGACGGTCACGCTGCTTCCCCCACTTTCCGCCGCGGCCCTGCGCAATGCCTTCGAATAGCCCCGATTTCCTCGGAACCGCCACCCGAACTGTTTCGCGTCGATGAACTGGACCTGGTTCCATCGCCTGGGCTCGCCGCCGAGCTTCTATGCATTCGCTGCGCGTGTGGCGCCGTGGTGCGGCTTCGGCGCGCTGCTGCTGCTGGGCTACGCCTGGTATGCCGGCCTGTTCGTCGCGCCAGAGGATTACCAGCAGAAAGACGCGTTCCGGATCATCTACGTGCATGTGCCGGCGGCAGCGGTATCGCTGAGCCTGTACATGCTGATGGCGAGCGCCGGCGCCGTCGCGCTGATCTGGCGGATGAAACTGGCGGAGTGCGTGCTGGTGGCGACCGCGCCGGTCGGCGCCGGCTTCACCGCGCTGGCGCTGATCACCGGCATGCTGTGGGGCAAGCCCATGTGGGGCGCCTACTGGGTCTGGGATGCGCGGCTGACGTCCGAGCTGGTGCTGCTGTTTCTCTACATCGGCGTGATCGGCCTGCAGCAGGCCTTCGACGATCGCCGCTCGGCGGCGCGCGCCTGCAGCCTGCTGGCGCTGGTCGGCGTCGTCAACGTGCCGATCGTGCACTTCTCGGTGGAGTGGTGGAACAGCCTGCACCAGGGCTCGACGATCCTGAAGCTGGGCAGGCCCTCCATCAATGCCGAGATGGCCCAGCCGCTGTACGCGGCACTGCTCGGCACCTATCTGCTCAGTGCTTACGCGATCCTGCGCGGTGCGCAGAACGAATTGCTGCTGCGCGAGCGCAGCACGCGCTGGGTCAAGGCGCTGCTGGCGGAACTTGGCGGAGGCGCGCGTGTCCCTTGAAGCCTTGAGCATGGGCGGGTACGGGCTGTACGTCTGGGGCAGTTTCGGCGCTGCACTGCTGATCCACCTGTGGATTGCGCTGGCGCCGCGGCTGCGCCGCCGTGCCCTGCTCGACAGCCTGCGTGATGCGGCGGACGAAGAATGACCAAGCGACAGAAGCGGATGGTGGCGGTGCTGGCACTGCTGCTGGGCCTGGGCCTGGCGGCGACGCTCGGCTTCACGGCCTTCCGCAAGAACATGATGTATTTCTACACGCCGAGCGATCTGCTGGCGCAGCAAGACACCGGCGATGCGCGTCTGCGCCTTGGCGGCCTGGTCACCGCCGGCTCGCTGCGTCGTGGCGAGGGCCTGCGCGTCGACTTCACGCTGGCCGATTGCCAGAGCTCGTTGCCGGTACGCTACGACGGCATCCTGCCGGACCTGTTCCGCGAGGGGCAGGGCATCGTCGCCACCGGGCAGATGCGCGAGGGCGTGTTCGTGGCCGACGAAGTGCTGGCCAAGCATGACGAGAACTACATGCCGCCGGAACTGGCCAAGTCGTTGAAGGGCGAGGACGGCAAGCACTCCTGCGCGCCGTTCAAATCGATGGGCGGCGAACGCCCGTCATCGCCGCCGCAGGCCGCGGCCAATGCCCCTCTCCCGCAAGGCGGGAGAGGGGAGCACCGCTCATGATTCCCGAACTCGGCCAGTTCGCGCTGATCGCCGCGCTGCTGGTAGCGCTGATCCAGGTGTTGCTGCCGGCGCTCGGCGTCGTGCGTGGCGATGCCCGGCTGATGGCGGTGGCGAAGTCGGCGGCGCAGACGCAGTTCCTGCTGGTGCTGTTCGCCTACGGCGCGCTGACCTGGGCTTTCGTGTCGCGCGACTGGTCGCTGGCCTACGTGGTCGCCAACAGCCATTCCGAGCTGCCGCTGATGTACCGCATCAGCGCGGTCTGGGGTGCGCATGAAGGCTCGATCCTGCTGTGGATGCTGATCCTCAGCGGCTGGACCGCGGCGGTATCGGTGTTCAACCGCCGCCTGCCGCTCGATCTGGTGGCGACGGCGCTGGCGGTGCTCGGCGCGGTGGCGATCGGCTTCCTGCTGTTCATCCTGCTGACATCGAATCCGTTCGAGGTCAACTTCCCGGTGCCCGGCGAAGGCCGTGATCTCAATCCGCTGCTGCAGGACCCGGGCATGGCGATCCACCCGCCGATGACCTACATGGGCTACGTCGGCTTCTCGGTGGCGTTCGCGTTTGCGCTGGCGGCGCTGATCTCCGGCCGCCTCGACACCGCCTGGGCGCGCTGGACGCGGCCCTGGACGACGACTGCCTGGCTGTTCCTCACCGCCGGCATCACGCTCGGCTCCTGGTGGGCCTATCACGAACTCGGCTGGGGCGGCTGGTGGTTCTGGGATCCGGTCGAGAACGCCTCGTTCATGCCCTGGCTGGTCGGCACGGCGCTGATCCACTCGCTGGCGGTGACCGAGAAGCGCGGCCAGCTCAAGGCCT
>CAMLDZ010000080.1 GCA_946478985.1 uncultured Solimonas sp.
GCGCGCGACGCGGTCGAGCGGGCGCGCGGGCAGGTGGCGGCGCTGGTCGGCGCCCAGCCGCAGGAGCTGATCTGGACCTCGGGTGGCACGGAATCGAACAACCTCGCGCTCAAGGGCGTGACCGGCGATACGCCGCCGGCGCGGCTGCTGTACGGCGCAACCGAGCACCCGGCGGTGATGGAGGCGGCCGAGGCGCTGCGCGGGCGGGGCTGGGCGGTCGAGGCGATCGCGGTCGATCGCAATGGTCTTGTCGACTGGAAAGCGCTGGAGCGGCAGTTGGCCGCGGGACCGCTGCGTCTGGTGTCGCTGATGCGCGCCAACAACGAAACCGGCGTGATCCAGGATGTCGGCCGTGCAGCGCAACTGGTCCACTCCCGCGGTGCGCTGCTGCACGTCGACGCGGTGCAGGCGGCGGGCAAGATGCCAGTCGATTTCAGCGAACTTGGCGCGGATCTGCTGAGCCTGTCCAGCCACAAGATTTATGGACCCAAGGGGATCGGGGCGCTGGTCGCCCATGCAGAAGTCGAGCTGACGCCGCTGCATCACGGCGGCGCCCAGGAGCGCGGCCTGCGCGGCGGTACCGAGAATGTCGCGGCGATCGTCGGTTTTGGTGCGGCGGCCGAGCTCGCTGCGCAGGAGCTCGATGCGCGCGCGGCCCATGCGCTGGCGCTGCGCGAGCGTCTGGAAAGCGGGCTGCGCCAGATCGCCGGCGTAGTGATCTTTGGCGAGCGTGCAGAGCGTCTGCCGAACACGGTGCAGTTCGCGCTGGCCGGCTATGACGGCGAGGCGCTGCTGATGCAGCTGGACCGCAAGGGCTATGCGGTGTCGAGCGGCTCGGCCTGTGCGTCCGGGCTTGGCGAGCCCAGTCATGTGCTGATTGCCATGGGCTACCCGCGCGAGACCGCGAAGGGCGCGATCCGCGTCAGCCTGGGCAAGGACAGCACTGCGGATGGCGTGGACCAGTTTCTTGCCGCGTTCGCGAGTTTTGCGCCGCGCTGACAACGGTGCGTTCTACGCTTGAATGCTCGTCCAACGTGTTAGACTTGTCCAATAAATTGGACAACTAGCATGCGTGTTATCAACTTCTCCGAGGCCCGCAACAACCTGAAGCAACTCATCGACGATGTGGTCGACGATGCTGACTTCGCCGTGATTGCGCGGCGCGATGCCCCTGATGCGGTCGTCATGTCGTTGGATACCTTCAACAGCATGATGGAGACGGTGCACCTGCTGAAGGCGCCGGCCAATGCGGCTCATCTGGCGCAATCGCTGCAGCAGTATCGGCAAGGCAAGGTCCGCTCGCGGAAACTAGTGGATGCCTGAGCGCCTGGTCTGGACGCAGGCGGCCTGGGACGACTATGTCTGGTGGCAGACGCAGGATCGAAAGACGCTGAAGCGGATCAATCTGTTGATTCGTGAAGCGCTAAGGGATCCGTTCGTGGGCATCGGCAAGCCCGAGCCTTTGCGTGAAAATCTCAGCGGCTTCTGGTCTCGGCGGATCGATGACGTCAACCGCCTTGTCTATGCTGTCGATGATGGCGACCTCAGCGTCATTTCCTGCCGGTATCACTACGAGTAAAGCCGTGATTTATCTGGACCACGCCGCCACGACGCCGCTGGACCCGACGGTGCGTGAGGCGATGCTGCTCTGGCTCGACGCCGAAACCGGCTTCGGCAATCCGGCGTCCGATCATGCGCTGGGGCACCGCGCGCGCGTGGCGGTGGAGACGGCGCGCGCGCAAGTGGCTGCGCTGATCGGTGCCGGTCGTGACGAGATCGTCTGGACCTCGGGCGCCACCGAATCGAACAACCTGGCGATCAAGGGCGCGCTGGAGTTCCGCGGCCAGCAGCGCGCGCATGTGGTCAGCAGCCGCGTCGAACACAAATCGGTACTCGACACCTGCCGTTACCTGGAAACGCAGGGCACGACGGTGAGCTATCTGACGCCGGATGCCCAGGGCGTGATCGGCGTGGAGCCGGTGCTGGCGGCGCTGCGGCCGGATACGGCGCTGGTCTCGCTGATGTGGGTCAATAACGAAACCGGTGCGATCAACCCGGTCGACGCCCTGGCGCCGCTGCTGCGCGAACGCGGCATCCTGTTTCATGTCGACGCCGTGCAGGCGGCGGGCAAGCTGCCGATCGATCTCATGCGCACGCCGATCGATTTGCTGTCGCTGTCGGCGCACAAGCTCTACGGGCCCAAGGGCATCGGCGCGCTGTTCGTGCGCAAGCGGCCCCGCGCGCGACTGACGCCGCAGATCCACGGCGGCGGCCATGAGCAGGGCATGCGCTCGGGCACGCTGGCGACGCATCAGATCGTCGGCTTCGGCGCGGCGTGCCAGCTGGCGCAAGCAGCATTGCCTGCGGAGGCCGAGCGCCTGGCCTGCCTGCGCGACGCGCTGCGGGTGCAACTGCAGGCGCGCGTGCCAGGGCTGCTGCGCAACGGCGGCGAGCCGTCGGTGCCGGGCATTCTCAATCTCAGTTTTCCCGGAGTGGAAGGCGAGGCGCTGCGCGCCAGCCTGCCGGAGCTGATGGTGTCCAGCGGGTCCGCCTGCTCGTCGGCGACCCGGGAGCCCTCCTACGTGCTGCGGGCCCTGGGGCGCGACGACGAACTGGCCGGCTCGTCGCTGCGCCTGTCGCTAGGGCGCGGCAGCGACACGCGGCAGATCGACGTGGCCGCCACGCAGATCGCCGAGGCCGTGGCCCGCCTGCGTGCAGTGGCAAGCGGCGAATCGGCCGCGCCTCCCGGCGCTGCGGCGCGCACCGCCAACGTCTACGGCTACAGCCTGCCGGTCTGGCAGCGCTTCGTGGCGCCGGCCCACGCCGGCGCCGGCGGCGGCATGACCGCCAGTACCGGCAGCCAGGCGGCGAAGGCACGGCTGGCGATGTCGGTGCAGTGGCAGGCCGGGCGGCTGCAGGCCCGGTTTCGCGCTTACGGCTGCCCGGTGACGATCGCCGTCGGCCAGTGGCTGGCCGAGCAAATCGAGGCGCTGCCGTGGCCGGAGCTGGCGGCGATCGACGCCGCGCTGATCCGCCAGCGCCTTGAAATCAATGAGGACAAGGCCCATTGTTCTTTCATGGGTGAGGACCTGTTGCGCGAGCTGTTGCGACAGGCGCCCGCCACCGGACCGGAGTAAGCAGTAATGGCTTTGCAGTTGACGGAAAGTGCGGCAAAACGCATCCAGCACCAGATCGGCAAGCGCGGCAGCGGCCTGGGGTTGCGGGTCGGTGTGCGCAAGTCGGGTTGCTCGGGCTATGCGTACACCATGGATTACGCCGACAGCATCGCCGATGACGACGCGGTGTTCGAGCAGTTCGGCGCCAAGCTGGTGGTGCGCCCGGAACACCTGAGCTACCTGGACGGCACCACGCTGGACTTCCGCAAGGAAGGTCTCAACGAAGCGTTCAAGTTTCTCAATCCCAACGTCAAGGGCGAGTGCGGCTGCGGCGAGAGCTTCAGCGTCGGCTGATCGCGGGTTTGTTCCGGGGTTTGTTGGGCGGCTTTCGTTGCCGCGCTGCAGCAGCGCCGGCTATAATTCCTTGATTTTTCGAAGAACCTAGGGGGCCTTGACTGGCCCTTTAGCCATTTCCCTTTAGTTTTAAGGAGTTTCACGTGGCGGTTGAACGTACGTTGTCGATCATCAAGCCGGATGCCGTGGGTAAGAACGTGATCGGCAAGATCATCCAGCGCTTCGAAGAAGCAGGCCTGACGGTCGTCGCTGCGCGTTACACGCATCTGACGCAGGCCGAGGCGGAAGGCTTCTACGCGGTGCATCGCGAGCGTGGTTTCTTCGGCGACCTGATCAAGTTCATGATCAGCGGTCCGGTGCTGGTGTCGGTGCTGGAAGGCGAGAACGCGGTGGCCAAGCATCGCGAGATCCTCGGCGCCACCGATCCGAAGAAGGCTGCGCCGGGCACGATCCGCGCCGATTTCGCCGATTCGATCGACGAGAACGCCGGCCACGGTTCGGACAGCCTGGAGAACGCGGCGAACGAAATCGCCTACTTCTTCCGCACCACCGAGCTGTTCCCGCGCACCCGCTAAGGGCTCGCGTTTCCATGTCCGCGACTGCGCCGTCCGTGACTGCTGCCCCGCCGAGCCCGATCAATCTGTTCGGGCTCGATCGCGAGGAGCTGCGCGCGCGCTTCGCGGAGATGGGTGAAAAGCCTTGGCGCGCCGATCAGGTCATGCAGTGGATCTACCGGCGCGGCAAGGATTCCTTCGACGACATGTCCAACCTGTCGAAGGATCTGCGGGTCCGGCTCAAGGATCACTTCGTGATCCGCACGCCGGAACTCGTCACCGAACAGGTTTCACAGGACGGCACCCGCAAGTGGGTGCTGCGCCTCGATGGCGGCAACGCCATCGAAACCGTTTATATCCCCGAAGCGGACCGCGCCACGCTGTGCATCAGCTCGCAGGTCGGCTGTGCGATGGACTGTTCGTTCTGCTCGACCGGACAGCAGGGCCTTAACCGCAACATGACCACTGCCGAGATCATCGCGCAGGTCTGGTTCGCGGGCCGCACGCTCGGCGGTGATTTCCAGAATGAACGCGTCATCAGCAACATCGTGCTGATGGGCATGGGCGAGCCGCTCGCCAACTACAACGCGGTGATCCCGGCGATCCGCATCCTGCTCGACGACTTCGGCTTCGGCCTGTCGAAGCGCCGCGTCACGGTCTCCACGTCCGGCCTGGTGCCGTTCATGGATCGCCTGCACGACGATGTCGACACCGCGCTGGCGGTGTCGCTGCACGCGCCTAACGATGCGCTGCGCAACGAGCTGGTGCCGATCAACCGCAAGTATCCGATCGCCGAGCTGCTCGACGCCTGCCGCCGCTACGTCGCCGGCAAGGACCGCAAGACGCACATCGTCTACGAATACGTGATGCTCGACGGCGTCAACGACAAGCCCGAGCACGCGCGTCAACTGGCCAAGCTGCTCGGCGGCATGCCCGCCAAGGTCAACCTGATTCCGTTCAACCCGTTTCCGGGGGCGCCGTACCAGCGCTCCAAGCCGGAAGTGATTGCCGCATTCCTCAAGATCCTGCGCGACCGCAAGGTCTTCGCCACCACGCGCAAGACCCGCGGCGACGATATCGACGCGGCCTGCGGCCAGCTGGTCGGGCAGGTGCAGTCCAAGCAGAAGAACCGCCTGCGCGGCATACCGGTGACGGTGCAATGAATCTGCGCCGCCTGGCGGCCGCGCTGGTGCTGGTTCTGGTCGCCGCCTGCAGTTCGCCGGCGCAGCGCGCCGAGCGGCGCACGGCTGCCCAGCTCAACACCCAGCTGGGCATCAACTACGCGCGGCAGGGGCAGTACGACCTGGCGATCGAAAAGCTGCGCCGTGCGATCGACCAGGACGACAGCCTGGCCGCCGCGCACTCGGCGCTGGCCGTCGTCTATCAGACGCGCGGCGATGCTTCGGCCGCCGAGAAGGAATACCGCCGCGCGCTGGCGCTCGACGACAGTGATGCGGTGGTCAAGACCAATTTTGGCGTCTTCCTCTGCAGCCGCGGCAAGCTCGACGAGGCGCAGCGCTACTTTCAGCAGGCGGTGCGCGATCCGCGCTATGCCACGCCCGAGCAGGCCTGGATCAACGCCGGCATCTGCCTCAAGCAGCGCGACCCCGATCAGGCCGAGCAGGCGTTCCGTGAAGCGCTGCGATTGCGCCCCGACAACATCGACGCGCTGGCGCAGATGGCGGTGCTCAGCTTCGAGCGCAAGGACTATCTGCGCGCACGGGCCTTCCTGCAGCGTTACGATCTGCAGTCCCGCGCCAGCGCGGAACTGTTGAATGCTGCGGCGCGGACCGAAGCGGCCCTCGGCGACCGCAGCGCCGCCTTGCGGTACTCCCGTCGATTGCAGCAGGAATTTCCGGCTTCCAAGGAAGCCGCCTCTATCGCGAACTGGCAGCCATGAGCAACGATCCGATCGATTCCGCCGTCACGCCGCCCGCCGCCGCGCCGGTTCCGCCGCCGGCCAAGCCGGCTGCGGTCAGCCCCGGCGGCCTGATCCGCGAGGCGCGCCAGGCGCAGCATCTGTCGGTCGACGATCTGGCTGCGTTGACCAAGCTGGCGCGCCCGACGGTCGAGGCGCTGGAGCGCGACGACTTCGCCGCGCTGCTGGAGCCGGTCTACGCGCGCGGCTACTACCGCAAGGCCGCCAAGGTGCTGGGCCTCGACGAAAAGCTGCTGGTCGATGCGTATTCCTCGCGGGTGGTGCCGAAGTCGCCGCTGCCGCCGGCCAAGCTGCGCCTGGCGTCCGGCGAGGACCTGGGATCCGGCAATCGCATTCCGGTGGCGATGGCGATCGTCGTCGCGCTCGGCGCCATCATCTTCTGCGCCTTCCTGTGGCTGGTGCGAGGCACCACCACGCAATTGCCGCAGAGCCTGCCGTCGTCGATCAACGGCGCCACGCAGAGCAATGCGCCGCCCGCCGCCACGGTGCCTGCGCCGCCGGCCGAAGCAGGCACGCCGGCACAGGCGGCGCCGCAGCCGGAGATGCCGGCGCCGGGCGCCGACGCGGCGGTGCTGGCTCCGGCACCCGAGACCGCCGCGGCGCCTGCCGCCGCCGTGCCTGCGCCGCAGGCTTCCGCCACGCCACCGGCGCCAGCCGTTGCAGCCGCTCCAGTGGCTCCGGCCGCGGTCGTCGGCAGCGGTCCGCTGCAGATCGGCGTCAGCGCCGACAGCTGGATCAGCGTCAAGGACTCCACCGGAAAATCGCTGCTGCGAGGGCTGATCAAGGCAGGACAGCGTGTCGCGGTCGACGGCCAGCCGCCGTTCGATCTGGCGATCGGTAACGCGCCGGCAGTGAAGCTGCAGTACAAGGGCCAGGCGGTCGACCTGACGCCGTTCATCCGTGACAACTCGACCGCGCGCGTCCGCATCCCGGGCCGCGCCCCGTAAGCGGGCGACTTTGTAAGCGAGAGTCTTTGCGATGGCGATGACCAGTCACCACCAGATCGTGCGCCGCATCTCGCGGCAGATCCGCGTCGGCCGCGTCGCGGTCGGCGGCGGCGCGCCGATCTCGGTGCAGACGATGACCAACACCGACACCGAGGACGTCGCCGCGACCGTCGCGCAGATCCGCGCCGCGGTGAAGGCGGGCGCCGACATCGTCCGCGTCTCGGTGCCGACCCTGGCCGCCGCCGAGGCCTTCGGCAAGATCAAGAAGGAAGTCGGCTATGTGCCGCTGGTCGCCGACATCCACTTCAACTACAAGTGCGGCCTGGCCGCCGCCGAAGCCGGCGCCGACTGCCTGCGCATCAACCCGGGCAACATCGGCTCCGACAAGAAGGTGTCAGAAGTCGTCGCCTGCGCCAAGCACCACGGCATTCCGATCCGCATCGGCGTCAACGCCGGCAGTCTAGAAGCCGAGCTGCAGGAAAAGTACGGCGAGCCCAATGCCGACGCGCTGGTCGAGTCGGCGCTGCGCCACATCGACATCCTCAAGCGCCACAACTTCGAGGACTTCAAGGTTTCGCTGAAAGCCAGCGAGATCTTCCTCACCGTGTTCGCGTACCAGAAGCTGGCCAAGCTGATCGATCAGCCCCTGCATCTGGGTATCACCGAAGCCGGCGGCCTGCGCAGTGGCGCGGTGAAGAGCTCGATCGGCCTGGGCCTGCTGCTCGCCGACGGCATCGGCGACACCATCCGCGTGTCGCTGGCCGCCGATCCGGTCGAGGAGGTCAAGGTCGGCTGGGACATGCTCAAGTCGCTGCACCTGCGCTCGCGCGGCATCAACCTGGTCGCCTGTCCGTCGTGCTCGCGGCAGAACTTCGACGTGGTCAAGGCGGTGGCGGAGCTGGAATCGCGCTTCGAGGAAATCGACGAGCCGCTGGATCTGGCGGTGATCGGCTGCGTCGTCAACGGTCCGGGCGAAGCACGCGAGGCGGCGATCGGTGTCGCCGGCGGCTATCCGAACTCGATCTTCGTCGACGGCAAGATCCAGCACAAAGCGCATAACCACGAACTCGTCGACGTGCTCGAAAAGCTCGTCCGCGACAAGATCGCCGAGCGCAAGGCGGCACGCGCCGCCACCGCCTCGCCCGAGGCGCAAACCTAGAACACCATGGCCAATCTGTTTCAATCGGTCCGCGGCTTCAACGACATCCTGCCGGCGGACGCCGCGGCCTGGCAGCAGCTGCACCGCATCGCCGGCGAAGTCTTCGCCGCCTACGGCTACGGCGAGATCAAGCTGCCGCTGCTCGAGCACACCAATCTGTTCAAGCGCTCGATCGGCGAAGTCACCGACATCGTCGAAAAGGAGATGTTCACCTTCCTGGACCGCGAGGGCGACAGCCTGACGCTGCGGCCGGAAGGCACGGCCAGCTGCGTGCGCGCCGGCCTGGAGCATGGTCTGCTGCACAACCAGCAGCAGCGGCTCTGGTACGCCGGCCCGATGTTCCGCCACGAGCGTCCGCAGGCCGGTCGCTATCGCCAGTTCCACCAGCTCGGCATCGAGGCCTACGGCATGACCGGGCCGGACATCGACGTCGAGGTGATCGCGCTGTCGGCACGCCTGCTCAAGCGTCTGGGCCTCACCGACGTCAGGCTGGAGCTGAATTCGCTGGGCAGCGCCGAGATCCGCGCGCGCTACCGCGCCGCGCTGGTCGACTTTCTCCGGCAGCACGAGTCGGCGCTGGACGCCGATTCGCAGCGCCGGCTGTCGACGAACCCCTTGCGCGTGCTGGATTCCAAGTCGCCGCAGACGCAGGCGCTGCTGGCCGAGGCGCCGCGCGTGACTGACTGCTTCGACGATGCCGCGCGTGCGCAGCTCGACGGCCTGCTGCAGGGTCTCAGCGACCTCGGTATCGGCTATGAGCTGAACCCGCGGCTGGTGCGCGGCCTGGACTACTACAGCAGCGTAGTCTTCGAATGGACGACGACGGCGCTGGGCTCGCAGGGCACGGTGCTGGCCGGCGGCCGCTACGACGGCCTGGTCGAGCAGCTCGGCGGCTCGGCGACGCCGGCGGTGGGCTGGGCCTGCGGCGTCGAGCGCCTGTTGCTGCTGCAGAAGGCGCAGAACGTCGCGGTCGAGAGCGGTGAGGCCGACGTCTACTTCTGCTGGCTCGGCGACAGCGCGCAGCGGCAGGCGCGCCAGCTGGCCGAGTCGCTGCGCGACGCGCTGCCGCTGTTGCGCGTGGTGCTCAATGCCGGCGGCGGCAAGCTGGCGGCGCAGCTCAAGCGCGCCGACCGCAGCGGCGCCCGCGTCGCCCTGATCCTGGGCGACAGCGAAGTGGCGGCGCAGGCGGTTCAAGTAAAATGGCTGCGCGACGGTGCCGCTGGCGCCGGCAATAACGAACAAAAAAACCTGGCCTGGCCGGAACTGCCCGCATATCTGGCGGGTCTTGTCCGTTCATAACACCGTTTCAACCCGCTCCTAATTCCATCGGGACATCAGATCCGTGACGACGCATTACGATGACGAGGCGCAAGCCCAGCAGCTCAGAGAGTGGTGGAAGGAGAACTGGATTGCGCTTGCCGCCGGTCTGGTGATCGGTCTGGCCGGCATCTTCGGCTGGCAGGGCTGGCAGAAGCATCAGCGCGGCCAGGCCGCTGCCGCCTCGCAGCTCTACGAGGACTTCAAGGCCGCGCTCGCCAACGGCAAGACCGACGAGGCGCCGGCACTGGCCGAGAAACTTGTCAGCGATTTCGCCAAGACGCCGTACGCCGCCAATGGCCAGCTGCGTCTGGCCGCCGAGTCGGTCAAGGCCAACGACTACGAGGCCGCGCTCAAGCGCCTGCAGTGGGTGCGTGAGCACGCCAAGGACGAGGGGCTGCGGCAGATCGCGCAGCTGCGCACCGCGCGCGTGCTGTGGCAGCAGGGTGAGTTCGACAAGGCGCTGAAGAGCCTTGACGGGGCATCCGGCGAGTTCGCCCCGGTGTTCGATGAACTGCGCGGTGACATCCATCTGGCGCAGGGTGACCGCAGCGCCGCGCGCAGCGCCTACGAAAAGGCGCTGCAGGCCACGCCCGCCGAACAGCAGAGCCGGCAGCTGCTGGAGCGCAAGCTGGAAGACCTGGCCGACGTGGTGCAGTCATGAGCCGCGCCAAGTGCCTTGCAGCGTTCGCGCTGGCCGCCGTGGCGCTCGCCGCCTGCGGCAAGAAGAACCAGCGCCAGCCGGCTGAACTCCAGGACATCAGCAACCCGGCGGTGAAGCTGCAGACGGCGTGGTCGGCCTCGGCCGGCGACGGTGTCGGCAAGTACTACGGCGAACTGCACCTGGCACTGCAAGCCGATGCGCTGTTCGCCGCCGATATCAAGGGCGAGGTCTTCGCCTTCGATCCCAAGACCGGTTCGCGCATCTGGCGCGCATCCACCGGCGAGCGCGTGATCGCCGGCCCGACGCCGGTGGGCACGACGGTGGTGGCCGGCACCATGGATGCGCAGGTCGTCGCGGTCAAGCGTGCCGACGGCGCCAAGGCCTGGACCGCCAAGCTGAGCAGCGAGGTGTTGTCGCCGCCCGCCGGCGAGGGCGATCGCGTCATCGTCCGCACCAGCGACGGCAAGATCTGGGGCCTGGACGCCGACACTGGCGAGCAGCTGTGGAACATCGAGCGCAGCGTCCCGAACCTGACGCTGCGGGGCCTTTCGCCGGCCACTGTGGTGGGTAACCGGGCCTTCATCGGCCTCGACAACGGCCGCGTGCTGGCGATCCGTACCACCGACGGCCAGGCGCTGTGGGAGCAGGTCATTTCCGCGCCGGTCGGCCGCAACGAGCTGGACCGCATCACCGACGTCGACGCGCCGCTGCTGGTCGACGGCAAGGAAATCATCGCCGCCAGCTTCGGCGGCGAAGTCGCCTGCCTGGACGACGACACCGGCCAGCTGCTCTGGCGCCGTTCGATCAAGAGCTACAGCGGCCTGACGCGGACCGACAGCGCCGTCGTCGTCACCGACGAGGCCGGCGCGGTCTGGGGCCTGGACCCGACCACTGGCGCCGAGCTCTGGAAGAACGAGGATCTGAAGTACCGCCAGCTGTCGGCGCCCGCGCTGTTCAAGGGCTATGTGGTGGTCGGCGATTTCGAGGGCTATCTGCACTGGTTCGACCCGAAAGACGGCAAGCTGGTGGCGCGTGCACGGGCCGGCAGTGATCCGATCCGCGCGGTTCCGGTGGCCAGTGACGAGCTGCTCTACGTACTGTCCACCGGCGGCCGGCTTGCGGCCCTGCGGATCCGCTGAGGTTTTGCGGGTACCGAAGGCGGGCCGGGGCTCCGGCTCGCCTTTTTTGTTGTTGCAGCTTCACCGAGAATGCTTCGATGCATGAGATTCCGCCCACACTGGTCCTCGTCGGCCGCCCCAATGTCGGCAAGTCGACGCTGTTCAATCGGCTGACCGGCACGCGCGACGCGCTGGTGGCGGACCTGCCGGGCCTGACGCGCGACCGCCAGTACGGCAGCGGCGAGTTCGAGGACCGCGCCTTCATCGTCGTCGATACCGGCGGCCTGATGCCGGAATCCAGCGATCCCCTGGCGGCGCTGGCCGAGGATCAGGCGCAGCTGGCGCTGTCGGAAGCCGATCACGTGCTGTTCCTGGTCGACGTGCAGCGCGGCTGCACGCCGTCGGACGAGGCGATCGCCCGGCACCTGCGCAAGCTCGGCAAGCCGCTGACGCTGGTCATCAACAAGAGCGAAGGTCGTCCGCACGCGCAGGCCGCCGGCGATTTCTACTCGCTGGGCCTGGGCGAGCCGCTGACGATCTCGGCCGAGCAGGGCCAGGGCGTGCCGCAGCTGCTGCGCCTGGTGCTCAAAGACCTGCCGGTGGTGGCGCCGGAGCCGGCGGTCGACGACGGCCGCGTCCGCGTGGCGATCGTCGGTCGTCCCAACGTCGGCAAGTCGACGCTGGTCAACCGCCTGATCGGCGAAGACCGCGTGCTGGCCGCCGACCATCCGGGCACCACGCGCGACGCGATCGCGGTGCCGTTCGAGTACGACGATCAGCCGTACACCCTGATCGATACCGCCGGCATCCGCCGCCGTGCCCGCGTCTGGGAGGCGGTCGAGAAGTTCTCGATCGTCAAGACACTGACGGCGATCGAGCGTGCCCATGTGGTGATCGCCGTGGTCGACGCCCAGAACGACATCGGCGAGCAGGATGCCAAGCTCATGGGCCTGGTCGCGCAACGTGGCCGCGCGATGGTCGTGGCGGTCAACAAGTGGGACGGCCTGTCGCAGGGCGAACGCGAGCAGATCCGCTACCAGGTGTCGCTGAAGCTGCCGTTCCTCGATTTCGCGCCGCTGCACTTCATTGCCGCCAAGCATGGTTCCGGCCTGGGCGAGCTGATGGCGGACGTGCAGGCGGCGTTCGAATCGACCACGCGCGAGTTCTCCACGCCGCAGCTCAACCGCATCCTCGAACAGGCGGTCGAATCGCATCAGCCGCCGGCGGTGCTCGGCCGGCGCATCAAGCTGCGCTACGCCCACCAGGGCGGCCGCAATCCGCCCAAGATCATCGTCCACGGTAACCAGACCGATAAGCTGCCGGACAGCTACAAGCGCTATCTCGCCAATGTGTTCCGCAAGGAGCTGGAGCTCAAGGGCGTGCCGCTGCAGCTGGGCTTCAAGACGGGCGACAATCCGTTCAAGGGCCGCAAGAATGAGCTCACCGGGCGCCAGATCAAGAAGCGGCGTCGTCTGATGGAGCGCGTCAAGAAGCGTTGAGGCAGGACCAGAGGAGTCGAGTGCGATGGCCGCGCAAATGCTGGCGGAGCTGCTGGACCTGGAGTTGCTGGAGCTGAACCTGTTCCGCGGGCAGTCGCGCGACGATGGCTTTCCGCAGGTGTTCGGCGGCCAGGTGATCGCCCAGGGCCTGGTCGCGGCGACGCGGACCACCGAACACGATCGCGCGCCGCATTCGCTGCACGCGTATTTCCTGCGGCCGGGCGACATGAACCGGCCCATCGTCTTCGAGGTGGAGCGCATCCGCGACGGTCGCAGTTTCTCGACGCGCCGCGTGCAGGCGATCCAGCAGGGCGAAGTGATCCTGTCGATGATCGCCTCGTTCCACGTCGACGAGCCGGGCTTCGAGCATCAGCTGCCGATGCCCGCCGTCGCGGCGCCGGACACGCTGCGCTCGGGCCTGGACCTGTATCGAGAGTGGGAAAAGACCCAAGAGGGTCTCCCCGGCCTGCCGTGGTTGCTGGCCACCGCGGCCAAGGTCGGCGTCGAGTTCCGGCCGGTGCTGCCGCGCAAGGACGGCGTACCGCCGCGTCAGCAGTTCTGGTTTCGCATCAACTCGCAGCTGCCGGACGATTCGCTGACGCATCAGTGCGCGCTGGCTTATGTGTCGGACTTTGCCCTGCTGGGCACCGCCAAGCTGCCCCATGGCGGCTATCAGCCGCCGAGCGTGCTCAAGACCGCCAGCCTCGACCACGCGCTGTGGTTCCATCGCCCGTTTCGTGTGGACGAGTGGCTGCTGTACGCGATGGATTCGCCCTCGGCGCAATCGGCGCGCGGACTGGCGCGCGGCGAGATCTACGATCAACAGGGCCGGCTGGTGGCCAGCGTCGCGCAGGAAGGCCTGATCCGTTCGCGCAAGCCGCCGGTGGATGCCGGCGATTAGGGCCTGTTAACGCGATGGCCGCCGCTGTGATGCCACCCGCTTTGCGGCCAGGCAAGGCGCGACGAAGGAATTTGGT
>CAMLDZ010000081.1 GCA_946478985.1 uncultured Solimonas sp.
GGCCGCACAGTCCTCGCTCAGCGGTGCTGTGGTCAAGCCGGTGCTGGTGTTCTGACAGGGGGCTGGAGCACGTAGGGCGGGTCAGGCCGCAGGCCGTAACCCGCCGCCGACGGCTCCGGTGTTGACCGCTGCGGCGGGTTACGGCGCTTTGCGCCTAACCCGCCCTACGGTTTCTGGGTTTTCTACAACATGGCCGCCAGCCGTGCGCCCTGATTGATCGCACGCTTGGCATCGAGCTCGGCGGCAACATCGGCGCCGCCGATCAGATGCACGGAGACACCCGCCACACGCAGCGGCGCTTCGAGTTCGCGCAGTGGCTCCTGGCCTGCACAGAGAATGATGTGGTCGGCCTCGATCAGTGTCGGCTTCTCATGTTTTTCCCCGAAGCTCACCAGCAGGCCGCGCGCGTTGATTTCCTCGTAGTTGACGCCGCCCAGCATCTCGACGCGCTTTTTCTTCAGCGTCGCGCGATGAATCCAGCCGGTGGTTTTGCCGAGCCGCTTGCCCAGGCTTTCGGCCTTGCGCTGCAGCAGGGTGATCTGCCGCACCGGCGGCGCGATCTCGGGGCGCGTGACACCGCCGCGCTGCGCCTGCGGATCTGTGACGCCCCATTCGCGTTGCCATAGCGCCAGGTCGAGCGTCGGTGAGTGGCCGGTCGCTTCGACCAGATACTCGGCGACATCGAAGCCGATGCCGCCGGCGCCGATCAGCACCGCACGCGCGCCGACCTCGCACCGCTCGCGCAGCACGTCGACGTAGCTGAACACCTTGCCGGCGGCCTGCTGTTCGGACTGCCCCGGAATCTTCGGGTCGCGCGGTCGCACGCCAGTGGCGAGGATGACCTCGTCGTAGCGGCCGGCGAGCAACATCGGCGCGTCGACGCGCGTGTTCAGATGCAGCTGCACGCCGGTCTGCTCGATGCGACGGCCGAAGTAGCGCAGCGTCTCGGCAAACTCCTCCTTGCCGGGAATGCGCTTGGCCATGTTGAACTGGCCGCCGATCTCGGCGGCAGCCTCGAAAAGATCGACCGCATGGCCGCGCTCGGCGAGCAGGGTCGACGCCGCCAGTCCCGCAGGGCCGGCGCCGACCACGGCGATGCGTTTCTTCGTCGTCGCCGGTGAAAAGCTCAGCTCGGTTTCGTGACAGGCGCGCGGATTGACCAGGCAAGTCGCGATCTTGCGCTGGAAGCTGTGATCGAGACAGGCCTGGTTGCAGGCGATGCAGGTGTTGATGTCAGCCGCGCGCGCGGCGCGCGCCTTGCTGACGAAGGCCGGATCGGCGAGCAGCGGCCGCGCCATCGACACCAGGTCGGCATGGCCTGCCGCCAGCAACTGCTCCGCCACCGCCGGATCGTTGATGCGATTGGTGGCGCACAGCGGGATACCGACTTCGCTGCGCAGCTTGGCGGTCACCCAGCTGAAGGCGGCACGCGGCACCGAGGTGGCGATCGTCGGCACGCGCGCCTCGTGCCAGCCGATGCCGCTGTTGATGATCGTCGCGCCGGCCTTCTCGACGGCCTTGGCGAGCTGGACGATCTCGTCCCAGCTCTGGCCATCGGGAATCAGATCGAGGATCGACAGGCGGTAGACGATGATGAAGTCGCGGCCGACCGCCTCGCGCACGCGCGAGACGATCTCCACCGGCAGCCGCATGCGGTGCTCCCAGCTACCGCCCCAGCGATCGCTGCGCCGGTTGGTGTGCGCGGCGAGGAACTGGTTGATGAAGTAGCCCTCGGAGCCCATCACCTCGACGCCGTCGTAGCCGCCTTCGCGCGCCAGCTGCGCGCAGCGCACGAAGGCGCGGATCTGCCGCTCGATGCCCCGCTCGCCCAGCTCGCGCGCCGCGAACGGCGAGATCGGCGACTTGCCGGCCGAGGCCGACACCGCCAGCGGCGAGTAGCCGTAGCGGCCGGCGTGCAGGATCTGCAGCGCGATCTTGCCGCCTTCGGCGTGCACAGCATCGGTGATCGTGCGGTGCGCGCGCGCGGCGCGGTGCGTCGACAGCTTGGACGCGAACGGATACAGCCAGCCCTCGATGTTCGGCGAGAAGCCACCGGTCACGATCAGCCCGACCTCGTGGCGCGCGCGCTCGGCGTAAAAGGCGGCGAGGCGGGGGAAATCGCTGCGGCGGTCTTCCAGGCCGGTGTGCATCGAGCCCATCAGCGTGCGCGTGCGCAGCGTGGTGAAGCCCAGATCGAGCGGCTGCAGCAGATGCGGGTAGGGATGGCTTGCGGTCATGAGGGCGTCAGTGGTCTTGGCTGCTTTCGGCCTTGAGGGATGCGCTGATCTGGTTCTGCGTCTGATGCCACTGCAGCAGCCAGTTCGGCAGCGCGGGAGATTCGAGTCTGTGGCCGGCCAGCGCGATCACCTTCGCGGGCGGAACCGGGCCCTGCTTTGACAGCAGCACGTAGCGCACGACGACCAGCGCGCAGACGCGATCGTCGCGAACGAAGCGATGCTCGCTGAAGAACCATTTCTCATCCCAGCCGAGCAGCCGCGATTGCAGTTCGTAGCGCTGGAACGGCTGCAGCGAGCGCGAGAAGCGCGCGTCGGCGTCACCGGCCACCGGTTGCCAGCCGCGGCGCAGCGCCGGCCACCAGAGTCCGCTGCGCAGGCCCAGATCGAAGCGGCCGAAATCGGCGATCGAGAAATAGCGGCCGTTGTTCATGTGCAGATTGCTGTCGAGATCGCGCAGGCGCACGCGCAGCTGCACGCGGCTGGTCGCCAGCACGTCAAGCCGCGCGCGCCAGCGAAAGCTCAGCAACAGCCACAGGCCGCGCAACGGCATCGGGGAAAGGTCCGGCAGCGCGGCGTCGATGCCGCAAGTGGAGCGACCTTAGACCGTGCCTGTGCGTCGCGGCATTGGCAGCACCGACAGCGACGTGCAGCCGACGCTGTGTGCGGCGCTCAGCGCCGCGCGCCGAGCACGATGACCGCCATGCCGACCAGGCAGATCGCCGCGCCGGCCAGATCGCTCGTCGTCGGGCGAACGCCGTCGACGGTCCACAGCCAGAGCACGGCGGCCGCGATATAGACGCCGCCATACGCGGCGTAGGCGCGACCAGCGACCGGATGCAGGGTCAGCAGCCAGGCGAACAGCGCGAGGCTCACGGCCGCCGGCAGCAGCAGCCACAGGCTACGCTGCTGGCGCAGCACCAGGTACGGCAGATAGCAGCCGGCGATCTCGGCGAGCGCGGTGACGGCGAACAGCAGGGCGGTCTTGCCCAGGCCCATGGCCGCGATCACTGTGGCCAGGCTTCGCTGCCGGCCGGCCGGCGCTGCTTCTTCAGCCGCACGTACAAGGTCTTCTTGACCCTGGCGACCAGCTTGTCGTCGGCGTCGGTGATGCGGATCTCGTACTGCGGGCGGATCGCCGCGCCATGCGCGGCGTCTTCGCGCAGCCGCGCGATCTCGGCATCCGGCAGGCGGAACCGCGCGAACACGCGGCCGCGACCGGGCGCGACGAAGTCGATCGCCGCCGCCTGATCCCAGACCAGGTAGTCGCGGCCGAGCCGCTGCATCGCCATCAGCATCAGGAACGGATCGGTCATCGCGTAGAGGCTGCCGCCGAACTGCGTGCCGACGTAGTTCCGGTTGTACCAGCGCAGCGGCATGCTGACGTCGATCTCGGAGAAATCGGCGTTGATGCGCTGGACGTGGATGCCGGCGCCCAGCAGCGGGGGATAGCAGTTGAGCGCGAGGCGCAGCAGGCGGGCTTTCATGGGCAAGGGATGAGCAAAAGGTTTGCCGCGATGATGCGGCAGCGCCTGCCCTGCGCCAATGACAGCGGCTGCAGGCGCCGCTGGCCTTGCGGCCGGCGACGCCTGCACCACCGGTGTTCAGACCATCTCGATCGCCAGTGCCACCGCCTCGCCACCGCCGATGCACAGCGAGGCGATGCCGCGCTTGCCACCGGTCTTCTTCAGCGCGCCGACCAGGGTGGCGACGATGCGCGTGCCGCTGGTGCCGATCGGGTGGCCGAGCGCGCAGGCGCCGCCGTGGATGTTGACGATGTCGTGCGGCAGACCGTGATCCTTCATCGCCGCCATCGCCACGCAGGCGAAGGCCTCGTTGATCTCCCAGAGGTCGACGTCCTTCACCGTCCAGCCGATCTTGGCCAGCAGCGTGCTGATCGCATAAACCGGCGCGATCGTGAACTCGGCCGGCAGCCGCGCGTGCGTGGCGTGGCCGACGATCTTCGCCAGCGGCGCAATGCCGCGCGCCTCGGCGGTCGAGGCGCGCATCAGCAGCGCCGCGGCGGCGCCGTCGGAGATCGAGCTGGCGTTGGCGGCGGTGATGGTGCCGTCCTTCTTGAAGGCGGGCTTGAGCGTCGGAATCTTCTCCGGCATCGCCTTGAACGGGGCTTCGTCGCGGCTGATTTCCTCGACGCCCTTCCTGCCGGCGACTTCGACGGGCGCGATCTCGAACGCAAAACTGCCGTCCTCGTTGGCCTGCTTCGCACGCGACAGCGAGGCCAGTGCGAACGCGTCCTGCTGCTCGCGGGTGAAGCCGTAGCGCTCGACGCAGCGCTCGGCGAACACGCCCATCGCGGTGCGCTTCTCGTAGGCGTCTTCGAGGCCGTCGAGCGCCATGTGGTCGAGAATCTCGCCGTGGCCGAAGCGGTAGCCGCCGCGCGCCTTGGCCAGCAGGTAGGGCGCGTTGCTCATGCTCTCCATGCCGCCGGCGACGACGATTCCGGCGCTGTCCGCCTTGATCAGATCGTGCGCGAGCATGATGGCCTTCATGCCGGAGCCGCAGACCTTGTTGATGGTGGTTGCGCCGGCGGCGTCCGGCAGGCCGGCGCCGCGGGTAGCCTGGCGCGCCGGCGCCTGGCCCTGGCCGGCCGGCAGCACGCAGCCCATCAGCACTTCCTGCACGTCCTCGGCCTTGATGCCGGCGCGGGCGACTGCGGCCTTGATCGCGACGGCGCCGAGCTGGGCTGCCGGCAGCGCGCCGAACATGCCCTGCAGTGCGCCCATCGGCGTGCGGGCAATGGAGGCGATGACGATCGGATCGGCGGACATGGGAGGCTCCTGCAAGCGTGGGGATCAGGAGCGCATTATCGCATTGCCGCTGCAGTTTCCGGCCCCGCACCGCGGTCGGGGCTGACAGCGCTTGCCGCCGCTGGCCGCCGGTGCCGACTAGAATCACCGGATGAATGTCTTCGATCACCGCGAATTCGACGCGCACGAAACCGTCAGCTGGTGCTTCGATGCCGCCAGCGGCCTGCGCGGCATCATCGCCGTCCACAACACCCGCCTGGGCCATGCACTCGGCGGCTGTCGCATGTGGCCATATGCCAGCGAGGCTGAGGCGCTGACCGACGTGCTGCGGCTGTCGCGCGGCATGACCTACAAGGCGGCGCTGGCCGGCCTGCCGCAAGGCGGCGGCAAGAGCGTGATCATCGGCGACCCGCGTCGCGACAAGACGCCGGCGATGATCACGGCGATGGGCCACGCGGTGGAGCGGCTCGGCGGCGCCTACGTGATCGCCGAGGATTCCGGCACCAGCGTCGAGGACATGCGCCGCATCGCTGCCGTCACTGCGCATGTCGGCGGGCTGGCCGACGCCGCGGCCATCGCCAGCGGCCGCACCGGCGATCCGTCGCCGGCGACGGCGCGCGGCGTCTATATCGGCCTGCTGGCGGCGGTGCGTCATGCCTTGGGCCGCGACTCGCTGCGCGGCCTGAAGATTGCCGTGCAGGGACTCGGCAGCGTCGGCATGCGTCTGGCGCGGCAGCTCGCCGCCGACGGCGCGCAGCTGTGGGTCAGCGATCTGCATGAGCCGGCGGTCGAGCGGGCAGTGGCGGAGCTTGGCGCCATCGCGGTGCCGGCCGGGGCGATCCACGCGCTCGATGTCGACGTGTTCTCGCCCTGCGCGCTCGGTGCCGGCCTCAATGCCTTGACCATCCCGCAGATCAAGGCGCGCGTCGTCGCCGGCGCCGCCAACAACCAGCTCGCGCTGGCGGCGCGCGATGGCGAAGCCTTGCGCATGCGCGGCATCACGTACGCGCCCGACTATTGCATCAACGCCGGCGGCATCATCGATATCCACTACGAAGGCGCGGATTACGACGCCGCGCGGGTCGAGACGCACCTGCAGCGGATCGGCAGCACGCTGGCGGCGATCTTCAGCCGCGCCGCGCACGAGCAGCTGCCGACGCACCTCGTCGCCGATCGCATGGCCGAGGAGATCTTCCGCGCATGAAAGACCGGCTCGTCGAACAGATCGCGCAACTGCTGGGCGAGCGCGGCGAATGGCTGGCCACCGCCGAATCCTGCACGGGCGGCATGGTCGCGGCCAAGCTGACCGACCGCGCCGGCTCGTCGGGCTGGTTCGAGCGCGGCTTCGTCACCTATTCCAATCTGGCCAAGCAGGAGCAGCTGGCGGTGCCCGAAGACGTGCTCAAGCAGCATGGCGCCGTCAGCGGCGAATGCGCGGCGGCAATGGCGCGCGGCCTGCTGCGCGCCGCCCCGGTCGACTGGGGGCTGGCCATCACCGGCATCGCCGGGCCCGGCGGCGGTACGCCGGACAAACCGGTCGGCACCGTGTGGATTTCGTGGATTCGCCGCGGTCAGCCGCCCCAGCCCCATCTGTTCTTCTTCGAAGGCGGCCGCGACAGCGTCCGCGCCCAGGCCGCGCAGGCCGCGCTCGAAGGCCTGCTGTACCGCTTGCGCGAGGCCTGACGCGGAACCCGCATGCAGCTGAATCGTCTTTTCTTCGCGTTGTGGCCGGAGGCCACCGCGCGCGAGGCCTGCCGCGACGCGGCGCGCCAGCTCAACATCCGCCTGGCGTCCGGCGGGCGCCTGACCAGTGCCGAGCGCTACCACCTGACGCTGCTGTTCCTCGGCGATCAGGTGCCGGCGGCGCGCGAGGCGGCGGCGATCGAGGCGGCCGGCCGCGTGCAGGCGCCGCCGTTCACGCTGACGCTGGATCAGGCCGGCAGTTTCAAGAACCGCGAAGTGCCATGGTGGCTGGGCCCGCGCGAGGCGCCGCCGGAGCTGGGCCTGCTGCATGAGCGTCTGCGCGAGGCCCTGCAGCGCGCCGGCGTGCCGCCGGAGCGGATGCGCTTCGTGCCGCATCTGACCATCGTCCGCGAGGCCGCGCAGATCCTGCCGCCGACGCCGGTGGCGCCGATCAGCTGGGACGTTCGCGAGTTCGTGCTGATCCGCAGCCGCCTGGACCTGCAGCCGATGCGCTACGAGATCGTCGGGCGCTGGCCGCTGCGGGCCGATGCGCCGCCGCCGCCGGCCAAGCCCCAGCTGGATCTGGGCTTCTGAGCGCCGAAGACTGGTTATTTCGTGCGCAACTTGGCAGTCGCTCCGGGCGCGTGGCGCGACGATCACCACTGGCCCGATATGGGACAATGCCGGCAGGCGGGGCGGTCGGTGACGGGGCTCGGATTTTGAGCCCGCAAGGTCCGACAATCTGCACCTGCATCCATTCCTAAATCAGATAAAGACGCCATGGACGAAAACCGCAAGAAGGCCCTTGAGGCCGCGCTGTCGCAGATCGAGAAGCAGTTCGGCAAGGGCGCCATCATGAAAATGACGCCCGGCGTGCAGGCCGATGTCGAGGTGGTCTCGACCGGCTCGCTGACGCTGGACACCGCGCTGGGCATCGGTGGCCTGCCGCGCGGCCGCGTCGTCGAGATCTACGGCCCGGAATCGTCCGGCAAGACCACGCTGACGCTGCATGCGATCGCCGAATGCCAGAAGGCGGGCGGCGTCGCTGCCTTCATCGACGCCGAGCACGCGCTGGACGTCTCCTACGCTCAGAAGCTGGGCGTGAAGATCGAGGATCTGGTGGTCTCGCAGCCGGATACCGGCGAGCAGGCGCTGGAAATCTGCGACATGCTGGTGCGCTCCAACAGCATCGATCTGATCGTCATCGACTCGGTCGCCGCCCTGGTGCCCAAGGCGGAAATCGAAGGCGAGATGGGCGACAGCGTGGTGGGCGTGCAGGCGCGTCTGATGAGCCAGGCGCTGCGCAAGCTCACCGGCAACATCAGCCGCTCCAAGTGCCTGGTCATCTTTATCAACCAGATCCGCATGAAGATCGGCGTGATGTACGGCTCGCCGGAAACCACCACCGGCGGCAATGCGCTGAAGTTCTATGCCTCGGTGCGCCTCGATATCCGCCGCACCGGCGCGATCAAGAAGGGCGACGAGGTCATCGGCAACGAGACCCGCGTCAAGATCGTCAAGAACAAGATGGCGCCGCCGTTCCGCGAGGCGCACTTCGAGATTCTCTACAACGAGGGCATCTCCAAGCTCGGCGAGCTGATCGATCTGGGCGTCGACAACGGCGTCGTCGACAAGTCCGGTGCCTGGTTCGCCTACAAGGGCAACAAGATCGGCCAGGGCAAGGACAATGCCCGCAGCTATCTCAAGGAAAACCCGGAAGTGGCAGCAGAGATCGAGCAGGCGATCCGCGCCAAGCTCAATCCGGAGCGCGCGGCACGTGCGGAAAACCCGGCCGCCGGCAAGTAAGAAAGACGCAGGGCCGCCGCCGCTGGATGCCTCGGCGGCGCGCGGCCGCGCGCTGAAGCTGTTGTCGCGCCGCGAGCACTCGGCAGCCGAGCTGAAGGCCAAGCTGGCGCGCCGCGGTGCCGATGAGCAGATTGCCGCCGGCGCGGTGCAGGCGATGACCGAGGCCGGCTGGCAATCCGATGCGCGCTATGCCGAGATGCTGGTGCGCAACCGCATCGCCCAGGGCTACGGGCCGCTGCGCATCCGCATGGAGTTATCCGCTGCTGGCGTTCCCGACGCCGAGCTGCATGCCGCGCTCGATGCTGCGGACTGTGACTGGAATCAGCTCTGCGCGGAACTGGCGGCGCGGCGCTTCCGCACCCCGGCGCACGGCGCGGCGGACTGGCAGAAGCAATACCGTTTCCTGGCTGCGCGCGGGTTCAGCTCGGCGCAGATCCGCGCCGCGCTCAAATCTACTGCAGCGCCGGCGGCGGACGACTGGGATCCGTCGGACGCGTAAGCCGAGGCGCGTCCGGCACCGGTGCCGGCGTGCGCAGCGGCATTGCCGGCGCCATCCGCTCGCCGAGCTTGGCGCGGATCTGCGCCATCGCCGCCAGCGCGGCGCGCTCGCCCTGCAGGATCGCCATCTGCTTGGCTTCGAAGCTGGACGAGGTGATGCTCGTCAGGTCCGGCTTGATGACGACATCGGCTTCCGGCAGCTCGGCGTTGCGGATCGCCTGGCCCATGATCTCGAAGCTGCGCATCACCACGTCGAACTTGCCGGTCGTCGCTGCGGGATTCGGCGGCGTCGAAACATCGACGGCGATGATGAAGTTGGCGCCCAGCTGCTTGGCGTAGCGGATCGGCACCGGGCTGACCAGGCCGCCGTCGACATACTCGTACTCGCCGATCTGCGCCGGCTGGAAGATGCCGGGCACCGACGAGGACGCGCGCACCGCCTGGCCGACGCTGCCGCGCTGGAACAGCACGGCCTGGCCGGTATCAATCCGCGTCGCCACGCAGGCGAACGGGATCGCCAGCGCTTCGATCGGCTTGTTGTGCACCGCCTGGTTGACGAAGGCCTGCAGCGCGTCGCCGCGGATCAGGCCTTTGCCGAACATCGACCAGTCGGCAATCGTCGCGCGGTCCAGCTCGAAGGCCATCTTCTGCAGGTCGAAGCCGTTGAGGCCGGATGCGTACAGTGCGCCGGCGACGCTGCCGGCGCTGGTGCCGACGATCAGATCGGGCTTCAGGCCCTGCGCGTCGAGCATCTTGAGCACGCCGACGTGGGCGAAGCCGCGCGCCCCGCCGCCGCCCAGCACCAGCGCGAGCTTGATCGGTGGCGGCGTGGGCAGCGGTTCCGGCTCCGCCGCCGGCGCGACCGGCTGCGGGGCGGGGCCGGCACAGGCGGCGAGCACGGCGAGCGAGGCGAGCAGGGCGCCCAGCAGGCGGCGACGGGTGGCGGACGGCGACATGGCCGCCGATTTTAAAGGAAACGCTGTTGCCAGCAGGCGCGGTGGCGGTGATGAACCCCGACCGCGGTGGGGGCAGGGCAATGGCGGTGCTGCGGTCACTTGGCTACCATAGCGCCCCTTTTTTCTTTCGTTTTCCGACGCTCCGGATTCTCCGGTCCCGCGGAGAACATGCGGCCAGGCATGAACAGCAACGAACTGCGGGCGAAATTTCTGGAGTTCTTCCGGAGCAAGGGCCACACCATCGTGCCCTCGTCGCCGCTGGTGCCGGGCAACGACCCCACGCTGCTGTTCACCAACGCCGGCATGGTGCAGTTCAAGGACGTCTTCACCGGCCAGGACAAGCGCAGTTACGTGCGCGCCGCCAGCAGCCAGAAGTGCGTCCGCGCCGGCGGCAAGCACAACGATCTGGAAAACGTCGGCTACACCGCGCGCCACCACACCTTCTTCGAGATGCTGGGCAACTTCAGCTTCGGCGACTACTTCAAGAAGGAAGCGATCGAGTACGCCTGGGAGTTCATCACCGGCGCCGACTGGCTCGGCATCGACAAGAACCGTCTGTTGGTCACGGTCTACCACACCGACGACGAAGCCTTCGAGATCTGGAACCAGAAGCTCGGCATCCCGGCCGAGCGCATCATCCGCATCGGCGACAACAAGGGCGCCAAGTACGCCTCCGACAACTTCTGGGCGATGGGCGACACCGGCCCCTGCGGCCCCTGTACCGAAATTTTCTACGACCACGATCCGGACGGCTCCAAGGGCATCTGGGGCGGGCCGCCGGGATCGCCGGAAGAAGACGGCGATCGCTGGATCGAGATCTGGAACGTCGTGTTCATGCAGTTCGAGCGCGGCAGCGACGGCACGCTGGCACCGCTGCCGGCGCCGAGCGTCGACACCGGCATGGGCCTGGAGCGCATCAGCGCGCTGATGCAGGGCTTCCATGACAACTACCAGACCGACACCTTCAGGCACCTGATCACGGCCGTCGCGAAGATCGCCGGGCAGGCGCCGTACGCCAATGCCTCGCAGAAGGTCATCGCCGACCACATCCGCGCCGCCAGCTTCCTGATCGCCGACGGCGTGCTGCCGTCCAACGAGGGCCGCGGCTATGTGCTGCGCCGCATCATGCGTCGCGCGATCCGTCACGGGTACAAGCTCGGCATCACCGAAGGTTTCTTCTACAAGTTGGTTGCGCCGCTCGCTGAAGTGATGGGCGAGGCCTACCCGCAGCTGCGCGAGAAGCAGGGCCAGATCGAGAAGGCGATCCGCGCCGAGGAAGACGGCTTCGCGATCACGCTCGCCAACGGCATGAAGCTGCTGGAAGACGCGATCACCCGGCTCCAGGACAAGCAGATTCCGGGCGACGTCGTCTTCAAGCTCTATGACACCTACGGCTTCCCGGTCGACCTCACCGCCGACATCGCCCGCGAGCGCGAGCTTTCGATCGACGAGGCCGGCTACGAGCGCGAGATGGAAGCGCAGCGCGAGCGCGCCCGCGCCGCCAGCAGCTTCAAGAGCGCCGGCACGCTGGCCTACGAGGGCGACGACACCTGCTTCATCGGCTACGACAAGCTCTGGGACGACGTGCGCGTCACCGCGCTGTACCGCGACGGCCAGCCGGTGCAGAGCCTCGACGCCGGCGACGCCGGCGTTGTCGTGCTCGACAACACGCCGTTCTACGCCGAGTCCGGCGGCCAGGTCGGCGACCGCGGCACGCTGCGCGCGCCGCCGGCCTGCGGTGGCGACGGTGGACCGCGCTTTGAAGTGCGCGACACGCAGAAGATCAAGGGTGCGGTATTCGGCCATCACGGCCAGCTGAGCGCGGGCACGCTGCGCGTCGGCGACACCGTGCGCGCCGAAGTCGGCGAAAGCGTCCGTCGCGCGACCATGCGCAATCACTCGGCGACGCACCTGCTGCACCGCGCGCTGCGCGATGTGCTCGGCCAGCATGTGGCGCAGAAGGGCTCGCTGGTCAACGACGCACGCACGCGCTTCGACTTCTCGCACAACGCGCCGCTGAGCACCGCCGAGATCGCCGAGATCGAGGACCGCGTCAACCGCGCGGTGCTAGCCAACGTGCCGGTCAGCGTCGAGCTGATGAGCTACGACGACGCGATCAAGGCCGGCGCGATGGCGCTGTTCGGCGAAAAGTACGGCGACGAAGTGCGCGTGCTGGCGATGGGCGGCTACAGCACCGAACTCTGCGGCGGCACCCACGTTTCGCGCACCGGCGACATCGGCCTGTTCAAGATCGTCTCCGAAGGCGGCGTTGCCGCCGGCGTGCGCCGCGTCGAGGCGATCACCGGCGAGAACGCGCTGACCTACCTGCGCGAGACCGAAGGCAAGCTCAAGAAGGCTGCCGATCTGGTGCGCGGCAATGCAGATGATGTCGGCCTGAAGATCGAGCAGTTGCTCGACCGCAGCAAGCAGCTCGAAAAGGAGCTGGCGGCGCTGAAGGGCAAACTGGCGTCGAGCGCCGGCTCTGATCTCGCGGCGCAGGCCCGTGACATCAAGGGCGTCAAGCTGCTGGCCGCGCGCGTCGAAGGCGTCGAGGCCGGCGACCTGCGCAATCTGCTCGATCAGCTCAAGAACAAACTCGGCTCCGGCATCGTGCTGCTGGGCACCGCCAGCGGCGACAAGGTCAGCCTGATCGCCGGCGTGACGGCCGATCTCACGACCAAGGTGAAGGCCGGCGAGCTCGTCAACTTCGTCGCGCAGCAGGTCGGCGGCAAGGGCGGCGGCCGGCCGGACATGGCGCAGGCCGGCGGCACGCAGCCTCAGGCGCTGCCGGCGGCGATCGACTCGGTTGCGGCCTGGGTTGAAGCCAAGCTCTAGGAAACAGGCGCAGGGCGGGTTAGGCCGAAGGCCGTAACCCGCCGTTCGCGATCGGCGGGTTACGCGGCTGCGCCGCTAACCCGCCCTACGAATTAACGAAGCAGAAAACATGGCACTCATCGTTCAGAAGTACGGCGGTACCTCGATGGGCTCGGTCGAGCGCATCGAGCACGTCGCGCGCAAGGTCGCGGGTTTCCGCGAGCAGGGTCATCAGGTCGTCGTCGTCGTCTCGGCGATGTCGGGCGAGACGGACCGCCTGCTCAAGCTCGCCAAGGCGATTTCGCCGCGCGGCAACCAGCGTGAGTTCGATCAGATCGCCGCCACCGGCGAGCAGCAGACGATCGCGCTGCTGGCGCTGGCGCTGGAGAAGGCGGGCGTCGCCGCACGCTCGTACACCGGCTGGCAGGTGCCGATCCACACCGACAGCGCCTACATGAAGGCGCGCATCCAGAAGATCGATCCCGAGCGTCTGCTCGCCGACTGCCAGGCCGGCATCACGCCGGTGGTCGCCGGCTTCCAGGGCATCGACGAGACCGGCAGTGTCACCACGCTCGGCCGCGGCGGCTCGGACACCACCGGCGTTGCGCTGGCCGCGGCGCTGAAGGCGGACGAGTGCCAGATCTACACCGATGTGGATGGCGTCTACACCACCGATCCGCGCGTCGAGCCCAAGGCCCGGCGCCTGGACAAGATCACCTTCGAGGAAATGCTGGAACTGGCGAGCCTGGGCTCCAAGGTCCTGCAGATCCGTTCGGTCGAATTCGCCGGCAAATACAAGGTCCCGCTGCGCGTGGTGTCGACCTTCGTCGACGGCCCCGGCACCCTGA
>CAMLDZ010000082.1 GCA_946478985.1 uncultured Solimonas sp.
TGCGCCTTCACCGCCTCCTGATACGAAGCGTAGACCAGCGTGTCGTCGTCAAACGGCTTCCAGTCCAGTGCGACCTTCGGCTTGAAGCCCTTGGTCGTGTCGTGCAGCGGATAAGCCGCGTTGCCATTGGTATTGTCACGCGCGAAGTTCCAGTCGAACACTTTGGGCGCGATACCGGCGTCCATGGGACCGATACGAACGCTCGTGTTCGATTCCAGCACGCCACGACGCTCGTTCTGGTAACGGCCGCCCAAGGTCAGCGACAGCGTGTCGGTCAGCTTCGCCGTGGCCTGCAGAAACACCGACCACGACTCGGTATTGACGAGGCCGATATTGGAAAGTCCGTAGGTGGGGAAGGCACCGTTGGAAACGCCTTGCAGAAGCTGCTGCAAGGCATCCGAGATGCCGGTCTGCCCCAGTCCATCACCGCCACCGGTCAGCAACTGCACGATACCGAGGTTTTCCAGATTGCCGCCCAATGCCGCCGACAGCTTCGCCGGATCCAGACCGCCGACGGTGATTTCGACCGGATCGAAGCCCTGCTCATTGTTGAAATAGAACGCACCAGCGGTCAGCGTCAGCCAGTCCGCACCCGGCGTGCCTTCGTTCGACAGGAACTGGATTTCAGCTTCCTGGATCTTCGCGTAGTGCTTGTGCACATTGAACGAAGCGCCCGTGAACTCGGTACCGTCGTAGTCGTAGTTGTACGGGTTGCTGTGATCCTGGTAGCTCGTGATCAGCTTGGTGTCGAAGTACTCGGCGTTGTAGATACCGGTCAGCGAGGTCACGAAGCTCTGCAGATGGCCGTAGATCGGCAGGTCGGTATGGACACGATAGTTGCGCGAGTCCTCGGCCACCTGCGCGGCCGTGCGGCCGGTCAGCACCGACGTCGCACCCAGTGCGGCGCCACCGAGCAGTTCGGTCGGACGCAGGTTCGCGGCGAGCGTCGACGTACCGTCACGCTTGGCGCCCTGAACCGTCAGGCGGATATCGGAGTTCTCGGACGGCAGCCAGCGCAGTTTGATACGCGCGCTGGCGATCTTGTTTGCTGGGATGTTGCCGCCAGCGATCGTCGAGTCGTCCGTCCAATACGTGGTGTCGTAATTGAAATAAGCGGACACATTGGCCGCCAGCGTGTCCGTCAGCGGAATGTTGGCGAACAGCGTGGTCTTGCTGGTATCGAAGCTGCCGTAGTACGTCGAGACGTTCAGCGTCCGCTTGGCGAAGTCCGGCTCCTTGACGATGACGTTGATCGCGCCGCCGTTGGCATTGCGGCCGAACAAGGTGCCCTGCGGGCCCTTCAGCACCTCGACGCGCTCGATGCCGCCCAGATCCTGGGCAACCGAGGGGGAGAACGGAAAGTAGACACCGTCGATGTAGGTCGCAACGCTGGGGTCAGAAGTCAGCCAGGCTTCCGAACCGATGCCGCGCATGTAGACACTGGTGAAGTCACCGGCCTGCGTGCCGTAGTCCAGCGCGGGCGTGATCTTCATCAGGTCGGCGGTACCAGACACACCACGCGCATCCAGTGCTTCAGGGCTGAAAGCCTGCACCGACAGCGGCACCGACATCAGCTTTTCTTCACGCTTCTGTGCGGTGACGATGACCTCCTCGACCATGCGGCTACCGGCACGACGCTCTTCCGGCGCAGCGGTTTCTGCAGTCGCAGCTTCTGCGGCTGCCGGCGCCTCGGCCGGCGCAACTGCATCGCTTGCCGGGAGCGGTTCGGCGGCGAAATCGGCAGGCGCTGCCGCATCAGGCGCGGCCTGCTCCTGCGCATGCGCCGGAATACCGGATACCGCCAACAAACTGGTGCCACCAACCAGTGCAACAAACCCCAATGTTTTTTTCATGCTCCTCACTCCGTGAAAACACCGACGCGATCCGCTCCAAGCCGAACCGCTCCTGACGCCAACAGCCTCCGTTACCAACGCTTTGCCACTTGCGGCCTTGTCGGCTCTTTTTCGTCCTTCCCGTCGCTACTACCTACCGCGAACAACTACCGGCGCAGAATCGACATCGCTTCCGAATTCGGAGCAAAGCGTCCCCCGCTCCCAATCAAGGCAGATCGGAAGAAAACCGAATAGCTGTAAAATTTTTGGATTTCCGGATTGCGGCTGCGGCAAGCCACTCAGGGTCGCCGCAGGCTCACGCGAGGCTCGACGACGCGAGTTTCGCGGTGGCGCCGCCTCCGGAGAATCCGGCGCCTAGGCGCGGTCCAAAGCGAGCGCCTTCGCGCTTCTGTTCGGCCGCACCCTAACCGTGACGCGCGCACAGACGCACGACACAGAAGATTTGCCTTCCTTGGGCATCGCTCTCCTCCTTCATACCAGCACCGCAGAATCGATTTAATGAGCAAGGCGTCGTGTGCCGGATCTGAGCCGGACATCCAAGACAGACCGTTGCGATTCTTCAGGTCCGTCACCGAGCGAATCCCTGCCTAGGGAAACTGCGCCGGAGCGGAAGCCTTGTTTGTTATGGAACCACTGAACATTCAATAGTGTCGTGTGGAAACTATCCCATGAACGACATCGTGTCAACGATTCGTTTTATGCCGGCCGCACTCACGGCGCTGCTGCCGGGAACGCGCCTGCGCCCGCAAGCAGCGGCCGCCTGCATACGGCGCGCTCCGCACAGCGGGGCAAGCTCTGTATAGAATCGGCCACTTAGCCCTTTGCCTCGGGCTCCCTCATCTCAAAGACATACGGCATGCCGCCATCAGCGCGCCTGCCCGGAAAGATCACGACAACAATGGTCGCCAAGCGGATTCCCAAGAAGATCGAAGCAGGCCGAGCGGCGTTCTACGGCGAGTTCCTGGACTTCTTCTACCAAGTCCATTACCGGCTCGGCATGAGCCTGGAAGCCGCGATGTGCGCGGGCATCGTCTCGCGTACGCAGGCGGCGGTGCTGTGGCTGGTGGCCTCGGAGATCGGCGAAGGCGGGCATATCCGTCGCAAGGACATCGAACGTCGCCTTGGCGACTGGTTCGAAACCACCAATTCGAATGTCTCGAAGCTATTGCGCGATCTGGCCAAGCCGCCGCGCAGCTTCATCATCCAGACCGAAAGTCCGGAGTCCGGCCGCGAGAAGATCATCACGCTGACGCCCGCCGGCATGTCGTTCGTGCGCGACATGAAGCGTCGCGGCTTCGAATACTTTCAGGAGGCGCTGGCACACATGGACATGAGCCAGATGGAGGAAGGCGCCCACTTCTTCGAGTCGCTATTCAGCCGGCAGCCGCCACCGCGCTCATCGGACCGGCATGTGCCGATGCGCCGCAGCGGCGGCGGAACGCGCAAGCGGCTGTCGTAACGATCGCCGGCAGCCGGCGGCCGGGGCGCTTCAGACGCACCGGTCTGGCAGCGCGCCCATCGCCCCATAACGCCCGCGCATCAATATTCGCTGCGCTTCTAGCGCCGCGCCTTGTCGATCAGCCGCGTGGTCGAGTAGCCGTCGTGGAACGGCAGCACCCGAACCTCGCCGCCGTTGGTCGTCACGGCGTCGAAACCGGCGATCTGCTCGGGCCGATAGTCGCCCCCCTTGACCAGCAGCTGCGGCAGCACGCGGCCGATCAGTCGCGCCGGGGTGTCCTCGCCGAATGGCACGACGTAATCCACGCAGCGCAGCGCCGCGAGCAGGTCCATGCGGTCAGTGACGGCGTTCAGCGGCCGCGTCGGGCCCTTGAGGCGTCGTACCGAGTCATCGTCGTTGACGGCAACGATCAGCAGGTCGCCTAGCTGCCGCGCCGCCTGCAGATAACGGGCGTGGCCCACATGCAGCACGTCGAAAACGCCATTGGTCATGACGATGCGACGACCGGCGCTTCGCGCCGCGGCAACCGCGCGCAACAGCGCCGCTTCGTCGACAACCCCGCCGGGCACCGCGGCGCCGAGGGCCTGTTGCAGTTCGGCAACGCTGACCGTCGCGGTACCCAGCTTGGTGACGACGATGCCGGCCGCGGCGTTGGCCAGCCGAGCCGCGCTGGCCAGCGACTGGCCGGCCGCCAGCGCTGCCGCCAGCGTGGCCACCACCGTATCGCCGGCGCCGGTGACGTCGAACACCTCACGCGCGGTGGCCGGCAGGTGCAAGGCCGGGCGGCCCGGCTCTATCAGGCTCATGCCATGCTCGCTGCGCGTCACCAGCAGCGCGTCCAGCGCCAGCTCCGCGCGCAGCGCCTCGGCCTTGGCGACCAGCTCGGCCTGGTCGCGGCAGGGGCCGACCACGGCTTCGAACTCAGCGGTATTGGGCGTCAGCAGCGTTGCACCGCGGTAGCGCTGCCAGTTCGTGCCTTTGGGATCGACCAGCACTGGCCGCCCGGCCTCGCGGGCGGCGGCGATCAGCGCCGGCGCATCGCCCAGCGTACCCTTGCCGTAATCGGACAGGATCACCACGTCGCAGTCGGCCAGCAGCGCCGCAAAACGCGCCTGCAGCGCGGCGCGATCGAAGCTGCCGGTCTCGTCCAGCGACTCCTCGAAATCGAGGCGGATCAGCTGCTGGTTGCGCGACAGCACGCGCAGCTTGGCGATGGTTGGAGCCGTGTGGGTCTGCACGAAATTCGGCTCGACACCGCGCGCCTGCGCCGCGGCACGCAGCTGCCGCGCCGCTTCGTCATCACCGACCACACCCAGCAGGCTGGTGCGCGCACCGAGACTGGCGACATTGAGCGCGACGTTGGCAGCGCCGCCGGGACGCGTCTCGTCGCTGCGGATGCGCACCACGGGTACCGGCGCTTCCGGAGAGATTCGCGAGGTCGGACCGATCCAGTAGCGATCCAGCATCACATCGCCGGCGACCAGCACGCGGCCCTGCGCAAAGTCCGGAACCTGCAGCGTCATCGGCGCGATGCCCTCAGATATGGGACAGCCACTCGGGATAGCGCTCACCCTGGCCGGTGACCAGCTCCAGATAGGCGGCCTGCAGCTTGGCGGTGATCGGACCGCGGCGGCCTTCGCCGACCGGGCGATTGTCGACCTCGCGGATCGGCGTGACTTCGGCGGCGGTGCCGGTGAAGAAGGCCTCGTCGCAGATGTACAGCTCGTCGCGGGTGATGCGGCGCTCGACGACCTTGTAACCGTGGTCCTGCGCCAGCTGCATCACGGTGCGGCGGGTGATCCCGTCGAGCGCGCTGGTGACGTCCGGCGTACTGATCACGCCGTCGGTGATGACGAAGATGTTCTCGGCGCTGCCCTCGGCGACGAAGCCGTCGGAGTCGAGCATCAGCGCCTCGTCGTAGCCGTCGCGAAGCACTTCGGCGAGCGCCATGCTGGAGTTCAGGTAGTTGGCGTTGGCCTTGGCCCGGCACAGCGAGGCATTGACGTACTGGCGTTGGAACGAACTGGTCTTGATGCGGATGCCGCGCTCCATGTTGTCGGCGCCCAGATACGCACCCCAGGTCCAGGCGGCGACGATCACGTGCGTCTGCAGTCCGGTGGCGCGCAGACCCATGCCTTCCGAACCGTAGAACACCATCGGCCGCAGGTACGCTTCCGACAGCTTGTTGGCGCGCAGCACTTCCTTCTGCGCGAGGTTGAGCTGGTCCTGGCTCCACGGCATCTTCATGCCAAGGATCTTGGCCGAATTGAACAGGCGCTTGGTGTGCTCTTCAAGGCGAAAGATGGCGGTGCCCTTGGGCGTCTTGTACGCGCGCACGCCTTCGAAGCAGCCGACGCCGTAATGCAGCGTGTAGGTCAGCACATGCGTCTGGCAGTCGCGCCAGGGACGCATTTCGCCGTCATACCAGATATAGCCGTCACGGTCGGCAAATGAAGTCATCTTGAGTCCGCCTATCCTGCTCCGGCGTCGTAACCGGAGCGCTTGGGTGAGAGTGCTGCGCGACAAGGCCGCGCCATTTCCTGAGGCGGCGATTATAGGCAATCGCATGCCGCGCAAACGTCTTGCGCCCCTGCCGCGCACACCGCAGCATGCGCGCCATGTCGTCCAGCCCCTCCGCCATCGGCTTCACCGCCGCCACGCCAGACTCGCCGCGCATCCTGATCGTGCGCACCTCGGCGCTCGGCGACATCGTCTTCGCCAGCAGCCTGCTCGACGCCCTGCGGCGGCGCTGGCCGCGCGCGCATATCGCCTGGCTGGCGCAGTCCGGCTTCGCCGGCATCCTCGATGGCGATCCGCGTCTGGACGAGCGCATCAGCATCGGCGCCGACGTACTGCGCTCGCCGCCGCAGCTGTGGAAGCTGCGGCGCGCGCTGCGCGCCCGCCGCTTCGACCTGGTCTGCGAGATCCAGGGCCTGTTCAAGTCACGGCTGCTGGCCTGGCTGGCCGGCGGCTACCGCGTCGGCTTCGCCTCGAAGGAGCCGGGTGCGCGGCTGATGCACCGCCTGCTGCCCAAGGGCGGCGACATTCGCGACATCAGTTCCGAGTACCGCCATTTCGCCGAGCAGCTGACCGGTGACATCGCCGCGCCGCCGCGGTTGCCGGTGGACGCGGGCCTGCAGGCGCGCGTCGCCGCCAGCCGCCAGCAACGGCAGCTGACGGCGGGATTCATCGCGTTGTGCCCGTTCACGACGCGACCGCAGAAGCACTGGATCGAACCGTACTGGCCGCAGCTGATCGAGCAGCTTGCGGCGATGGGGCGCGGACCCTGCGTGATTTTCGGCGGTCCCGGCGATCGCGAGGCGGCGGCGCGGATCGCCGCGGCCACCCAGGCCCCGCTGCTCAATCTGGCCGGCGAGACCCGGCTCGGCGAACTGCCGGCCTGGCTGGCGCAGGCGGCACTGGTGATCGGCGTCGACACCGGCCTCACCCACATCGGCATCGCCGTCGGCACGCCGACGCTGGCATTGTTCGGCTCCACCTGCCCGTACACGCGGCTCGGCAGCGACGACGAGGCGCGGCTGCGCGTCCTCTACGATGCCCTGCCCTGCGCGCCCTGCCGCCGCCACCCGAGCTGCGACGGCCGCTTCGACTGCCTGCGCGGCATCACGCCGGCGCGGGTGGCCGCGGCCGCGGCGGAACTGCTGCGGCCGCGCTGAGCGGCCGCGGGCGACCTTACTCGATCGGCCGCACGCGAAAGTTCCTGTTCTTGATGCGGCCATCGCGCAGGCCCTGCAGCGCGCGCTTGGCGAACTTCTTGTCGATCGCCACGTAGGTCCGCGTGTCGAAGGTGTTGATCTTGCCGACCACCTCCTTGGCCAGACCGGCACCGGCCGTCAGCGCGCCGAGCAGATCGCCGGGCCGCAGTTTGTCGACACGGCCGGCATCGACGCACAAGGTCACCACATCGGCGGCGAGCGGCCGGTCCGGCGACAGGGTCGCCGGCAAGGTTTCGATGGCCGGCTCGGCACCGAGCCGCTCGGCGATGGCCGCCAGCCGGCTGCGCTCGCGCGACGAGAACAGATGGAAGGCGACACCGCTGCGGCCGGCCCGGCCGGTGCGGCCGACGCGATGCACATGGGCGTCGGCGTCCAGCGGCAGCTCGTAGCTGAACACTGCTGCCAGATCCTTGATGTCGAGCCCGCGCGCGGCGACATCGGTGGCGACCAGCACGCGACAGCTGCCGTTGCCGAAACGCACGAGCACCTCGTCGCGGGCACGCTGTTCGATATCGCCGTGCAATCCCAGCACCGAGAAGCCGCGTGCCGCCAGCTGCGCCTCGACCGCCTGCGCATCCTTGCGCGTGTAGCAGAACACCAGCGCCGACGATGGCCGGTGCACGCTGAGCAGGTGCGCGAGCGCATCGATGCGCTGCTCGGCCTCGACTTCGAAGAAGGTCTGGGCGATCTGCGGCGCGGCGGCGCCGGGATCGGCGGAGATCTCCAGCGGTTGCCGCTGCAGCTGCCGGCTCAGGCCACGCACGGCGTCCGGAAACGTCGCCGAGAACAACAGCGTCTGCCGCGAACGCGGCGTCTGGCTGACGATCTGGCGGCTGTCGGCCTCGAAGTCGGCATCGAGCATGCGGTCGGCCTCGTCGAGCACCAGTACGCGCAAGGCATCGAGCTTGAGCGCGCCGTCATTGAGATGATCGAGCACGCGACCGGCCATGCCGACGACGATATGCGGATCGTGCTCCAGCGAGGCCAGCTGCGGCCGCTTGGCGATGCCGCCACCGAGTACCGTCAGCTTGATATTGGGCGTGCAACGCGCCAGCCGTCGCAGCTCCTTGGCGATCTGGTCGGCCAGCTCGCGCGTCGGGCACAGCACCAGAGCCTGCGTCTTCGGCTGCATCGGGTCGATGCGCTGCAGCAGTGCCAGGCCGTAGGCGGCGGTTTTGCCGCTGCCGGTGCGCGCCTGGCCGATGACGTCGCGACCTTCGAGCATGGCCGGCAGGCTCAATGCCTGAATCGGCGTCATCTGCTGGTATTGCAGCGAGGCCAGGGCCTGCAGCAGGGGTTCGGACAACGGCAGCTTGCTGAACGGCTGGGCTTCTTCCACGCGCGCACCTCATGGTCAGGGGGACCGCTCCGAGGCTGGCGCGGGACGCGGATTGTGCGGTCAGGCGGCAAATTCTGCATGCGGCGGAGGGGTTTCCGGCCATCGCCACGGACCGCATCATGCTGCAAGTCACGGCGATTCCATCTACCCTGCCCGCCCCTTCACCCATTGACAGATCATGGCCAAGCCCAATTACGGTTTCGAAAAACGCCAGCGCGAACTCAAAAAAGCCAAGGAGCAGGAAGAAAAGCGGCTCAAGAAGCTGGCGGGCCGCCAGCCTGCGAGGGCCGACGAGTCCTCCGAACCCGGCGACGACACCACGACCCCACCGGCCAAGTGAGCCGGCATTGAAGCCGGGCCTGCCATGAAGACGCCCAAGGGCCTGCTGCCCCTGCTGGAAGAAGGCTTCATCGACGCCGTCGTGCGCCCGCTCAAGAGCGGCAAGGAGGCCTCGGTCTACCTGGTCGACTGCGGCGGGCAGCTTCGCTGCGCGAAGGTCTACAAGGACGCCGAGCATCGCGGCTTCCACAAGCTCGCCGCGTATCAGGAAGGCCGCAAGGCCCGCGGCAGCCGCGACGCGCGGGCGCTGGGCAAGCACAGCCGCCGCGGCCGCCGCGTGCAGGAGGAGGAGTGGAAGAACGCGGAAGTCGACGCGCTCTACCGCCTCGCCGCTGCCGGTGTGCGTGTGCCGCAGCCGCACGGCGTCTATTCCGGCGTGCTGCTGATGGAACTGCTCTGCGACGTCGATGGCCATCCGGCACCGCGACTCAACGAAGTCGCGCTTGAACACCAGCAGGCCCTCGACTGGCATGCCTTCATGATCCGCCAGATCGTGCTGATGCTGTGCGCCGGCCTGATCCACGGCGACCTCTCCGAATACAACGTGCTGGTCGACGCCAACGGCCCCGTGGTGATCGATCTGCCGCAGGCCGTCGATGCATCGAGCAACAACCATGCATTCCGCATGCTCGAACGGGACATCAACAACATGCGCGACAGCTTCGCGCGCGCCGCGCCGGAGTTGCTGCAGACCCAGTACGCCAAGGAGATCTGGGCGCTTTACCAGAGCAGCGAACTGCGCCCGGACAGCGTGCTGAGCGGCAGCTTCGTCGACGACGGCGCCGCGGCCGACATCGATGCCGTTCTGGATCAGATCGACGAGGCACGGCGGGAAGCCGACGCGCGCGAGCGCGGCCGGCGCGCAGCCGAACAGCAGGACGATTGAGCGCGGGCGCGCGAGCCGGATCGGAACAGGACTACAGGCTCGGCGCGCGCTGATTCAGGGCCGGTTCGCGGCGCCGGTTTTAAGGTGACAGTACTGGCCATGGTGCAAAGGCGCACCAGGACGCAAGGCCGCGTCGCCAGCTTCAAGGGAGGCTTGATCCATCATCGATACCATCGTGAGGAGCAGCCATGAAGCACGCGAAAACCATTGCGACACTCCTGCTGACCGTCACCCCGTTCGCCGCCACCACGGCGCTGGCGCAGACCGGCCAGTCGGGCCCCGACAAGACACAGTCCACCATCGTCGACAAGCAGCAGGCGCAGCAGCAACAAGGCAGCGCGGGCGAGCCGCAGCGCGGCCATTCCGACGGGCTCAAGTCCGGCCCGGACAAATCGCGAACCAAGATCATCAGCGAGGACGAGGCACGCAGGCAGGGCACGCTGGGTGTCCAGCACGGTGACAAGGTGCAGCTGGGCGCCAGGTCCGGCCCGGACAAGTCCAGGACCAAGATCATCAGCAAGGACGAGGCGCGCAAGCAGGGTACGCTGGGCCCCGACAGCGGCGGCAGCCAGCAAACCGGAGATGGCACCGGTGCCGATGACAGCGGCAGCGGTAGCGGCGGGCGCTGAGCAAGCCCGCCGGCAAGGGCCGCGGAGCTGCGTCGCGCGCAGCTCCGCGGACTTCACACGAGCGCTCGTCCCGCCAGGCGTTCAAGCACTCCCAGCGGCGAGCGCTGCGGAAACTGCAAGGCGGCCACCGGCACGTAAAAAGTCTGTTCCAGCATGAAGCGGCCGCTGAGCACCGCATGCGAGACCTGATCGGAGTAGACGATCCAGGTTTCGCCCGGCTGGAATTCCACCGGCGTCTTCTGGACCTGCCGCTGGTAATCCAGATCCGCCTTCATGCCGTCGTGCAGGTGCAGCATGTAGTGGTCGTAGTCGCTGCGCCGCGACTTGGTGACATGGCTCAGCGCCAGCAAGCGCGACTTGAGCGCGCTTGGTGCCGGCGCGCGCGGCCAGAAGCGCGCGGCGACGTCGGCGAACGGCTCGCCGAGGTTCCAGCGACGCGGCTGGCCATGCGGATTGATGTTGTTGAAGAACCGCAGCAGGCGCTTGCCATGGATCGGCGTTGCCGGAAACGCATCGACGTGCAGGCGCGTATCGTCGTGGCGCCAGGACTTCGGCACCCGCCCAGCGATTTCCGCCGGGCGATAGCTGGCACGGCCGTCGATCAACTGGCCGCGATAGGCCGGCAGCAGCGCGGCGGCGAGCCGCTGCGTGAGCTGGCTGTAGCGCGCCAGCATGGCCGCCAACAGGGCTTCGGTCTGCGCATCGCCGGCGGCACCCTTGAGGCGCTGCCGCGCCGGGTCGTAGCCGACGTTCTTGCGCGCGCCGCTGAGCACGCCGTCCTGCAGCAGGGCCTGCTCCTGTGCCAGCAGCTCGAAGCGCAGCGGCAGGCGCAGCACCGCGCCGGATTCCAGCGCCTCGGTCGCATGCGCCGCCATCGGCGGCGGCACCGGCTGCTGCCAGTCGCGCAGTTCCAGCGTTTCGATCGGCGTCATCGACAGATCCAGACCGCTACCCGGCCGTCCAAAAGGGGGCGCCCAGTATAATGAGCCGCCTGCCCTCACCCTATCGCCGCCACGCCCGCCATGCTCAAGGTCCTGCACGTCGAAGCCGGCGAGAACTTCTATGGCGGCGCCCGCCAGGTCGCGTTTCTCGTCGACGGACTGGCGCGACGCGGCATCGACAATCTGGTGGTCTGCCCGCGCGATTCGCTGACGGCGCGCCGCATCGCCGAACTGCCGGTACGGCTGCAGACGCTGCCGATGCGCGGCGATCTGGATCTCAGGCTGATTCCGCAGCTGCTGCGCCTGCTGCGCCGCGAGAAGCCCGACATCCTGCACCTGCATAGCCGCCGTGGCCCGGAGATCCTTGGCGCGCTCGCCGGCCGGCTGCACGGCACGCCGATCGTCTACTCGCGACGCAACGATCACGCGGAATCGCGCTTCGTCACGCGCTTCAAGTACCGGCTCTACGACCGCGTCGTGGCGATCTCGGCCTGCATCGGCGAGGTACTGGCTGAATCCGGCGTGCCACGTAACAAGATTCGCGTCGTGCGCAGCGCCTTCAATGCCGAACAGGCAGTGCCGCTGAGCCGCGACGCGCTGCGCGGCGAGTTCGGCCTGCCGGCCGACAGCTTCGTCATCGCCGTGGTCGCGCAGCTGATCCGCCGCAAGGGACACGCCGTGCTGCTCGACGCGATGCCGCGGCTGCAGGCGGCGATTCCGCAGCTGCGCGTGCTGTTCTTCGGCAAAGGCGGCCTGCATGACGAGTTGCAGGCGTCGATCCATGAACGCGGCCTCGACGGGGTCGTTCACCTCGCCGGCTATCGCGAGGATCTGCCGTCGCTGTTGCCGGGCCTCGATCTGCTGGTCCACCCGGCGTTTGCCGAGGGGCTCGGGGTTTCGCTGCTGCAGGCGTCCAGCGCCGGCGTGCCGATCGTCGCCTCGCGCGCCGGCGGCATTCCGGAAGCCGTGCACGACGGCGTCAACGGCGTGCTGGTGCCGCCGCACGAGGTCGGGCCGCTGGCCGATGCCATCATCGCGCTGGCACAGGATCCGGCGCGCCGCGCGCAGATGGGCGCGGACGCCCGGCAGCTGATCGCCACTGCGTTCTCGGTCGATGCGATGGTCGAGGGCAATCTCGCCGTCTACCGTGAGTTGCTGGGCGCATGAAACTGCTCGTCACCGGCGCCGCCGGCTTCATCGGCTATTTCACCGCGCTGCGTCTGGCCGAGCGCGGAGACGAGGTGGTCGGCATCGACAACCTCAATGATTACTACGATGTCAGTCTCAAGCTCGCGCGTCTGGCCGAGCTGGAGAAGCAGCCGCGCTTCCGCTTCGCCAAGCTGGACCTGGCCGACCGCGAGGGCATGGCAAAGCTGTTCGCCGAAGAACGCTTCGACCGGGTGATCCACCTCGGCGCGCAGGCCGGCGTGCGCTACTCGCTGAAAAACCCGCATGCCTATGTCGACAGCAATCTCGTCGGCTTCATCAACGTCCTGGAAGGCTGCCGGCATCAGCGCGTCGAGCATCTGACGTACGCCTCGTCGAGTTCGGTCTACGGCCTCAACAGCACGATGCCGTTCTCGGTCCACCACAACGTCGATCATCCGGTCAGCCTCTACGCCGCCAGCAAGAAGGCCAACGAGCTGATGGCGCATACCTACAGCCATCTCTACGACCTGCCGACCACGGGTCTGCGCTTCTTCACGGTCTACGGCCCCTGGGGCCGGCCGGACATGGCGCTGTTCCTGTTCACGCGGGCGATTCTCGACGGCAAGCCGATCGAGGTCTTCAACAACGGCGACATGGAGCGCGACTTCACCTACATCGACGACATCGTCGAGGGCGTGCTGCGCAGTTCCGACCGGGTGGCGACCGCCAATCCCGACTGGTCCGGCGCGGCGCCGGAGCCGGGCAGTTCGTCGGCGCCGTATCGGCTTTACAACATCGGCAACAACCGGCCGGTGCGGTTGCTGCGCCTGATCGAGGTGATCGAGGATGCGCTCGGCCGCAAGGCGGTGAAGCAGTTGCTGCCGATGCAGCCGGGTGATGTGCAGCGGACTTGCGCGGATATCGATGCGCTGCAGTCGGCGGTGGGGTTTGCGCCGTCAACGCCGATTGAGGTGGGGGTAGCGCGGTTTGTCGAGTGGTATCGGGGGTATTACTCGGCTTGAATTGATGTTTGGTGGGTTACAACTCACCTGGGTTACTTGTTTTGCTGGGCTTGCCTTTCGCCCTGTGAGGCGACCTACTTCTCTTTGCTTGTGCAAAGAGAAGTAGGCAAGAGAAAGCAC
>CAMLDZ010000083.1 GCA_946478985.1 uncultured Solimonas sp.
CGTTGTAGAGCCAGCGATACAGCCGGTTGCGCCGTGTGCTGCGGTCGAGGATGCGGCCGCTGGCCGGGTCCAGATGGAACCAGCTGGCGTCGGCATCGGCGAAGCGCACGCGCAGCGCCGGCAGCGGATGCGTGCCGTTTTGCGGGTGACGCGTGTAGTAGTAATCGTCGTAGTCGTGCAGCGTCTGCACCTCGCGCAGCACCGCGTCCGGCAGCAGCAGCGCGGCGCGCGCCCGCATCGCTGCGGCATCGGGCAGCGTCGGTGTCTGGCCATTGCTGCTGCGCAGTTCGACACGACCGTCGCGATGCGTGAGCTGCCACAGGGGCTGCGCCAGATAGTGCAGCGGCTGCGCCTCGACGATGTCGCCGTCAAAACGCGGCAGGGTGAAGTCGGCGGGCGTCAGCGGCTTGCCGCTGAAGACCTGCAGCTGCTCGGCGCTCGGCGTGCGCGGCGGGTTGAGCTTGCCCGGGTTCATCGACAGCAGGCCGCTGAGAACCCAGGTCAGCGTGACGATGCCGAAGGCCAGGCCGCCGATGTGGTGCCAGCGCATCAGGCCCTTGTAGGGGATCGATGACTTGCCGGGCCTGGGCCTGCGCTTCCAGCGCAGCAGGCCGATCCAGATGCCGGACACGGCCAGTACCGCGCCGGCGCCGGAGAGGATGTCGACCATCCACGCCCAGGCATCCGGATAGCGGCGGATCAGCGTCGGGTACAGCCAATGCGTGACCGCCGCCGGGTAGTTGAGCCAGCGCTCGGCGCGCGTGCTGTCGCGCACCACTTCGCCGGTGCTCGACGACACATACAGCTCGGTGCCGGCGTCGTCGTCGAGCGCGAAGACGTGCAGCGGCCGGTGCGCATTGAGCGCGGCGGATACCGTCCACTGGTCGGTCTGCACGGTGTCCAGATAGCGCGGCGACAGCGCCGGGCCATGCGCGCGTGCAGCGAAGTCGGCGGCGATCGCCTGCGCCTCGCCAGCCTCGACACGCGGCAGCAGCGCGCCGCTTTGCGCATCGACCACACGCGGCTGCGCCGGGCCGTCGGCGTCGATGCGGTACAGCGGACGGCCGAGCCGCATCAGCGGCTGCAGGTTCTTCGCTTCGATGGGCGCTTCAACGGGCGCATCGGGATCGGCCCCCGGCTGCGTCGCCTGCGGCAGGTTCCGCGACGGCGTGCCGAGGGTGTCGAAGTCGCCGGCTTGCAGCCGCGCCAGCGCCTCGCCCGGTGCCAGCCGCGCCTCGCTGAAGTCCAGCGCCGGCAGGCCGGCGCGACGCTCCTGCGGACTCAGCTGCGGAAATTCCACATACATCATGAACACGCCGCTGAAGAACCACAGCGCGAAGAACAGGCACAGCACGATGCCGGCCCAGCGATGGAACAGGTACAGCGGCCGCTTCCATTTCAGTCGCATCGCCGGCTCCGGTGCCCGCAGTCTCAGAACTCCAGGCGCATGCCCAACTCGGCCGCGCGCGGGTCGGCCAGACGCAGCATCAGGCCGCCGCCGGACGCCCACTCGGCGTACTTCTCGTCGGTGAGGTTGCGGCCGCGCAAGCTCAGGCTGAAGCGGTTCCAGCTGCGCGTGATGGCGGCGTCGACGGCGGTGTAGGCGTCGAGCTGGATGCCGTTGTTGTTGTTGGCCTCACGCTCGCCGACGTAACGCAGGCCGGCCTGCGCGCGCCAGTCCTGCCAGCTGCGCATCAGGTAGAGGCCGGCGACCAGCTTGGGCACGTTGGGCGGCGTGTTGCCGTTGCGCGAGATCACGCCGCTGGCGCCGAGGTTCTCGTTGAAGTCCTCGTACTCGGCGGTCCAGGTCGGCGCGAGGTTGGCGTCGATCTGCCAGCCCGGCAGCGGCGCGAGGCTCAGCGCCAGCTCCGCGCCCTGCGACACCTGGGCGCCGATCTGCGAGTTGATGCGCGTGCCGTCGACGATCACCGAGGTCAGCAGATCGTTCTTCTCGATGTCGAACAGGGCGAAGCTCAGGTTGGCGCGGCCGTCCCACAGCGTCGCCTTGGCGCCGACTTCGTACTGGCGGCCTTTCTGCAGGCTGAAATCGTCCTGTGAGACGGTCAGGCTGACCAGCTGCGAGACCGGCTGCGCGGCCTTGCTGTAGCTGGCGTAAAGGTTCACCGCCGGCGTCAGCGACCACACCGAGCCGATGCGGCCGGTCAGCGGTTCGTAGCGCTTGTCGTACGGCTCGGCGCCCAGGTACGAGCGGCGCTCGACCTCGATATGGTCGTAGCGCAGGCCGCCGATCAGCTTCCATGACTCGGTCAGCGACAGCACGTCTTCCATGTAGATGGCGCTGATCTTGGTGCTGATGTTGACGGTCTTGATCGCGCGCACCGACGGGCCGAAGCCCTGATCGAAGCCGGTCAGCGGCACGCTGGCCGGCGTCGGCGAGGCCGGCACGTCCGGCTGGCCGCTGTTGCGGTCCTGATCGTTGTGGTCGTAGACGCCGCCGACCAGGAACTTGTTGGACAGGCCGAACCACTGACCATTCCACGTCAGGTCCAGACGGTTGCCGATCTGCAGGTCGTCGCGGTAGATCAGGAAGAAACTGGCGCGGTCGATCAGTTGGGTGCTGGGGTTCCACACCGTGCTTTCGGTGTTGCGCCAGTCCAGCCGCTGCGTCGCCGCATAGACCTCGTTGCGCAACGTCCACTGCGAACTCAGCCGCGTGTCGGCGATCAGCCGCCAGAAGCTGTTGCTGCCTTCGGCGAAGTTGTCGGCATTGTTGTAGTTGAGCCGGCGCGTGCCCGGCGCGATGCGCGCGTTGACGAGACGGTCGGTGGCGGTGCTGGCCTTGCGCACGGTCTCCACGCCGTCCAGACCGATCACCGCGTCATAGACCAGCGGCGTGCCGTAGTAGCTCTGCGTCTCGTCGTCGAGCAGGCTGGCGCTGAGACGCAAGCTGGTATCGGCGCTGTGCTGGTAGCGCAGCTCGCCGGCGATGGCGTCGTAGCGTGACTCGCTGTCGTCGACGTAGCCGCCGCTGCGCGAGCTCGAGGCATCGGCGCGGAAGTACAGTTTTTGTACGCCGGTCGGGCCGCCGGCGCCGATGGCGGCGCGATAGGTATCCCAGGAGCCGACGCTGACTTGCGCCTCGCCCTGCTGCGTGTCCGGCGCGGTCTTTGACACGTAGTTCACCGCGCCGCCGACCGCGCCCTCGCCATACATCAGCGAGGCCGGGCCCTTGAGCACTTCGATGCGGTCGAACAGGAAGGCATCGAGCGGGCGCGAGGACTGCGAGGCGGTGTTCTGGCGGATGCCGTCGCGCATCACCGTGATGTCGTTGCCGGTGAAGCCGCGCGTCGCATAGTTGGGAATCGAGCCGACCGAGGTGCCGCCGCTCATGCCGACCGCCGATTCAATCGCCTCCAGCGCGGTGCGTGCGCCGCGGATCTGGATCATCTCGCTGGTGACCACGGAAACGCTGGCCGGCAGCTCGCGCGCCTCCAGCCCCAGGCGCGAGCCGGTGGCGTTGACGGCTTTCAGCGACAGCACGTCCACCTTCGGCGACTTGCCGGTGATGATCAGTTCGTCGACGCCGTCTTTGCCGGTGGCGATCTCGACCCGCGGCTTGGTGTCGGTCGTCGCAGTGACATCCGCGCCGGATTCCGTATCGCTGGCGGCGGTTTCGATCGAGGCCTCTTCGGTCGGCGTGTCGGCGAGGGCTTCCGGCTCGGCGGCAAAGGCCGCGGCTGGCAGCAGGGCGAGCGCCAGCAGCAGCGAACCGCGTTCATTCATGGGCATCGGCAACTCCAGGGGCAGGATCGGACCTGCGGGTATGTCGAAACGCGGCGCTCCATGCGCCGCGCAGGGTTCAGCGCAAGGCCTTGCGGCGCGAGGCCGCGGCGCGGCGTGCCAGCAGATGAATGGCTGCGATGATCGCCAGGTAGACGGCAGGAACCGTCAGGAAGTGGCGGTAATAGACAAAGAAGCGCTCGACGAAATGCGCCGGACTGGTTTGCGCAACGCGCCCCCCAAGCCAGTAGAAGCTGGCGTTGGAGATCGCATATGCCAGCGTCACTGCGACGAAGACACTGCCGGCGAATGCGGCGAGCCCATGCAGATTCTCGGTGGCCCGGCGACGCAGCCAGCGGCCGCCGAGCCACAGCACCGCGTGCGTCGGCACCAGGAAGGCATAGGCCGGCGTCAGGCAGTAGTTGCTGACGCCGAGCTTCTGCGTGGCCAGCCAGTCGATCGCCACCGCTTCCAGCATCAGCAGCGGAAACGTCCAGCGGCTGGTGGCGGCCAGGTAGAAGCCGCCGGTGAAGAACAACGCCCACGAGGCGTCCGCAACCGGCAGGAAGTGATGGAAACGGGTGAGGGCCATCGCCAGCATCAGGCCGGCGAGGATGCAGAGCTGCGCGGGCCTGGCCTTCATCGCTTATTCCTGCCCGGCGGCACTCTGGCCGGCGCGGGCGCCGGGCGTGTAGCGCACGGTCGCCAGGTAGGTCGCGCCTTCCTGGGCGTAGGTGTTGGCGGTCTGGTACTTCTTGTTGAGCGCGTTGCCGGCCTTGAGCTGCAGCTGCCAGGCGGGCGTGAGCTGCCAGCTGCTGCGCAGCGCCAGCGTCGAGTAGCCGCCGAGACGGGTAGCGTTGCTCGCGTTGTCGTAGCGCTTGCCGGCGGCGTAGAGGCTGGTGCCGACGCTCAGTTGCGACAGCAGCCTGTAGTCGACGTCGAGGCGCAGCGTCTGGCGTGCGCGGCGCGGCAGCTGATTGTCGTGGTTGGCGCCGTCGGCCTTGTTGACCGGGTCCAGCCAGTTCCAGTAGCTCTGCACGATCCAGCGTTCCAGCTGCGCGCCGAGCTGCGCTTCGACACCGGTGATCTCGGCCTTGCCGATGTTGTCCGGTGCGCCGTTGGGGCCGGCGGCGGCGTTGTAGATGATCAGCTGCTCGACTTCAGTGTAGTAGCCGTTGAGCGCCCAGTTGAACAAGCCGCCGTAGACGCGCTGCCTGCCGCTGGCGCTGAGTTCGGTGCTGCGCGACTTCTCCGGCTTGAGCGTGGCGACGCCGTAACCGGGGTAGTAGAGATCGTTGAAGGTCGGCGCCTTGAACGCGCTGCCGTAGGACGCGCCGAGGCGCAGTCCGCTGCCGAACGAATAGCCGTAGGCGGCGCCGCCGGTCTGATGGCTGCCGAACTGCTCGTTGTCGTCGCTGCGCAGGCTCAGCTGTACGTCATGCGCGCCGAAGCCGCCCTGGTACTGGCCGAACACGCCGGTGTTGTCGCGCTCGCGCACCGCGTAGTCGGTGCTGCCGCTGACGCGGTCCTGGATGAAGTCGACGCCCAGGCTGAGCTGCTGCTGCGCCGCCAGCTGCACATCGTTCTGCCAGGAGTAGTGGTTGCGGTGCGTGTTGATGCTGCCGCGGTTGTCGCTGCCGTTGGCGGCCGGCGGATCGCGGTAGTTCTCGCTGAGATCCTGGCCCTGGCCGGCGCTCAGCGTCACCCACCACGGACCGAGCGGCGAGAAGCGCGCGCGGCCGCCGACCATCTGCTGCTCGTTGTCGGACTGGTTGGTGGTGGTGCCGTCGTATTCGTTGCGACCGTCGCTGCGCAGGTAGTGCGCCGACACCTCGGCGCCGTCCTGGAAGGTCCAGCCCAGCGCGGCCGAGCCGGCGGTGTTGCGGAAGCCGTCATGATCCTGCTCCGCGCTGCTGGTCCGCGAATGGATGCCATCGGTGCTGAAGTGGCTGAGACCGGCGTTGTACCAGCCGCCGATGCCGAAGCCGCCGTGCACGCTGGCCTCGGCCTTGCCGGTGCCGTAGTTGCCACCGCTGAGCGCGAAGGCCGGCGTCGGGCCCTGGCCCGGCTTGCCGCGCTTGGTGAAGATCTGGATCACGCCGCCGATCGCCTCCGAGCCGTACAGGCTGGAGCGCGGGCCGCGGACCAGCTCGATGCGCTCGATCTGCTCGACCGGCAGCTGCTCGATCGCCGTGGAGCCCGTGGTGGCCGAGCCGACCTTGATGCCGTCGATCAGCACGATCGTGTGATTGCTCTCGGTGCCGCGGATGAACAGCGAGGTCGACTTGCCCGGGCCGCCGTTGTTGACCAGCGTGACGCCCGGCAGGCCGACCAGCAGCTGCTGCAGGTTCTGCGCCTGCAGGCGCTCGATGTCCTCGGCGGTGATGACGGTGACCGGCGCCAGCGTCTCGCCCAGCGTCTCGCCGGTACGGCTGGCGGTGACGACGATGGTGTCGGGGTCGGTCGCCATCGCCGGTTCGGCGTGCGCGGTCTGGCTGAAGAGGGCGGCCGCGGCGGCGGCGATGGACAGCGGGCGCATGGCGCGCATGGAGTTTCCTTGGCTGCGCGCATGCGCAGGCTGACGTTGGAACGGCAAGACGGCAGCGAAGGAAGATGCGAGACAGATCGGGAACACGGGCGCCCGGACATGTCCGGCTTCGCCCTCCGCGAATCCTGATCAATAGGCGACAGGCCGGTCTCCGGGCTTGCGAGCTGATCTCCTGGGAGATCCGGATCCGGCGCCTTCCCATGCGTTGCACGCACAGTGGCGGATGGCCGGTCCTGACTCGCTTACCGTTGCGGGGGCAGCGCCGGACTAGCAGGCCGTCGACGTGGACGTGACCTGCGCACCGGCTTCCCGTTTCACCAGAGCGCAGTCGCGCGCTGGCACCTGAAGCGGCGCGCACTTTAAGCGTGTGAACGGTGTCACGCAAGCTGCATGAAGCGAGGCGCCAGAAATGAAGAAGCCGGGCAGAGCCCGGCTTCCTGGTGATCCTGCAGGCTCAGCTGGCATCAGGGCTTCGGCACCGTGATGAAATCGATGTTGATCGGGATCAGGCTGGTGTTGACCAGATCCTTCACCGTCGTCTCGGTATTGCTGGTGAAGCCGAGAATCGACACGCCCGGCGCGGATGCGTCGGTGCGGCTGACCCAGAGATTGCCGCTTGGATCGACCGCCAGCGAGCCGAGGCCGAGCGGACCATAGCCGCTGACGGCGACCGGCGTCGGCGTCGCGCTACCGGGATCGAAGCGGTACAGCGTCTGATCGGCGTCGAAACCGGTGCTGCCGATGAAGTAGGCGCGGCTGGCCGATACGGCGGCGACATCGATGATCTGTCCATATGGATGCGTGCCGCTGTCACCGTCATCGATCAGCAGGCTGGCGGCGTAGCCATTGGTGTCGATCGTGGCGATCCCGCCGTCGTAGGCCGCCAGGTAATCGGGGAAGCTGCCGTAGTCGCCCGGGCCGAACGCAAGGATCTTGCTGCTGTCCGGAATGGCAAGCAGACCTGCCACCAAACCGCCGCCGACGTTGCGCAGTGGCAGCTCGATACCCTTGAGAGTGGCTGCGGCGGAGCCCGTCGTGACTTCCTGATCGGTGCTGGTGTCGATCACGGCCACGTAACTGTTTTTGGTGGCGGCGAAAGACTCCAGCCGTTGCATGGCGACGTAGAGCTTGCCGTCCTTGATCAGGCCGGAAATCATCTCCGGCACCCCGTCGACGTCATAGTGCGAAAGATCGATTTCGCCCGTCTTGAAGGCGGCTTCCGAGCTTGCCGAGGGATTGACGATCCAGAGTTTTCCACTGCCGTAGCGCAGCAGATACGCCTTGGTGTCGTTGACGATCACCAGCGTCGCCGGATTGCTGCCAGCGGCTTCACCGGCCAGCTGTGTGGAATAGGTGTAGACGGCGCTGGCCGGATTTTCGCCCTCATAACGTGAAATCCTGCCGATGCCGCGCTCGATCAGGAAATAGTGATCGCCGCCGCTGCGCACGACGATGTCGGAGAGCTTGTTCGCGATCAGCTTGTTCTGCGCCGTGTATGGGGCTTCGGCAGATACCAGCGCAACGGCGCCCGCGTCATAGATCGCCGTGCGTGTCGCGATCACGGCAGCGTCACTGAATTCGACGTCATCGCCGCCGTTGTCATTGTCGCTGCACGCCGCCAGCAGCACGGCCGGCAGCAGCGCTAGCGCGAAGCGCATGGATCGGATGGCGGTACTCATGGTGTGGCTCCCTGGGTCGGTGTAGCGATGTCGTTGACGGCGCTGGCAGCGCCGCGGTCCTGATACGGATAGCTCAGCGTCAGCAGCCACAGCCGGCCCGGCGCCGGGTAGCCGTTGAACTGTTCGATGCGGTCGTCGGTGATGTTGAGGGCCTGCGCCGACCAGCCGATGGCCTTGAACGCACCGCGCACGCCGAGGTCATGGCGCTGCATCTCCGGTGCCTTGAGCAGGTTGGCGCTGTCGTAGTACTGGCCGGCTTCGTAGCGCCAGGCGTAATGCAGGCTCAGCCCGCGCCAGCGCCTTTCGATGCGCGCGTTGAGCTGCGTTTCGAAGCGCCCGGCCAGCTGCTGGCGGCGCGAGGCGGCGATATCGCTGCGGTCCTCGGTGTGCTGCCAGGTGCCGCCTAGCTGCCAGCCCAGGCCGGCGAAGCGCGCAGCACTGTCGAACTCGACGCCGTAGATCAGCGCGCGCTCGGTGTTGATCGAGCGGCCGACACCCTGGGCGCTGTAAGCCGGGCTGATTGCGTCGTGGAGGTCCTGGCCGAACGCGGTCAGCTCGAAACGCTGCAGCGCGCCGCTGCCGGCGCAGCGTGCGCCGAGGTCGGCGTAGGTTGCGGATTCTGGTTTGAGATCCGGATTGCCACGGAACAGGCCGCGGTCACCATAGCGTTCGAAGAAGGTCGGCAGCCGCAGCCGATGGCCGAGATTGGCGGCGGCGGTGCAGGCGCCGATGCGCTGGTTGGCGCCCACCGCCGGCTCGAAGCGCCATTGATCGTCGTCGTCGCCATCGGCGGTGTCGCGCGACCAGCCGAGCTGCAGGCTGGCGTTGTACTGGCGCGGCGTTTGCTCGCTGGCCGGCGTCTGCGCGGCCAGGCCGTTGCTGAGCTGGAGGCGCCGCGCGCTGCGCGTCGGCAGGTTGTCGAAGGCATCCTCGGCCCTGTAGTCGGTGTATTCGAGCTGCGTGCTGTTCTGCCATTGCTCGAAGCGGCGGCTCAGGCTGGCGAAGCTGCGGTGGGTGTCCGCGACCGAGCCCTGCGCGCCGAGGCCGATCTGGCTGTCCGGATCGCGATAGGTCTCGCGCGTGTAGCGGTGCGACAGCGCGGACTGCCAGCGCGCCGTTTGCGGACTGTTCAGTGCCAGCGCATAGGAGCGGGTTTCCAGCTCGGCATTGCTGCTGGCGCTGTTGAGCTGCGTCGGCAGTTCCTGGGTGTCCTGCAGCAGATGCGCGCTGAGTTCCAGGGGGCCGCGCCAGCGCAGCAGGCCGTAGAACTGTTCGGTGCCGGCATTCTGCCGTTCCTGCTTGCGGCGCCGTTCCGGATCGCCGGGGTCGAAGGCCGCATAGGGATTGCGGTAACGGAAGTCATTGTCGGCCGCCTGCGCGCCGACCGCGAGCTGCGTCGATTCCGACAGCTGGCCGGCGACGTCGATCTGCTGCTGGCCGTAACGTCCGACGGCGGCGCTGCCGACGAGCGGCGCGTCCAGCGCGCGGCGACTGCGCAGATTGATGGTGCCGGCCAGGCCGGAGCCCAGGTCGACCGGTACGCGGCCCTTGTAGACATCCACTTCTTCCAGCAGCAGCGGGCTGACCAGTGACAGCGAGGCCGCTTCGCCGCCGCCGGTATCGAGCGGCAGGCCGTCGAGCAGTACTCGCACCTGACGGCCGCTGCTGCCGCGCAGGCTGGCTTCGCTATAGCTGCCGAGGCCGCCGCTGCTGCGCACCTGCACGCCGGGCAGGGTGCCGAGCAGCTCGGCCAGACTGCTGCTGCCGAGCGGCGCGACCGGCACGCGGATGACCACGCCGCTGTCCTGCAGCTCGGTGTATTCGCCGACCACCGACACTGTGGGCAGTTGCGTGGCCTGGTCGGCAGGCGGCGCCTGCTGCGCAGCTGCGCAGCAGGGCAAGCCGAGGCTCAGCCGCAGGACGGCTGCGGTGGAGGATTTGAACAAACGTGTCACGGCCGCGGACGATTCCGGATCGGTGGAACAGATCGCCGTGGTCGGTAAGGTCTTTCGCCATACCCGCAAAAAGTCGCCCGCCGCGACCACGGAAATGGAAGCTCAGGCCGGTCTCCGGGCTCGCGAACGACCTGTCAGGGTCTAACCGGCGCCTTCCCATGCTTGCATTTGCGTGCAGGGCACAGTGGCGGATGGCCGGATGTCTTCGCTTACCGTTGCGGGGGCAGCGCAGGGATTTCACCTGCTTCCCGTTTCACCCGTCGGTCGTCAGACCGGCCGGGCACCTGAGGCGAGGCGACTGTAAGCCCGCGCTGCAGCGCCGTGCAAGGCGCTGCAGCGCGGGCGTCGCCGGTGATGCGACTGTTTGAATCGACGGCTGATTAAACCGCGAACTTGGGCGCGCGCTTTTCCTTGAATGCCGCCAGCGCCTCCGGCATGTCCTTGCCGCAGGTGGCCAGGGCCTGGCCGCGGTTTTCCAGCTCCAGCGCCGAGTGCAGCGACAGGCCGTCGAGATTGGCCTGCATCGCGGTCTTGCTCAGGCGCACGCCGTAGGGCGAGTTCTGGCAGATCTGCGCCGCCATCTCCAGGCAGGCGTCGAGCAACTGCTCGGCCGGCACCACGCGATTGAGCAGGCCCAGGCGTGCGGCTTCCTCGGCTTCGACGAAACGGCCGGTGTACATCAGCTCCGAGGCGATGCCCGGGCCGACGATGCGCGGCAGATGCCAGGACGCACCGAGGTCGCCGGCGGTCAGGCCGATGCGCACGAAGGCGGCATTGAACTTGGCCTTGGGCGAGCCGAGGCGGATGTCGGCGGCCAGCGCCAGGCTCATGCCGCCGCCGGCGGCGGCGCCGTTGATCGCCGCGATCACCGGCTGCGGCGCGGCGCGCAAGGACTCCAGTGCGCGACCGGCCTTGCTCTGCAGCAGGTACATGCCTTCGGCGCCGAGCGCCGTCAGGCCGTCCGCCGCTTCCAGATCGTAACCGGCGCAGAACGCGCGCTGGCCGTCGCCGGTGAGGATCACCACGCGGGTCTCCAGATCGGACTTCAGCGAGTCGGCGAGCGCCTGCAGTTCGTCGAACATGCCCAGCGTCATCGAGTTCATGCGGTCGGCGCGATCGATCGTGACCAGCAGCACACCCGGGCGCGGGCGTTCCAGACGAAGGGTTGGTGCTTCTGACATCGGAGGCTCCTGAAATGGGGTCGTTGCGGACAATGGCGGCGAAGTTTCGCAGCCACGCCGGCTTTGCGCACGTCATTACCTGCACCTGAAGACTTGCGTATGCTTGTCGCCGACCCGCCGAGCCGGGAATACTAAACGCATGAACGCGACTCATTAGCGCAAGCGAAAAGAGGCGGACATGCCATCAGAGACTAACGGAGCGAGATTCATGACTGCACAGGAACAGATCCATCACGACAAGTTCTACATCGGCGGCGCGTGGACGCAGCCGGCCTCGTCGGGGCGCATCGATGTGTACGGCGCCAATACCGGTACCGTGATCGGCAGCGTGCCGGACGGCAGCGAGGCGGATATCGACGCCGCCATCAAGGCCGCTCGCGCCGCGCTCGACGGCGCCTGGGGCGAGACGACGCCGGCGGAGCGTGCGGCGGTGCTGAACCGCTTCGCCGCCGCCGTGGAAAAGCGCATCGACCGCCTGTCGCGCGCGGTGTCGATGCAGAACGGCATGCCGCTGAGCCTGTCGGAAGCCTATGAAGGTGGCTACACCGTCGGCCTGCTGCGTTACTACGCCGCGCTGACCGAAAAGCTGCAGACCGAGGAGCGCCGGCCGTCGCCGCTGGGCTTCGACACGCTGGTGCGCCGCGTGCCGGTCGGCGTGGTCGGCGGCATCGTGCCGTGGAACTACCCGGTGGTGCTGTCGATGATGAAGATCGGCCCGGCACTGGCCAGCGGCTCGACGATCGTCCTCAAGCCCTCGCCGGGCACGGTATTCGACTGCTACGTCATCGCCGAGGCCGCCGAGGAAGCCGGCGTCCCCGCCGGCGTCATCAGCTGGGTGCCGGGCGGCCGCGAGCTGGGCGCCTACCTGGTCTCGCATCCGGGCATCGACAAGGTGGCCTTCACCGGCTCGACTGCGGCCGGTCGCAAGATCGCCGAGGTCTGCGGCCGCCTGCTGCGTCCGGTCAGCCTGGAGCTGGGCGGCAAGTCGGCCGGCATCATCCTCGACGACGTCAAGGTCGACGACATGATCAAGAACATCTACTTCTCGATCTTTGCCAACAACGGCCAGACCTGCGCGATCTCGACCCGTATCCTCGCGCCGGCCAGCCGCTACCAGGAGATCGTCGACGCGATCGCCGGGTTTGCTTCGTCGCTGAAGGTCGGCAACTCGCTGGACAAGAACACGCAGATCGGCCCGCTCGCCTCCAAGGAGCACCGCGAGCGCGTCGAGAGCTACATCGCCAAGGGCAAGGGCGAGGCGCGCCTGGTCGCCGGTGGTGGCCGTCCGAAGGATGCGGGGGACGGCTGGTTCGTCGAGCCGACGGTGTTTGCCGACGTGTCCAACAAGGCGACGATCGCGCAGGAGGAAATCTTCGGCCCCGTGCTGTCGATCATCAAGTACAGCGATGACGACGAGGCGGTGAAGATCGCCAACGACTCTGAATACGGCCTCGGCGGCACGGTCTGGTCGTCGGACTCCAAGCGCGCGCAGAACATTGCCCGCCGCGTGCAGACCGGCACCATCGGCGTCAACGGTTACGTGATCGACATGGCCTCGCCGTTCGGCGGCATCAAGGCCTCGGGCCTGGGCCGCGAGATGGGTCCGGAATCGATCGCCGCCTACCAGCAACTGCAGTCGGTGTATCTGCCGCAGGGTTAAAGGCTTTCGCGGTTTGCTGTACGAGGCGCCCGCTTCGCAAGGAGCGGGCGCTTTGGTTTGTGGGTTACAACGCGCTTTGGTTCTTTGTGTGTAGGGCGTCTTTCGCCCTTGCGGGGTGACTTCCTTTTCTTGGCTCGTGCAAAGAAAAGGAAGCAAAAGAAAGCACGCCCCGATGTCCGCGCTGGCGTCCTGCGGACGCCGGTGCCCGGCCGCAGCACCGTGCTCGGGGCCGTCGCCCATGCGACATCCTGTCGCAAGGGCGACTTTCGCGGCCATCCATGGCCGCTCACCCCTGCGCGCGACGCTGCGCCCGGCGCTGCCATAGGGGCCCCGGAATCAAAAGCAACGGCAAAAGCGCCCTCACCCCGCGTTTGGCTACTGGAAAGTGACATTGAGTCACTTTCCAGCGTGTCCAAACG
>CAMLDZ010000084.1 GCA_946478985.1 uncultured Solimonas sp.
GGGAGTTCTCGATGAAAGGATTTCGACTTTGGTTGGGCGCCCTGTGTGCGCTCACACTTGCAGCGTGCGGAGGCGGAGGCGGGGGCGCAAACAGCCCTGACTTCCAGCCGGTTCTCAAATCAATTGCGGTAACGCCGAAGACGGCGTCGATCGGCACCGGCGAAACCAAGCAGTTCGAAGCCGTCGGCACGTTCACCAGCCAGCCGGGTGTTGCCGACACCACGCGCGTCATCACGACCGAAGTGAACTGGACCTCCAGCGCACCGGAAATCGCCACCATCGACGCTGCGACCGGTATCGCAACGGGAGCGGGCAAAGGCACGACGACGATCACCGCTTCGCGTGACGGCGTGTCGACCACCGCCACGCTGACCGGCGAAGGCCGCGTGCTGCGGCAGATCTCGATCACGCCGACCACCGCGGTAGTCGCGCCGAATGGCACGACTTCCTACACGGCGATGGGTATCTACAGCGACAGCCCGACGCCGGTGGCATTCCCGACCGGTGAAACGATCACCTGGACGCTGGCGCCGGCTGCGCTCGGCACCCTGTCACCGAACGGCGAGAACGTCAGCGTTCAGGCCAACACGACTGAAGGCGAAGGCACGCTGACCGCCACGGTCGGCGGCGTCAGCGGCACTGCGAAGTTCATCGTCGGCCGCGTCACCGCACTGAAAGTCGATCCGGCCACCGCCAGCAGCCCGGTCGGCATCCCGAAGTCATTCAAGGCCATTGCCTCGTTTGCGACCACCAGCAGCGGCGGCTCGATTGCCGATCAGGAAGTCCCCGCCGTCTGGACGGCGACGCTGGTTTCCGGCTCCGCTGCACCGTCGCTCGACGCGAAGTGCGCCAGCGCCAGCAAGCCGAGCAGCACCTGCCTGGTCACCGGCAAGTCTGAAGGCGAAGTCGAAGTCACCGCCTCTTACCTGACGTTCAGCGACGACGCCACGCTGACCGTGACGCCGGCGGTCCTCAAGGACGTGACGATCGTCTCGCTGGACCCGAACGTCACCATCAGCGGCAGCGATCCGCGCATGGCGGAAATCCCTCTGGGCGCCGCGCCGAGCTTCCGCGCTGACTACACGTACACCGACAACCTGACCGGCCCGGCGCGCAAGGCGGCCGACAAGGTCACGTGGTCGCTGCCGAGTTCCAGCTCGATCGCGACGCTGTCGGTCGACAGCACGACCAACATCGCCACCGTCACGAGCGCCGCCAAGGGCACCACCACGCTGACGGCGTCCGCCCCGGACAACATCAGCGATGCCGTGCAGCTCACGGTCGGCGACGCTGCCGTGCAGTCGATCTCGAGCGTGCGCCCGGCCAAGGCTTACGTGGCCGTGGAGCGCGAGCAGGAGTTCATCGCGGTCGGCAAGTTCAGCGACGGATCGGAAGCCGATCTACCGGATTCCGCCGTGACCTGGACCTCGGCTGATATCGCCGTCGCCACCATCAACACCAGCAACGGTGTTGCCAAGGCCATCATGGCGCCGAGCGTTGCCACGCCGGCACCGACGACGAAGATCCGTGCCACGCTGAAGTCCAACACCTCGAGCTTCGCGGAAGCGGACTTCGTGGTCACGACCAACCGCTGCACGATCCCGCTGCTGGCCACCGACGGTGCGAGCGCTGCGGCAGCGCCGGGCGCCGGTGTCTGCCTGCTGTGCGGCACCAACAACGAGTTCAATGTCGTTGACAGCCTGCCGCTGAGCTTTGGCCAGATCAATATCGGCGCTGCTCTGCTCAACGGCTATCGCGGTATCGATGTCACGATTGATCCGGGCGCACCGTATCTGCCGATCGCGACGGGTTCCAAGCCGGCCTTCATCATCGGCCTGCCAAAGGGCACGCTGGTTCTGGCGAACCTGCTTGCGCAGCTTGAAATCAACACCTTGATGGACGGCAACGTCGTCGAGAGCAGCGGCGATCTGATTCCGCTGCGCATCGATCTGCTCGGCACGACGATCATCGACGCCAGCGATAGCCAGGATCAGGTGCTGGTCGCGATCGACTCCTCGCTGCCGTTCAATGGCCTGCGCCTGAAACTCAAGGCTGGCACGGCGACCGCACTGCAGTCGGTCAACGTGTTCGCCGCCTGCGCCAACAGCGATCCGGTCACGCCGACGCTAACGGGTATCGGCCAGATCAAGGCCCTTGCCGGCGGTGTCGAGATCACCGGTCGTCGCAGCCAGGTTGGCACCAGCATCAACTTCGATGCCTTCAACCTCGCTGGCGCCTCCATCCCGGACGCCGACGTCACCTGGACGAGCAGCAATCCGAGCATCTTCACGCCGAACGCCAATGGCACCGGCGAGCTCAAGGCGACGGGCACCGTCACGGTGACCGCCACCCTGAAGGATCAATCGCTGTGCACCTCGGCCTGCTCGGCGACGTTCACGCTGACGGTGGAGCAGAACTTCTGCGTCACGCAGTTCACCCCGGCGAACTCGACGGCTACCGGAAGTGTGTTCGGTATCTGCTTGCTGTGCACGGTGACTGATGTCGCCAACGTCAATGACGGTATCGACCTCACGGCAGCGTCGATCAATCTGCCAGTTGGGGCTGTGGGCGCAGGCGGTTCGATCCGTATCAATTCGACGTCGCCGACGCCGTACCCGGTCGGTCAGACCGTCGGCTTCCTGGTCGGTCAGCCGGTGGGCCTGGTCGCCAAGGCCGAGCTGCTGTCGCAGATCAGCGTCCGCACCCTGCTCGACGGCACGGTCGTTGAAACCTTCAACCTCCCGCAGTTGCTCGATCTGGACGTGCTGGGCCTGAATCTGGACGGCAGCGAAGTGCTGAGCGTGATCCGCCTGCCGACGCCGACGACCCAGCCGTTCAACGGCGTCGAGTTCCGCTACTCGGGTCTGCTGACGGCGCTGAGCCAGCTGAAGGTCTACACCGCCTGCCCGAGCTCGACGCCGGTCGGTGACTGATCCTGAAGTTGTGGTCTGAAAAATGGGGCGGCCTTCGGGCCGCCCTTTTTTTGCGCCGATGCCCGTGTCCGACGGCGACGCGGCATAAAAAAGCCCGCTCGACGAGCGGGCCTTTTGGCTGCGTAGCAGGCGAAGTGAGGACTACGCTGTCGTCAGCCGCTGGCACGCACGCTCAAAGCGCGTCAAACCCTCGCCGACATCGGCCTCGGTGATGTTCAGCGCCGGCGCGAAGCGCAGCACGTCCGGACCGGCGACCAGCAGCCACAGGCCCTCCTTGAGCGCGGCATTGACGATGTCCTTGGCGCGGCCATGCCAGGCCGGCAGCAATGGCGCACCGATCAGCAGGCCCATGCCACGGGTCTTGCTGAACAGGCCGTAGCGCTCGCCGATCGCATCGAGACCGGCGCGCAGCTGCTGCTCGCGGGCCTTGGCATTGGCCTGCAGTGCCGGCTTCTCCAGCTCGTCCAGCACGGCGCCGGCAACGGCGCAGGCCAGCGGGTTGCCTCCGTAGGTGGAGCCATGCGTGCCGAACGGCAGCGCCTGCGCCGCCGCGGCAGTCGCCAGCATCGCACCGACCGGGAAGCCGCCGCCCAGACCCTTGGCCGTGGTCAGCACGTCCGGCGCGATGCCGTACTGCTGGTAGGCATACAGCGAGCCAGTGCGGCCATTGCCGGTCTGCACTTCGTCAAAGATCAGCAGCGCCTGGTACTTATCGGCCAGCGCGCGCGCGGCCTTCATGAACTCCGGCGTCGCGGCGGTCACGCCACCCTCGCCCTGCACCGGCTCGAGCACGATCGCGCAGACGCTGTCGTCCAGCGCCGCTTCGAGCGCGGCGACGTCGTTGAACGGCAGATGGCGGATGCCACCCGGCAGCGGCTCGAAACCCTGCGTGTACTTGGGCTGGCCACCGACGCAGACCGTGAACAGCGTGCGGCCGTGGAAGGCGTTGTCGAAAGCGATGATGGTGTTCTTGTGCGGTCCGAACTCGGTATTGCCGCGCCGCCGCGCCAGCTTGAACGCCGCCTCGTTGGCTTCTGCGCCGGAGTTGCAGAAGAACACCTTGTCGGCGAACGTCAGCTCGGTCAGCCGCTTGGCCAGGCGCAGCGCCGGCTCGTTGGTGACGACGTTGGACAGGTGCCAGAGCTTCTGCGCCTGCTCGGTCAGCGCCGCGACCAGTGCCGGGTGCGCATGGCCCAGCGCTGTGACGGCGATACCGCCGGCGAAGTCGATGAATTCTCGGCCCGCTTGATCCCACCAGCGCGAACCTTCTCCGCGGACCGGGATGACCTCGGCGGGCGAATAGTTGGGGACCATGACCTCATCGAAGGTCTGGCGGCTAACGGGAATGGACATCTCAGGACCTCAGCGTCTTTGACGGCGACGCGACCGGAAACGGCAATGAAAAATCCCGCGCGGCGGCGGGATCGACCTGTCGCGCACCGTCGTGACGAATGCGCGGCCGGCATTATAAGACTTGTGCGCGGCCTGCAAGCGGCCTCGAAACGATCCTACTTGTGCGATTTGAGCAGGCTGCCGACCTTGGCGACGTACTGCTTCATCGCCGCGTCCGGCTTGGTGCCCTTGAGCCTGGCCCAGGCATCGAACTTGGCGCGGCCCTTGACATCGAGCAGGCCCGGCCGCGAGCCGCTGACGTCGCCGTCGGTGGCCTGCTTGAAATGCGCGTAGAGGAACAGCAGATCGTCGTTGCCCGGGCGCTTGCTCAGCGTCTTGACGTCGGCCTGGGCTTTGATGAATTCGCCCTTTAATTTAGCGTTCAGATCAGCCATGGAGGTCTCCTCGTCGTGGCCGGCGAGGATAACAAAGTGATTCGCACCCACCGTTGGCCGCAGACGCGACCGCCGCTGTCGCTACGGAAGCCCCGCGCGGCGCTGCAGGCGCACGAACGAGAATGCATGCGCGTGGCGCTCGTCGGCGGCATGCGGCTCGACTTCGGCGCGCTCCCATTCGTCGGCGTCGAGCGCCGGGAACCAGGTGTCGCCGCCATCGACGCGGGCGTGGACTTCGGTGAGATGGATGGTCTGCGCCAGCGGCAGCAGCTGCCGGTACAGCTCGGCACCGCCGATCACCATCAGCTCGCCCTGCGGGAAGGCGTCGAGCACGGCGTCCAGCGTATGGAACACGCGCGCGCCGTCAGCGTGGAACTGCGGATCGCGGGTCAGCACCCAGTTGGCGCGATCCGGCAAGGGACGGCCGAGCGATTGCCAGGTCTTGCGGCCCATCAGCACGGTCTTGCCGAGCGTCAGCCGCTTGAACTGCTTGAGATCGTCCGGCAGCCGCCACGGCAGGGCGTTGTCGCGGCCGATCAGACGGTTGTCGTCCATCGCGACGACGAGGCTTATCTTGCGCATGCGCGCATTGTAGGCGCGCCGCGTCTTCCTCAGCCGAGCTGCGTCGCCACCCACCAGCTGGTGCCGCCGGCATCGCGGAAACCGCCGCGCTTGTCGGCGTCGTCCTTCTGCTGCGGCGCCTGGATCGGCGCGGCGCCGGCAGCGAGCGCGCGGGCGTAGGTGGCATCGACGTCGGCGACGTAGATGTGCACGTGCGCCGCGCTCGCCGGCCAGCCTTCGACGGCGTCGGCGAGCATCAGCACGGTATCGTCGATGCGCACTTCACCATGGCGGATCTCGCCATGCGCGCCGGCGATCACCCGCAGCGGCTGCGCGTCGAACACCGCGATCAGGAAATCGATCGTCGCCTGCGCGCCATCGACGAGCAGATAGGGCGCCACCGAGGTGTATTGCTCGGGCTTGTAGCTCATCAGCACTCCTGCGTGCGTTCAGGGAGGCAGAGCTTACGCCCCGCCGCCATTGCTGCGGAAAACCCGGGTCAGGTCGCCGCCGAGCCGCGAGTTCTTCATCGGCCGCAACTCCTGCAGCTTGCGGGCGGCGACGCCCTGGCAACTCACCGTCCAGCAGTACGGCTCCAGCCAGGCCATCTTGCTGCGCTGCTCGTCGGCGCCTTCCAATATCTGCTGCTTGCCGGTCTTGCGCTCGTATGCGCCCGGATCGTCGTAGACCGACAGCGCGCGGCCGACCGCGCGGCTGAGCGCGGCATCGCCCTGGCCCGCCAGATCGACGCCATTGGCCTTGCCGAACGCGGCGACCATCGCCAGCGGCGTCACCGCATAGAGCTGATAGCCGGCCGCGCGCGTCTGGCGCTTGATCTCGTTGGGCAGATAGCCCTCGGCGTCGACCTGACGCGTGAACACGCCGTACATCTGCGTGGACCAGTCGAACAGATCGCGGCGATCGGTGACGATGCTGGTCGCCATCACGCTCCACGCCGCCCAGTAGTAGTGATTGTTGATCTTGTCGAGCGGATCGCCGGCGCTCCACTCCTGCGTCACCTGGTCGGCGACGCGGCCCAGCCAGCTTTCGATCTGGCGGGCCTGCTCGGCGTGTGCGGCCAGCGGCTGCGAGCTGGAAAACTTCAGCCGCAGCCAGGCGCCGGACAGGCTGCCGAGCGCCCATTTGCGCATCGACTTGCCGGTGTGATTGGCCGACGGCCCGAGCAGCGCGCCGGCCTGGGCCCAGCTGCCGTACCAGGCCAGCGCGCAATCCAGCGCGCCGCTCTGGCCGTCCAGGGCCTTGTCGACGATCTTGGTCGCGCCCTTCTCCATGTCGGTGATCGGCTGGATCAGTTTGCGGTAACGCTGGTCTGCCGCCTCATTGACCTGATCGCGCGCCTTGCCGGAACCCTCGTACTTGCTCGGAAAATCCAGCGTGGCCGTGAACGGCGCCGGTGCTGCCGGGCATTGCAGGGCCTTGGGCTTCTGCTTGACGGCGATAGCCGCGGAGAAGCCATCGGGCGCGCGCAGGGCGCCGGCCTGCGCCGGTGCGTTCACAGCCAGCGCCAGCAGCGCCATGGCAACAGCCGTATCAATGAGCCGCATGTGCGCCTCCCTTCTTCGCCGGCGCCGCCGCCTGCACGACACGCACGTCCTTGGTTTCGCAGACACGCGCCGTCACCTGCAGGGGCTTGACGGGTGGCTGCTCCATCTCGATGGTCGCGCCCATGAAGGTCGCGTTGGCGTAATCGCTGCGGTTGTTGCGGAACTCGGTGACGAAGCGGCCGCCGTTGTCGACGTACTGGTTGAAATGCATCTTCAGCGCCTCGCGCTGGCCGCTGAAGTACCAGATCACGGCGTGCATGTCCTTGACGGTCGGATCGTCGAACTGCAGATCGAGCAGGTACTGCGCGCCGCGCAGTTCCATCGGCCTGCCGCCGCCGTTGAACAGCAGCTCGTTGCTGCCCGCCTGCAGCGCCACCGTCTGCTGCATCACCACCGGCTTGCCGTTGCAGCCGTCGTTGACCAGCGGCAGCGCCTGGCGGAAGGTGCTGTAGGGCGTCTTGCTCGATGCCGCGTCGGCGCCCGGCCAGTTCTGCCAGGGCACTTCCCAGACCAGGATGCGCGGCGGGTGCTGCTGGAAGGTCTTGCTCGGCAGATACTTCAGCAGCGAACCGTCGAAGGAGCCACCGGCCAGCGCGGCGTTGAAGACGTCGGCGCCCAGGTGCTGCTTGAGATAACCGCCGAAGTTGTAGCCACCCTTGTTGTCGCTATTGCTGGTGCCGATCAGCGCCACCTGCGGCGCGCCGCCGTCTGCCGATGCATCGCCCAGCAGGCCACCGCTGTCGCCGCCGGCATCGGCCAGCAATCCGCCGCCGCTGGCGTCGTCGGCCGGCGCCGGCCCCAGCAGTGCATCGGGGGAGGCGTTGTCGGCCAGCTCGGTGGTGTAGCCGGTGACGTACTGCATCGAGTACGCGCCGCCGCAGATCTGCGTGGCCACTTTCTGGAAGGTGCCCGGCTTGCCGAGCAGGCTGCTCGGCTTGGTGACGAACTCCATCCTTGGCACCGCCTCGAAGGCCGGCAGCGCTTTGACGGTCGCCGCGGTCAGCCTGGCGCTGGCCTCGGCGCCGGTCGGTGTCCAGTGATGGTCGCGACGGAAGAAGTACTCATAGCCCTTGTCCTCCTTCATCAGCTGGTCGATCGGCACCACGCTGACGCCGGCCCGGCGGATACGCTCGAGCGCCGCCGTGAAGTTCTTGCGTGCGCTCTTGTAATCGTAGCTCTTGCGCTGCGCCTCGCTCAGGTATTCGACGTCCATCATGCCGCGCGGCGGCTGTATCAGGATCACCAGCTCGGTGCCGCGCGCTCGCAGCGCGCCGGCCAGGCGGCCGAGTTCGGCGATGCTGTCGTCGCTGATCGGAAACTGCGTCGCCAGATCGACGCGGCTGCGGAACAGCCAGCCACCCCGCCCCTGCTGCAAGGTGCGAAACTCGTCGAGATAACGCGAGCCGGCGTAGGCCGCCGGATCGGCCGCGCGCGGGCACAGCTGGCAGCACAGCGCGATGTCGTAGCGCGGCGCGGCCGCGGCCGGCTTGGCTTCGGCGGCAGCCGCGCGCACCGCCGGTGCGGCCTGGGCGCCGAGCGTGACCAGCAGGCCGGCGGCCAGGCCCAGGAGCGCGCGGCGTCCGCCGCGCCCCGGATTTAGTTGATGACCCATGTCAGCACCGGCGCGCTGGCGCTACCCGTGACGAACAGGCTGTAGACCTTGCCGCGTTCCAGCGCCACCGGCTTGGCATCGGCGAGCTTGGTGGTGCCATTGAACACCGCCAGATTGGCTTTCACCGGATTGACTTCGCGATGGCCGGCGCTGTTGGCGGCGATGCCGTCGACCACGGCCGGACCGTTGTCGCCGGTCTTGACGGTCAGCGTCGCGCCGTCGATCAGGTTATAGACCGAGATCAGCGATTTGAGCTGGCTGTTGAAGCAGTCCTGCTCGATCGGATGCAGGCCGTCGGCCTTGGCGGCGACCGTGTAGCAATGCTTGCTGGTGAGGTTCACCGTCTTGGAGGCGCTGCCGGCCTTGGCCGGATATTCGCCCGGCGTCAGGAAGGCGTAATCGCTGGCCTCGTTGGCGGCGGCCGGCAGGGTCTTGTCGCCGACCTGCGCCTGCAGCTTGCCGCCGGCGGTGGCGTTGAACACCCGCACGAAGGCGGCGTCCGGCGGTGCCGCCGGCGGATACAGACCGGCGAAGGCGGAGCTGGCCGCGCCGATGACGGCGGTGGCGGCGGCGATGCGGATCAGCGTGGGCAGTTTTGTTGTGGTCATCGTCAATCTCCTTGTCATCAATGGGCCGCCGGCTGGAGCGTGGTGGCCAGCGGCTGGCCGTCGTCGCGTTTCTGCGCGACCGGCAGGTAGCGCTCCGGCAGCTCCCAGATCACGAGCTGCGGCGGCGCGTTCTTGAAATCGGCGCTGTCGAGGTAGTCGAGCATCGGTACGAACGGTCCCTTGCCGTCCCGCGCGTAGTTGGCCACGTCCTCGTCTAACGCCTGCTGAAGGGCGCCCGCGAAATTCCACTTGGCATTGGCGCTGTAGCTGGTGCCGACCAGGGCGATGCGCGGCGCGCCGCCGTCACCGCCGAGCAAGCCGTCGCCCGCGGTGTCGAGCAGGGCCTGCTCGCTGCCGCCGACCGCCTCGGTGTGCGCCGGCACCAGTTCATCGGCCGGCGGCAGCAGGGCACTGAAGTAAGGATCCAGCGGCAGGAAGCTCAGCAGATCGCCGCGATGCGCCTGCCGGGCATCCTGGATCGTCTGGTAGCTGCGCGGCGCCTGCGGTGCCGGCAGCTGCGTGCGTACGGCCTTGGCCAGCTCGACCGCCGCCAGGGCCGCGCCATGCGGTGTCCAGTGCGTGTCCGTGCGCAGATAGGTCGGCGCCCTGGCCTTGCCGTCGGCGAGCACGCCACGCAGGTCGGGCGCTGCCAGCTCGGCAGCCTTGAACTCCTCGAGCGCGCGTTCGTACAGCGCGCCATGCAAGGCCGGCGGCTGGCGATTCTGCAACTGCTCGGCGTAGATGCGTGCCTTGGCCGGCACGACGGCGACCACCAGGCGGACATCCTGCGCGGCCAGGCGATCACGGACCGCCTCGACCAGCGCGAGGTTGGCGTCGACCGTGGCACTGGCGCCCTCGGCGATCACGAACTCCTCGTCGGTAAACAGCCAGTCGTCCTTGCCGATCACCAGGCCGGTCTGCGCCTCGTCGAACAGCAGGTAGTCGATCGCCGCCCAGACGCTGATGCCGAAGTTGCGTGCCGGGAACTGCGCGTCGTAGTGCTTCTCGAAACCCTGCGCCATGCGACCGTCGAACAGGCGCTCGCGAGTGTCGCGGTCGGGCCCGCCCTCGTAATGCCGCGCCTTGCCCATCGCCGCGACGGCGATCACCACGACCGCGCCGGTGAACAGCAGGGCATGCAGGGCCAGCGTCAGGCGGCTGCGGATCGGCGGCAGCTGGAGTTCTGGAGTGCTCATGGACAAGGGCTCGCTTTAGAACTGGAAGTAGAGGAACGGCGAATAGCTCTGCGCCGACAGCTTGAGCACCGCCAGCAGGAACAGCGGCCAGACCAGCCACTGCGCGGCGCTGGCGAAGCCGGCGCGCGCGCCGACCTGCAGCGGCGGACGCTGCGCCTGGCTGTGCACTGCGGCACCGCGCACGATCAGCACGACGGCGGCGAGCAGCAGCGTGGCCAGCTGCAGGCGCGTGATGGAGCTCGCGAACACATCGGACAGGCCCGCACCATCGAAGCCGAACATCGCCTGGTAGAGATTGAGCGCGACTCCGACGTTGTCGGCGCGGAACATCACCCAGCCCAGCATCACGAACAGCAAGGTCGGCGCCCAGCGCCAGACGCGGAAACCCCGCGCATCGGCCTTCACGCCGAGCATCCGCTCGATGCAGAGAATCGCGCCGTGCCAGGCGCCCCAGATCACGAAGGTCCAGTTGGCGCCGTGCCACAGGCCGCCGAGCAGCATCGTCAGGAACAGGTTGCGGTAGGTCCTGACCACGCCGCCGCGATTGCCGCCGAGCGCGATGTAGAGATAGTCGCGCAGCCAGCTCGACAGGCTCATGTGCCAGCGCCGCCAGAACTCGGTGATGCTCTGGCTGATATACGGCTGGTTGAAGTTCTCGACGAAGCGGAAGCCCATCATCAGGCCCAGGCCGATCGCCATGTCGCTGTAGCCGGAGAAGTCGAAGTACAGCTGCACGGTGTAGGCGATCGCGCCGAGCCAGGCATCCGCAGTGGTCGGATCGGACAGGCCGAAGGCATGCGTCACCATCGGCGCGATCGAGTCGGCAATGAAGACCTTCTTGATGAAGCCCTGCATGAAGCGCAGCGCGCCGTGGCCGAACAGCTCCCAGCTGTGCTCGCGCTGCTCGAACTGGTCCTGCAGATCCTTGTAGCGGAATACCGGGCCGGCGATCAGATGCGGGAACAGGGCGATGAAGGTGGCGAAGTCGACCGGATGCCGCGTCGCCTCGGCATCACCGCGGTAGACATCGACGATGTAGCTGATCGACTCGAACACGTAGAACGAGATGCCGATCGGCAGCAGCACGTGCGCGAAGGCCATCGGCTCGGCACCCATGCCGGTGAGGATGGCATTGAACGAATCGACGCCGAAATTGGCGTACTTGAAGTAGGCCAGCGTGGCCAGGTCCAGCGTGACGCCGGCGATCAGCCAGCGCTTGGCGCCGACACTGCCGCGGCCATGCGCGGCGATGCGCAGGCCGACCAGGTAGTTCCACGCGGTGACCGCGACGAACAGCCCGAGAAAGTCGACCCGCCACCAGGCGTAGAACAGATAGCTGCCCAGCAGCACCACCCAGTTGCGCGCACGGCCACGGTTGGGCACCAGGTAGTAGATCGCCAGGAACAGCGGCAGGAACAGAAACAGAAAGATGTTCGACGAGAAGACCACGGCTTGGCTCCCTGCGTGACCGTTATGGATGCTTGGACGCGGTGGTGCCGTCAGCCTCGGCGGTCACCTTCACATCGGTTGGACGCACGATCACCGCGCGCTTCTGCCGCATCAGGATGTCGAGTACCTGCTGCTGATGCTTGCCGAGAATGCCGGTGAACTTGATGCCGAGTTCACGCTGCGGCGCGCGCAGATCGACGTCGTACAACTCCAGCGACAGCGGCTGGTCGATCGACACCGGCGAAGAGCCGTTGGATACCAGCTGGCCGCCGACCACGGTCATCGAGATGCGCGTGTGGAACGGGTCGAGGCGGATGTCGCGGCCGGTACCGGCGAGGTTCTTGACGTGCCCGTAGACGCCGGAAAGACCGTTGCCGACCGCAATGTTCTCGTGCAGGCGCACGTTGGTGCTGTTGCGCACGCGGATGCCATGGCGGCGGTTGGCGCTGACCAGGTTCTGCCACATCAGCGTGCGCGGGCTCTCGTAGACAGTGATGCCGTCCGAGTGGTTGCGATAGGAGCGGTTCTGCGCGACAACGTTGTTGATGCTGTTGCGGTCGATGACGATGCCCGACAGCGTGTTGTCGTAGGCCTCGTTGTTGATGATCCAGCTGTCGTTGACTTCGCGCGAGACGATGATGCCGTGCTTCTTGTGCGTGTTGTAGGCCTTGTTCTCGGCAATGATCAGGCGCTTGGAGCGGTCGTGCGGATCGATGCCGTAGACGATGTTGTCGCGGTAGGTGCTGCCGCGGATCACGAAGTCGTCGGTCTCGTAGCAATAGAAGCCGTACCAGTTGTCGTAGAACTCGGAATCGATGATCCAGCCGGTCGGATTGGGCTTGTTCATCAGCGGCGCCATCGACGGCGAGTACTGCGAGATCGATACGCCGTACGACTTCGATGCCGCGTAACCGAGATTGGAGACGGAACTCTTGACGATATAGGTTTGCGAGCCGCCCCAGGAGACGATGAAGGGGCGAAACGCATCCTTGTCGAACCACAGCGATGGCGCCTTCTTGGCCTCGTTCCAGCCGCGCAGCTGCGTGCCGGTGAGAAACAGCTTGCCCTCGTTGACGAGGAAGCTGCCGCGGTCCAGCGACAGGCGGAAATCCTTGACCGAATCGTCGATGTGAAAGATCGCCCCCGGCTGCACGCTGATCGGCAGCCGCGCCACATAGACGCCCGGCGAGACCTGCGCGAACAGCGCCTTGGGCACCTGGCGCGCGATATCGGCCGGCGTCACGTAACCATCGCGGATGAAGATCGCCTTGGGCAGCGAGTGCTGGCGTGCCGCCCACTGGCGCATGCGCTCATCGGTGCCCATGAAGCCGCGGAAGGTCGTGG
>CAMLDZ010000085.1 GCA_946478985.1 uncultured Solimonas sp.
TCCTATGAAGTCAGCCGCTCGCTGGCCGCCTGCGAAGGCGCGCTGCTGGTGGTCGACGCCTCGCAAGGCGTCGAGGCGCAGTCGGTGGCCAACTGCTACACCGCGCTCGAACAGAATCTCGAAGTGCTGCCGGTTTTGAACAAGATCGATCTGCAGAACGCCGAGCCGGAACGCGTCTGCGACGAGATCGAGCAGGTCATCGGCATTCCGGCCGAAGGCGCGCTGCGCATCTCGGCCAAGACCGGCCTGGGCGTACCAGACGTGCTGGAAGCGGTCGTCGCAACGCTGCCGCCGCCCAATGGCAATCCCGACGGCAAGCTGCAGGCCTCGATCGTCGACTCCTGGTTCGACAACTATCTCGGCGTCGTCTCGCTGGTGCGCATCTACAACGGCTCGGTGAAGAAGGGCCAGAAGATCCGCGTGATGTCGACCGGCAAGGATTACGAGATCACGATGATGGGCGTGAACTCGCCGAAGCGCGTGTTCAAGGATCGGCTCGAATGCGGCGAGGTCGGCTTCATCGTTGCCGGCATCAAGGACATCTTCGGCGCGCCGGTCGGTGACACCCTGACGCTCGCCAGCAATCCCTGCGAGGCGCCGCTGGGCGGATATCGCGAGGTGCAACCGCGCGTGTTCGCCGGCATGTTCCCGGTCGACGCCGACGATTTCGAGGATTTCCGCGAGTCGCTGCAGAAGCTGCGCCTCAACGACTCGGCGCTGCAGTTCGAACCGGAGAATTCCACCGCGCTGGGCTTCGGCTTCCGCATCGGCTTCCTGGGCATGCTGCACATGGAGATCGTGCAGGAGCGTCTGGAGCGCGAATACAACCTCAACCTGATCACCACGGCGCCGTCGGTGGTCTACGAGGTGCTCAAGTCGGATGGCGACGTCATCCGCGTCGACAACCCGGCCGAACTGCCCGAGCCGGGCTCGATCGACGAGATCCGCGAGCCGATCATCAACGCACGCATCCTGATGCCGCCGGACTACGTCGGCAGCGTCATGCAGCTGTGCATGGAAAAGCGCGGCGTGCAGAAGAACCTGCGCTACCTCGGCAGCCAGGTGCAGATGGAAGTCGAGATGCCGATGGCCGAAGTCGTGCTCGACTTCTTCGACCGCCTCAAGAGCACCTCGCGCGGCTACGCCTCGTTCGAGTACGAGTTCGTGCGCTTCCAGGCGGCGGACCTGGTCAAGCTCGACGTGCTGGTCAACGGCGACAAGGTCGACGCGCTGGCCTCGATCGTCCACCGCGACAACGCCTATCCGCGCGGACGCGACCTCTGCGAGCGCATGCAGGAAGTCATTCATCGGCAGATGTTCGATATCGCCATCCAGGCGGCGATCGGCGCCAAGATCATCGCGCGCAGCACCGTCAAGGCGCTGCGCAAGGATGTCACCGCCAAGTGCTACGGCGGTGACACCTCGCGCAAGAAGAAGCTCCTCGAGAAGCAGAAAGAGGGCAAGAAGCGCATGAAGCAGGTCGGTTCGGTCGAGATTCCGCAGGAAGCCTTCCTGGCGGTGCTCGGCGTTGACAAGAAGAAATAGCGGCAACCACGTTTTCGGAGCGGGCAGGCATGCAAGGCATACATTGGGATTTCGCCGTCATCCTCACGGTGCTGACGCTGGTAACGGGCGTGGTGTGGCTGCTCGACAAGCTGTGGTTCGGTCCGCGCCGTCGCGCCAGGCTCAATGCCGATGCCATCGACAAGCCCAATGGCTTCGTCGATTTCTGCCGCTCGTTCTTCCCGGTGATCTTCGCGGTGCTGATGCTGCGTTCGTTCATCGCCGAACCGTTCCGCATCCCGTCCGGGTCGATGATCCCGACGCTGCTGGTCGGCGATTTCATCCTCGTCAACAAGTTCGCCTACGGTCTGCGCGATCCGGTGTTCCATACCAAGCTGCTCGCCAACGGCGAGCCGGAGCGCGGTGACATCGTCGTGTTCCGCTGGCCGGTCGACCCGTCCAAGGATTTCATCAAGCGCATCGTCGGCCTGCCCGGCGACAAGATCGTCTACCGCAACAAGCAGCTGTTCGTGAACGGCGAGCCGGCGATTCTCGATCCGGACGGTGCCTACACGGCCGCCGGCATGACGCCGTCCGGGGTGGTCTACCGCATGCAGGAGAAGCTCGGCGAGGTACAGCACAAGCTGCTGATAAACCCTGATCGCCCGGCAGACGACTTCGAGTACATCGTGCCGCCCGGCCAGTATTTCGCGATGGGCGACAACCGCGACGGCTCCGACGACAGCCGTCGCTGGGGTCCGGTGCCGGAAGGCAATCTGGTCGGCAAGGCCTTCCTGATCTGGATGTCGTGGGACGCCGAGCGCACCCGCGTCAACTTCTCGCGCATCGGCGACGCCGTCCGCTAAGCTGGCCGCATCCCTGATCCGGACCCGTTCACCAGGAATCGCCATGCGCCAGCCCTTTGCAGCGTCGCCGCGTTCGCAGACCGGTCTTGGCTGGTTCGGCTTGCTGTTCGTGCTGGCGATCATCGGCCTGGCGGCGATCATCGTCATCAAAACCTTGCCGCTGTATCTCAACCAGATGAAGGTCGCGACGGCAGTGTCCAAGGTGGCCCAGGACGTCGACAACGCGCAGGCCGAAGCCAGCGCGATCCGCAGCGAGCTGCAGCGCTACTGGGACATCGACGATGTCGAGCAGCTCAGCGTCGCCGAGATCAAGGTCAAGCGTACCGAGGCCGGCCGTTTCATCAGCTACGACTACGAAGCGCGCGCCGACCTGTTCTACAACATCTCCATCATCGTGCACTTCGCCGACGATGTGCCGCTGGCCAACGTGCAGCCTTGAACGAAAACCGGCAGATCACGCTGGCGCGGCTCGAACGCCGCGTCGCTTACCGATTTCGTGACGAGGCGCTGCTGCAGCAGGCGCTGACGCACCGCAGCACCAGTTCGCTCAACAACGAACGGCTGGAGTTCCTCGGCGACGCGCTGGTCAACTTCGTGATCGCCGACGCCTTGTTCCGCTGCCAGCCCGGCGCCGAGGAAGGCGCGCTGTCGCGACTGCGCGCCAGCCTGGTCCGCGAGCAGACGCTGGCGCAGCTGGCGCGCGAGCTGGAGCTGAGCGAGGTGCTGATCCTCGGCGAGAGCGAGCTCAAGTCCGGCGGCTACCGCCGCGATTCGATACTCGCCGATGCCTTCGAGGCGATCCTCGGCGCGATCTATCTCGACGGCGGCTTCGATGCCGCCAGGCAGGCCTGCGAGCGCCTGTTCGCCGGCCTGCTCGTCGATCTGCCGGATGCCGATAGCCTCAAGGACGCCAAGACCCGCCTGCAGGAATGGCTGCAGGCGCGTGCGCGGCCGCTGCCGCGCTATGAGGTGATCGAGGAAAGCGGTCCGCCGCACAAGCGCAATTTCCACGTCCGTGCCAGCCTCGTCGATGCCGACGACAGCGCCGACGCCCAAGGCAGCAGTCGCCGCTCGGCCGAGCAGGATGCCGCGCAGAAGCTGCTGACCGCCTTGCAGTCGGCGGCCGTCAAATGAGCAAAGGATTCAGATATGCGTAGTGGCATGGTGTCGATCGTCGGCCGGCCGAACGTCGGCAAAAGTTCGCTGATCAACGCCCTGGTCGGCCGCAAGGTCAGCATCGTCTCGCACAAGCCGCAGACCACGCGCCACCAGATCCAGGGCGTGGTCAATCGCGACGACGCGCAGATCGTGTTCGTCGACACGCCGGGTCTGCATCGTCGCGTCACGCGCCAGCTCAACAAGGTCATGAACGAGCAGGCCGTGCAGTCGCTGTGCGACATCGATCTGGTGGTGTTCGTGATCGAGACCGGCCGCTTCACCGACGAGGACGCGGCGGTGCTGCAACGACTCAAGGCCGGCGGCGCGCCGGTGGGGCTGGTCATCAACAAGGTCGATCGCGTCGCCGACAAGGAAAAGCTGTTTCCGGAACTGCAGCAACGCGGCGCCCTGCACGACTTCGCCTTCGTCGTGCCCTTGTCGGCGCTCAAGGGCGCCAACGTCAAGGCACTGGTCGAGGAGATCGTCGCGCGCCTGCCGGAAGGGCCGCAGCTGTATCCGCAGGACCAGCTGGTCGGCTATGACGATGCCTTCCTGGTCTCCGAGCTGGTGCGCGAGAAGCTGACGCGCACGCTGCATCAGGAACTGCCGTACTCGCTGACGGTCAGTGTCGAGCGCTACGAGTACGAAAGCGGCATGGATCGCATCGACGCCGTGATCTGGGTCGAGCGCGACGGCCAGAAGAAGATCGTCATCGGCGAGGACGGCGGCACCTTGAAGCTGGTGGGCAGCGCCGCGCGCCGCGAGCTGGAGAAGATCCTCGGCCGCAAGGTCTTCCTCACGCTGTGGTGCCGCGTCCGTGAGAACTGGAGCGACGATCTGCGCTCGCTCAAGCAGTTCGGCCTGACGCCGGAATAGCGCTGCCGGCAATGCGCCAGCGCGTCGAGTTCGAGCCGGCCTATGTGCTCGCGCGACGCCCGTATCGCGATACCAGCCTGCTGCTCGAAGTGTTCACGCGCGATCATGGACGCGTCGGGCTGATTGCGCGCGGTGCGCGCGGACCCAAGTCGAAGCTGCGCGGCCTTTTGCAGGACTTCACGCCGCTGCTGCTGGGCTGGAGCGCCGGCGGCGAGCTTGGCACCCTGCACGGCGCCGAAGCCGCCGGTCCGGCGGTTCCGCTGAGCGGCGAGCGCGTGTTTCACGGCTGGTATCTCAATGAGCTGCTGATGCGGCTGCTGCCGCGCCAGGATGCCCACGCCGCTCTGTTCGAAACCTATGCCGTGAGCCTGCAGCGGCTGGGCGGCGATGCCGACGAAGGGCTCGAGGCGCTGCGCCTGTTCGAGAAGAACCTGCTCGGCGAGATCGGCTACGCGCTGGAGCTGCCGGACGATCTGGACGCCGACGCCAGCTACCGCTTCGAGCCCGGAGCGGGCCTGCTGCCGGCACCGCCCGGCGCCGCCGGCAGCTACCGCGGTGCCAGCCTGATCGCGCTGCGCGACGAGCAGCTGGCGACACCCGCCGTGCGCGGCGATGCGCGCCGGCTGCTGCAGGCGGCCTTGGCGGTGCAGCTCGGCGACAAGCCCCTGCAGACGCCGCGCTTGCTGCGGCAGATGCGCGGCGGCGTGCCTGCCGCCACGGCCGTCGATCCCCCGACCGTGGACGGGCCGGGCGGCTGACGCGCGCGCGCCGGACACGCTCTAAAATGTCGCCCCGTTATCCGTCGCCTGCCGATAGCCGGCCGTTGAAATGATCATGTCCTTGCGCCGCAAGTCCCGCGTCCTGCCGCTGCTGCGACTGGGTGTCAATGTCGATCACGTGGCCACGATCCGCCAGGCGCGCGGCACCCCCTATCCGGATCCGGTCGAGGCCGGCCTGCTGTCCGCCGCCGCCGGCGCCGACAGCATCACCGTGCATCTGCGCGAGGATCGCCGGCACATCCAGGATCACGACGTCGAGCGTCTCTGCGCGCAGCAGCGCGTGCCGGTCAATCTGGAGATGGCGGTGACCGACGAGATGATCGCTCTGGCCTGTCGCCACAAGCCGGCCTACGCGTGCCTGGTGCCGGAGAAGCGCCAGGAGCTGACCACCGAGGGCGGGCTCGATGTCGCCGGCAATCTGGAGGCGATCAGCCGCGCCTGCGCCAGGCTGGCGAGCGCCGGCATCGTCGTCTCGCTGTTCATCGACGCCGACAAGCGCCAGCTGCAGGCGGCGCGCAAGACTGGCGCGCCGCATCTGGAAGTCCATACCGGCCGCTACGCCGAGGCCAGCGGCCGCGCGCGCGCCGCGGAGTTCAAACGCATCGCGCGCTTCGCCCGCGAGGCGCAGCGTGACGGTTTCGAGGTCCATGCAGGTCATGGCCTGACGGTAGACAACGTCGGCGCCATCGCGCGGATCGCCGAGATCGTCGAACTCAACATCGGTCACAGCCTGGTGGCGCGCGCGCTCATGGTCGGCCTGCCGGCCGCGGTCGCCGAAATGCGCCGCGCGATCAGCGATGCCCGTGAAGGCTGAAACGCCGACGGCCGCCATACACGGCGTCGGCGTCGATATCCTGCGCATCGAGCGGATGGAGAAGATGCTGGCGCGGCATGGCGACAAATTGCTGAAGCGACTGCTGGCGCCCGCCGAGCTGCAGGAGGTTCGGGCCCGCGCGCGACAGGCGCGCGCGCTGGCGATGTGCTGCGCCGCCAAGGAAGCCTTCGCCAAGGCGCTCGGCACCGGCTTCGATGGCAGCATCGGCTGGCGCGATGCCGGCGTGACCCGCGAAGCCAATGGCCGGCCGGTGCTGTGCTTCAGCCGCAAGCTCGCGGCGCGGCTGAAGCGTGACGGCGTCGGTGCCGCGCATGTCTCGCTCAGTGACGAGGGCGGGCTGGTCTGCGCCTTCGTGACGCTGGAGCGCGCCGCGCAGCCCCGGCAGGCTGCGAAGCGCCTGCGCCCGCCTCGGGCCTAGCGCCGCTTCGCGCCCAGCTCGACCTTGGCGTTTTCGGCAGCCGAGGGCGCTTCCGACTCGCCACTGAGCGCCGCCCGCGCCGCGCCGATCACCCTGCGGATCCAGCCTTCGGTTTGCGACCAGTACTGCGCCTGCACCACGCGCACGCGCAACAGCATCAGCTGCGGATCGTCCTTGCCGGCCGGGAACCAGGCACGCTGCAGCGGCGACCAGAGTTCGTCGATGCGCTGGCGATCCTGACTCAGCGTCGCCACACCGTTGATCGACACATAGGTGCCGGCCTTGGGATCGGCGTAGGCGAGGTTGACGTGCTGCTCACGCTGGATCTGCTCGACCTTGGGTGAATCCTTGGTGGTGAAAAACCATAGATCGCCCTCGGCGTCGTCGATCTTCAGCGTCGCCAGCGGCCGGCTCTGCAGCGCGCCGTGCGCGTCGAGCGTGGTCAGCATCGCCACCTCGACATCGCCAATCAGGTCCCAGAGACGGGCTTCGGTGCGGTTTTCCTTCATCGTCATCTCTCAGGCCGCCAGACTGTGCTTGAGCTTGCGCATGCAGTCGTGCGAGGCCTTCACCTTCGGCCAGTAGGCTTCCAGCGTCTGCCGCAATTCGAAGTCCGCGGTTTCGGCGATCACCTTGCGCATCTCGCCGATCAAGCGGTCCTCGGTTTCCTCCAGCTGGTTCACATACAGCCGTGCCTCGTTGCGCGACACCAGCGCCGCGACATCGGTGTAAGTCTTGCGCAGCGCGCCGGCCAGGGTGCCGGTGCGCGGCGGTTCTTCGCCGCTGGTGCGCAGCTTCACCGAGAGGCCGGTGATCAGCTCCCGCTTGGCGCTCGCCATCTGCGCGAACGTCGCGCGCAAGCCGGCGTCTTCGACATGCTGCTGGGCGTCGTCGTAGAACTTGGCGCCATCCTTGGCGATTTCGATGATGTCCTTGAGCGTTTCGCTTGCGTTCGTCATGAAAGCCTCCTTGCTGTGGGCGGCGGGTGTTGCCGGGACAGCATCGCCGCGCCGCTGACCAAATGAATGCGGTGCTCCGGCGCGCGTAGATCCGCGCGCCGATATAAAACCGACTGTCGTCGTCAGCATGAAGTTCACGTCGATCCGCAACGCCGCCGCGGCACTGAATTCGGCCTGAACCCCGCGGGGGAGACGGTGCGAAATCGCATCTGCAGCGCGGCGGCGCAGGGGCGCAGCGCCGATGCTCAGAGCCCGTTCAGGCGCGGTCCATCGCTGCCAGCGTCTCGCTCACGGCGCTGCGCACATTGTCGAGGCGCCGCCGCGCGACCGGACCGCTGGCCAGCGAGTCGGCGCTGCGCAGCCATTCCTCGACCGCCGCAGTGGTCTGCCGCAGTTGCGCCAGGTGATAGAACGCCGCGGTGCCGCGCAACGTGTGCGCGGCCTCGCGCGCTTCGTCCAGCGACTCGGCGTTGACCGCACGTTCCAGCGCCTGGTACTGCTCGGGCAACTCTTCCTGCAGCAGTGCCAGCAATTCCGGGTCCTGCGCCAGCTTGGCGGCAGAGTGCTGCTGCTTGCGCGCTTCCGGGTCGAGAATCGCCAGCAGCTGCGATTCGTCGAACGGCTTGATCAGCACCGCATCGGCGCCGGCATCCAGGAAGGCGCGGCGCTCGTCCGGTTCCAGGTAGGCGCTGACGGCGATGATGCGGCAAGCCGGCGTGCCGCTTTCCTGGGCGCGGATCGAGCGTGCGCAGCCGAGGCCGTCGAGCACCGGCATGTGCGCGTCGAGCAGGACGATTTCCGGCCGCTCGCGCCGCCAGATCTCGAAGGCCTCGCGGCCGTCGGCGGCTTCCAGCGCCTGCAGGCCGAGATGGCTGCAGATCATCGACAGGTAGCGGCGGTTGACGAGATTGTTGTCGGCCACCAGCGCGCGCCGTCCGGCCAGCGGCAGGCCGGTCTGCGGGCCCTCGCTGAGCAGGCGGCGCAAATCCAGGTAGAGCCGCTGCCGCGGGACCGACTTGGGGTGGACGATGCTGGCGCCGGCACCGCGCAGGTGTTCGAGCAGCGACGGTGTCACCGAGTTGACCAGCGCGATTACCGGCACCGGTTCGGCCTCGGGCTCGGCGGCGGCCTGTTCGAGTACGCGCGTCAGCGAGGTCTGGCCCAGGGTCTGCGCATTGAGGCCGAGCACGATCAGCGCCGGGCGGCGGCCGCTGCCGGTGTTGAACAGGGCTTCGGCGAGGGCGTCGGCGGACGCGAAGTTCTGCACCGACAGCCCCCAGAATTCCAGCCAGTGCAGCCAGGCCAGCCGCGCCGCCGGATGCGGTTCGTACAGCCAGACGCGATGATCGCCCAGCGGCTGGTTCTCGTGCGGCGTCGATTCGGCGGCGGCGATCAGCTTGAACGGCAGCAGCACGCTGAACGTGGAGCCGTGGCCGGGGCTGCTTTCCAGGCTGATCTCGCCGCCCATCAGCTCGGCGAGCTTGCGCGAGATCGACAGGCCCAGGCCGCTGCTGCCCTGCTGGCTGCGGCCGACCTGGCGAAACGGCTGGAACAGCCGCTCCTGCTGCTCCAGCGCGATGCCGATGCCGGTGTCGGACACCGCGAAGCGCAGCCAGGTGCGGCCGGACTCCTCGCGCTCGCCCATCACCCGCAGCACCACTTCGCCGCGGGCGGTGAACTTGATGGCGTTGGACAGCAGGTTGGTGAGGATCTGCCGCAGCCGCTGCGCGTCGCCGCGCAACTCGTGCGGAACGTCGTGGTAGATGATGCGGACCAGTTCGAGGTCCTTCTCGTAGGCCAGCGGCGCCAGCAGCGCGATGGTGCTCTCGACCGTGTCGTACAGCTCGAAGCGGATTTCGTCGAGCTTGAGCCGGCCGGCCTCGATCCGGCTCCAGTCGAGCAGGTCGTTGATCATCGTCAGCAGCGCCCGCGCCGATTTGTCGATGGTGTCGAGCTGCTGCATCTGCTCGCTGTCGAGCCGGGTGCGACGCAGCAGATCGGCGTAGCCGAGGATGCCGGTCAGCGGCGTACGCAGCTCGTGCGACATGCTCGACAGCCGTTCGCTCTGCGCGCGCGCCTCGTCCTGTTCGCGGGCGGCGGCACCGCGCAGCGTCTGGTTCTGCGCCGCCAGCTGGTCGCGCTCGCGGCGCAGGCGCTGGGTCTGCTCGCCGACGCGCTCGTCGAAGTTGTCGCGCAGCTGGCCGAGCCGCTCGGCCAGCCGGTTGAGATCCCGGGCCAGATCGCCGCAGATGCCACCCAGGTCGAGGGGGGCGCGGGCTTCCGGGCGGTTGCCGGCGAGATCGCGCAGGGTGCTGCCGAGCTGGTGCAGCGCGCGGCGCGAGCTGCGGATGGCGACCGTGCCGAGCGCCAGCCCGGCAATGGCGATGCTGACGGCAATGGCGATGCGCAGCGGCAGCGGCATCTGGAACGGACCGGACGCGATCCACATGCAAGTCGCCACCAGCAGCGCCAGCAGCGTGCAGAACGCCCAGAAGCCCGGCAGGGGGCGGTGGCTGTACTCGCTCACTCTCAAAGCGGACCTCTGGCGTAAAATTCGCGCATGACCTACCCGACTCTCGCCGATTCTATCGGCAACACGCCGCTCGCCCAGCTCAAGCGCCTGCCCGGCATCGGCAACAACACGCTGCTGGTCAAGCTGGAAGGCAACAACCCCGCCGGTTCGGTCAAGGACCGTCCGGCATATTCGATGATCCGGCGCGCCGAGGAACGCGGGGAGATCAAGCCGGGCGACGTGCTGATCGAAGCGACCAGCGGCAACACCGGCATCGCCCTGGCGATGGCGGCCGCCGTCAAAGGCTACAAGATGCGCCTGATCATGCCGGCGCATCTGTCGGTAGAACGCCGCGCGGTGATGAAGGCATTCGGCGCGGAAGTGGTGCTGGTGACCCAGCAGGAAGGCATGGAAGGCGCACGCGACCTGGCGCTGCAGATGCAGGCCGAGGGGCAGGGCAAGGTGCTCGACCAGTTCGGCAACCCGGACAACCCGCGCGCGCACTACGAAGGTACCGCGCCGGAGATCTGGAAGGCCACGGACGGCCGCATCACGCACTTCGTGTCGAGCATGGGCACCACCGGCACGATCATGGGCTGCTCGCGCTACTTCAAGGAACAGAACCCGAAGCTGCAGGTGGTCGGCGTGCAGCCGGACGGCGAGTCGTCGATTCCCGGCATCCGCAAGTGGCCGGAAGCCTACCTGCCGACGATCTTCGAGGCGCAGCGCGTCGATCGCGTCATCGAGGTGTCGGCCAAGGACGCCGAGGACACCATGCGCCTGGCCGGCACCGTTGAAGGCCTGTTCTGCGGGCCTTCCTCCGGCGGCGCGCTGTGGGCGGCGCTGCAGCTGTGCCGGCAGGTCGAGAACGCGACCATCGTCAGCATCGTCTGCGACCGCGGCGACCGTTACATCTCCACCGGCGTGTTTCCTTCGTGAGCTTCAAGGAACCGGTGCTGGTCTTCGACATCGAGACGATTCCCGATCTCGACGGCGGCCGCCGCGTGATGAATCTCGACGGCATGGCCGACGACGCCGTGTGGATGGCGATGAAGACCGAGCGCCTGGCCAAGCGCGGCAACGACTTCATGCCGGCGCATCTGCAGCGCGTGGTGGCGATCTCGGTGAGCTTGCGCCACAACGATGGTTTCAAGTGCTGGTCGATCGGCGACGACTCGGCCTCCGAAGGCGAGATCATCCAGCGCTTCTTCGACGGCATCGAGAAGTACCGGCCGGTGATCGTGTCGTGGAACGGCGGCGGCTTCGACCTGCCGGTGCTGCACTACCGCGCGCTGATCCACGGCTGCACCGCGCCGCGCTACTGGGACACCGGAGCCTTCGACCGCGAGACCAAGTGGGACAACTACCTGTCGCGCTATCAATTCCGGCACACCGATCTGATGGACGTGCTGGCGCTGTACACCGGCCGCCAGAACGCGCCGCTCAACGAGATCGCGCTGCTGCTGGGCTTCCCCGGCAAGCTGGGCATGGACGGCTCCAAGGTTTTCGACGCCTACAAGGCCGGTGACCTGGCCGGCATCCGCGCCTACTGCGAGACCGACGTGCTCAACACCTGGCTGGTCTATCTGCGCTTCGAACTGCTGCGCGGCCGCCTGACGCAGGAGCAGCATCAGGCCGAGGAAGACCGCGTGCGCGCCTGGCTCGAAGCGCAGGGCCAGCCGCATTTCGGCGAGTTCCTCGAAGGCTGGATCGGTGCGTAGCCGGCCCAAGGCGCCGCCGGCCGGCGAATTCGCAGCGGACGTTCTCGATCTCGATCACGAAGGCCGTGGCTTTGCGCGCGTCGCCGGCAAGGCCACCTTCATCACCGACGCGCTGCCCGGGGAGCGCGTGCGCTTCCGCTATCTGCGCAGCTCGAAGCAGGTCGACGAGGCGCAGTGCACCGCGGTGGAGACCGCCTCGCCGTATCGCGTCGAACCCGGCTGCGAGCATTTCGGTACCTGCGGCGGCTGCTCGATGCAGCATCTGCACAGCAGCCAGCAGATCCTGTTCAAGCAGAAGCAGCTGCTGAGCCAGCTCAACAACATCGCCAAGCTCAAGCCGGAGACGATCGCCGCGCCGATCACCGGCCCGGTCTGGGGCTACCGCCGCCGGGCGCGGCTCGGCGTGCAGTACGTGGCACAGCGCGGCGGCGCGCTGGTCGGGTTTCGCGAGCGCGAGTCCAACCTGCTCGCGCAGCTCAAGTCCTGTGCGGTGCTCGATCCGCGCGTCGGTGAGAAGCTCGACGTGCTCGGCGCACTGATCGCGCAGCTGTCGATCCGTCGCCAGCTGCCGCAGATCGAACTGGCCTGCGCCGATACCGTCGCGCTGGTGCTGCGCGTGCTGGCGCCGCCCAGCGAGGCCGACCTGGCCCTGCTGCGCGAGGCCGCGGCCACGCACGGCTTCACCTTCTACCTGCAGAGCGGCGGCCCGGACAGCATCCGCCCGCTCGACGAGCCGGTGCCGCCGCTGGCCTACTCGCCGGACGGCAGCGCGCTGTCGCTGCAGTTCGAGCCGACCGACTTCATCCAGGTCAACGGCGGCATCAGCCAGCAGACCGTCAATCAGGCGCTGGACTGGCTGGAGCTGACGCCGGGCGAGCGCGTGCTGGAGCTGTTCTGCGGGCTCGGCAACTTCTCGCTGCCGCTGGCACGTCGCGGTGCGCAGGTGCTGGCGGTGGAAGGCGACAGGGGCCTGGTGCAGCGCGCGCGCGCCAACGCCGAGCGCAACGGCCTGGCGATCCGCTTCGAGAAAGCGGATCTGTTCACCGCGCGTGGTGACGAGGACTGGCTGCAGCAAGCCTTCGACAAGCTGCTGCTCGACCCGCCGCGCGCCGGTGCGCGCGAGATCCTGCCGCTGGTGGTCAAGCGCAAGCCGAGCCGCATCGTGTATGTGTCCTGCCATCCCGGCACCTTGGCACGGGATGCGGGCACGCTGGTGCATGAGTTTGGCTATCGGCTGACGCGTGCCGGCGTGATGGACATGTTTCCGCATACGAGCCATGTCGAGAGCATGGCTTTGTTTGAGCGGTGAGCGCCGTGCCGGGTTTGGGAGTTACAACGCGCTTTGGTTCTTTGGGCGTAGGGCGTCTTTCGCCCTTGCGGGGCGACCTTCTTTTCTTTGCTCGTGCAAAGAAAA